>CAYMJD010000021.1:0-10113 GCA_964390895.1 Microcaldota archaeon
GCTTCTTTTTCGGCCGATAATTGAATTGTATGTGCTTTCCTCTCCGCTTCTCTAGTAATATCTTGAGCCTGACTTTCTGCTCCCAGAATATTTTCTTTTGCTTCGGCTATAATCTTGGTAGCTTCTTTTTCTGCGAGCGCATGGGTTTTCTCAGCCTTTTCCTCCGCCTGCTTAAGGATTTCCTGCGCTTGCTGTTCAGTAGATAAAATGCTTTCCTTTGCTTCGGAGATAATCTTGGTAGCTTTCTTCTCTGCTAATTCCTTAGTTTTTTCCGCCTGTTTCAGAATATCCCGGGCCTGCTGTTCAGCGGCAGCGATTTTTTCCTGTGCTTTGAGCTTGGCTTTTTTCTCAGCGTCGGCAACAATCTTATCTGTTTCCATCCTGGTTTTTTCTGCGTTCTCTTCCACCTCGCTAAGGATGTTCTTCGCTTGCTGCTCTGCGTCAGCGATTTTTTCCTGTGCTCTTTGTTCTGCTCTCCGCTCGGCTTCGGCAATAATTTTATCTGTTTCTGTCTTGGCTTTCTCCGATGCTTTTTCTTGAGCTTCCGAGATAATCCAGGAAGCTTGCCTCTCTGCGGCAGATATAATTCCCTCTGCTTTGTACTGTGCTTTCTTAGGCATCTCTTCGACATGCTGCTCTGCGTCTGCGATTATTTGCTGGGCTCTAACCTTCGCTCTGGTCTCTGATTCAGCAATAATTTCGTTAGACTGAGTTCTTGCCTGGTCTTCTGCCTGTTTAATAATATCCAGAGCTTGCTGATGCGCTGCTGTGATTTTTTCCTGTGCTGTATGGTCTGCCCTTCGCTCGATCTCTGCGATAATCTCGGCTCCCTGGGCCTTTGCTTTCTCTTCCGCTGTCCCGATGATGTTTTGAGCTTGCTGTTCAGCCTTAGCTATTTTCCCCCGTGAACTTTGTTCTGCCCTCCGCTCGGCTTCGGCAGTAATTTTATCTGCTTCTGACTTGGCTTTCTCCGATGCTTTTTCTTGAGCTTCTGAGATAATCCAGGAAGCTTGTTTTTCGGCGGCTATCACAATTGCCTCAGCTTTGTTTTGCGCCTTTTTAGGGATCTCTAGAGCCTGCTGCTCTGCGTCTGCGATTATTTGCTGGGCTCTAACCTTCGCTCTAGTCTCTGATTCAGCGATGATTTCGTTGGCCTGTGTTTTTGCTTTGTCTTCTGCCTGTTTGATTATGCCCTGAGCTTGTTGATGTGCTGCTGCGATTTTTTCTTGTGCTGTATGGTCTGCCCTTCGCTCGATTTCTGCGATAATCTCGGCTCCCTGGGCCTTTGCTTTCTCTTCCGCTGTTCCGATGATGTTTTGAGCTTGCTGTTCAGCCTCAGCTAGTTTCCCCCTTGAACTTTGTTCTGCTCTCCGCTCGGCTTCGGCAGTAATTTTATCTACTTCTGACTTGGCTTTCTCCGATGCTTTTTCTTGAGCTTCTGAGATAATCCAGGAAGCTTGCCTCTCTGCGCCAGATATAATTCCCTCTGCTTTGTACTGCGCTTTCTTAGGTATCTCTTCGGCCTGCTGTTCTGCATCTGTGATTCTTTGCTGTGCTTTGACTCTGGCCTTGATCTCAGCTTCAGCTATTATTTCATTAGCCTGAGTTCTTGCTTGGCTTTCTGCCTGCTTCAGAATTTCCTGAGCTTCTTGCCGGGCTGTTGTGATTTTTTCCTGTGCTGTCTGGTCTGCTTTTCGTTCGATTTCTGCAGTAATCTCGTTCGCTCGCGCCCTAGCCTTCTCCTCCGCTGTAGTAATGAGAATTTGAGCATGTTCTTCAGCCGACGATGCCTTTTGTCTAGCTTCATCCAGAATTTGATCAGCTTGCTGCTTTGCCGGTGCCGTTATTTCTTGAGCCCTCTCTTCTGCCGCTTTGATAATGTTTTGAGCTTGTTCCTCTGCCCTCCGCTTAGCTTCGACGACAATTTTATCCGCTTCTGTTTCAGCCTTCTCTCTAGCCTCGTTGATTATGGCGGTAGCGGCGTTGTTTGCCTTTTCTACCATTTCCATCTTGATGAGTACAGCCTGTTTTTCAGCCTCAACTACTGTCTTTTGAGCGAACTTCAGCAGTGAGTCCAGGGGCTCCAGTTTCTCATTGTCGCCGCCCTCTGTGGGGTTGTCTGCAGGCATTACGGATGATTGGGGCAGTTCAAATTTTTCTAGGAAGTTGGTAAACCGATCTGTAAAGCCGGCGAAAAGTGACTGCAGTTGTTCTAATTTCTGAGTAAGGTTGTTATCTCTGTCTTCCAGGTTGCCGACGAGGGAATCGAGATGCTTCAGTTTCTCGACGAGGCCATTATCCGGCCCTGTCAAGCTGCTGACAAAAGCAGATACCTCGGCTTCATCCAGGCCGCGATTAACAATCCTGAACTTCCGGCCCCAGAGCTCCTTCTCCATGATATTCACATCCAATTACGGTTTATCTGCTATAGGTCCCCTATTTAATTCTGCTGAAATCCGTATTGCTTTACAATAAGGTTTTCGTACTTGATTAAGCAGAACTTTAGTAGTGTTTTGTGTGCTTGTGGAAGAAGATAAATGGCGGAACACCCAAGATGTACACATTGGGGAAGGCCTTTTCCGGGGGCGCCAAATGGATTTCTGAATTGGCTGCAGATTTCGTGAGCACCTTAGTGCCCGAGGCACTTGATGTCTCAGGCATAGTGGGGCAGTCCCGAGTTATCAACAACTATCCTGACAGAGAAGGGTATGACCAAGTAGTTCGCTATTTTTTTGTAGTCACTATGATTCTTTTGACTGGTGTTTTCTCTCCCGGCTTCTTGGTCGAGTCAGTCATCTCGGCATCTTGTGGCGCATCTTCAGTTGTCCCAACCTCGGAAAGGCCTTCCAGGATGCTGCGAAGTGGGGTGGGATTTTCCAGCTTGACTCTGATTGTTATACTCTTGTCAGCAGAAACTCCCAGATTCAAGACCTCTATGTTGGGGATATTCCTCAGATGCTTGTGAAGTTGCAGCATTCGGTCTAAACCAAGGGGAGGTGGGATAACTAGTTCTACAATACCTTCATAAATGGCTGCACTTTCTTTCACTTCTACTTTTTCCTCAGACGGAGGGGGCTGCTTTTGTGCTTCCTTGGTTTTCCTTTCCGCTTTTGCATGCACAGTTGGCTCTGGTTTAGCTGGCTCGGCTTCCTTCTCCTCCTTAATGGCTATGACTGTAGTTTCATCAATGTCCTCTAAGCTAGAAAGCAGGCCCTGATAAACCTTCTTGAGCTTTTCTTTTATCTCGCCCTCAGATATTCTCTTGCTTCTTTTCAGCAGTTGTTCTGATTTTTGCTTGATAAGGAGTGCCTCTTCCTCAGCCTTAGCCCTCGCTTTTTCTAAAATACTCTGAGCTTCTTTTTCTGCGCTTGCCACTCTAGCATTTACCAAGTCCTCGGCCCTTTCTCTTGCTTCGGAGATGATCTTGTTAGCTTCCTTCTCAGCATTTGCCTTGATTGATTCTGCTTTCTCCTCTGCGGCTTTAAGGATTTCCTGGGCTTGCTGTTCTGCTGCCATAGCGTTCTGTTTGGCTTCGGCAATAATCCTGTTGGCTTCGTCATCAGCGTTTGTTTTGATAGATTCTGCCTTCTCTTGCGCCGCTGTAAGAATTAATTGAGCTTGCTGTTCTGCCGCTGTGATTTTCTCTTCTGCGCTCTTTTTTGCTTTTTGCTCAGCCCCTGAGGTGATTCTATCTATTTCGTTCTTGGCTTTTTCTTCAGCTTCAGCAATGATCGAGGCGGCACTGGCGTTAGCTTTTCCCTCAACTTCCTTCTTGATAGTCTGAGCTTGCTTGTTTGCCTCGATTACTGTTCTCTCTGCAAGCTTTGTGAGTGAATCCAGGTGCTCCAGCTTACTAGTGAGAGCGTTATTTTGGTCTATCAGACCGCCGATAAAAGAGAATACCTCGGCTTCGTCCAACCCGTTCTTGACTATTTTGAACTTCCGTCCCCAGATCTCTTTCATCTTGCTATCGCTGGTATCCATAGTTTTGCATCCTTTCTTAGCTCATTGTGACTGGATTTTAATAATACTTAACTTTTCTTACAATGGGAGTTTAGTACTTATTTCCTCTAGGACTTTAGTATGATTATGTGAATGTGCGCGCTCTGGCCAAGCAAAGGCAGTGGTGCCTATATCTCAATTTTCCAGAGACCCTTGTCATAAAGTATCATGTCCAATTGTTTATGTCAAAAATAATCGTGCTGCTGTACTTATTAAAACTTAACATAAAATATAACGATAGCATACAAAACTTGACATATTATTAAATTTGTTGTATATACCTACGAATGCATAATACTTTAGTACCATTCGAGAAACATTTAGAGAGGCTTCAAAGCAACTGGATGGCTTAAATGATGGGAAAAGGGAGTACAGGGTGCGAAGCGATGGACGATTTATATAAGTCTATCTTTTCTAGGAATATAGGATTTTTTTCAGAGCCAGAGCAAGAAAAACTTCGGAGGTCAACTATAGCGATTGCTGGCATGGGTGGCATTGGCGGGCTGCTAGCAGAAAGATTGATAAGGCTTGGCATCGGTCATTTGAAGATTATCGACCCAGGGATTTTCGAGCAAAGCAACCTCAACAGACAGTTTTGTTCTTCTATGCTTAATTTGGGACAGAGCAAGGCTGAAGCAGTATTCATGCATATTAAAGGTATAAATCCTCAGGCAAAAATCGAATATAGCGATACCGGCACAAGAACGCAGAGGGATGCCACCCTTTTCGTGAGTGGTTGTGATGTGGTGGTTGATGCGATGGACTTCGGATTATTCAAGGAGGCCCTCTATCTACAAAGAGCTGCTCGACAAAGGGGGATATATTACATTTTCGCAAGCGCTATAGGGTTTGGAGCCCTCGTTGTGATTTTCGACCCCAATGGGCTTACCCTCGAAGAGTATAACAAGCTGCCTCCAGATATAGACTTAGACAATTGTGAGGAGCCCAAAGTCTCTCTGGAAAGAGTTTGCCCAGTCATACCTTCATATACAGTGCCCTCCTCAGTTGAGGCAGAGGAAATCATGCGTGAAATCATCGCTGGAGAAAGGCCTGCTCCTACTAACAGTATAGGCGTTGGACTAGCTTCAATCCTTGCTGCTAATGAGACCGTCAATATAATTTTAAGAAAAAGAGAGATAGCGAACGCTCCTCGATATACATACATTGACTTACTGGATCGTAAGTTCTTGGTGGAAGCCGTATCGTGATTTATTAAGCAGAGATGTTGTGGTTCTATCGATGTCAGTGTCAGTTAAGGGAGGTATTGGGAAATGCCAAAAACGAAAAACCGTATAGAGGTGAAAGATGGCCATTTATTGGCGAGAATCCTTGCTTGGGATAAAAAAAGTGATATGAGTGAGGCTCTTGCTTTCCGACATAAAATCTTCCTTGAAGAACTTGGATGGTCATTACTGGATAGTACCGGGCAGGAGATAGACGAATATGACCAGAGTTCTGTTCACTTTGGTGCTTACACAGATTCGGGCAAACTTGTAGGATATTGTCGTCTTATTCTTCCCAAGAGTGGATTTATGATAGAGAAGGATTTTGCCGATCTGGTTGCTCCGGGTTACTGCATTCGCAAAGAGGAGGATACTGTAGAGATTTCCCGATTCGCGATACCAAAGGAGCTAAGAGGAAAAGAGGAAGGTTTCAGAATAATCGGCGTCCTCCTGGGATGCGTGTATCAGTGGGCTATGACGAATAAAGTTCGGTATATATACGGAGTGTGTGCCTCGGATCATCTCCAATTTGTCGGAGGGTTCTTTCCTTGCTGCAAATCGATTGGTCCTGGTCATGAATACCAGCCAGGGATATCCTCGTCAGCACTCATTTTTGACTTAGAGCAACTCGATTTGGTCAAAGTCCGAGAGTTCTGGTCTCTTGTTGTGGGCAAACCACGCCCATAGTATAGCTTATCGCTCCTGTTCCTTATCATCTTATCGCCAGTGGTTCTATGCGGCTGACCTTTGTGCTGAACGTCTGGGAACGTTAATATCTGGATAAAATGCAAGTCATGTATGGTGGAGGCTGTCGCGCAAAGGGCGAGGTCGGTAGGAGTTGGGCGTGACATTCAGCATGAATAGGTTCCCATCACGAGCAATACGAACGGAGATCGAACTGTTGCGTAGCCTAATAAACATATCATTGGCTCTATCGTTTACATTCAGCTTGTGTAGTATACTGCTGACGTGATTTTTGATTCTCCGCTCATCAATGCCCCAAATATCCTCGATTCGTTTGATTGAATTGCCCTCAGAGATAAGTTTCAAAATCCGCCCCTCATTTGGAGTAAGAGGAATAGTTGTTGCCTCTACGTGTAGTGCAACTGATGCCATGTCCTGGAACTGCCTTAATATGCGCCAGGCAACCCTGGGATTGTTGCTTATATTATCGTTGATGGGATATTCGTCATTGGAGACTCGTTTCATTGTCTTGATAAGCTCTGCACCGTCAGGATGTTTACCCCTAAGGTAGGCTACTGCCCCGCTCCTGGCAACCTCGAATAACTCGTTGTCATCTTCTTCGGGGTTAGTACTGAGTATTATTATCCCTGTTTTAGGAAAGACTTGGGCGATTTTCTTGCCTAGCTTGAGCCCATTGAAGACAGGATATCCGATATCCAGTAGGACTATATCGGGCGAATTTGCTTCGATTTCAACAATTGTGTTATTACCATCCTCGCCCGGGTCACATTCAAGTATCTCTGTAGTCTCAAGCTCAGTGTCTTGGTATAGGGCTTGACGAACTAAGGCCCGGAACGAAGACTGGCTACCAACTAGCATTATTGTTGCTCTAGGCATAACTTTATCTCCAGTGCTACATGAGTGCGCAAGTTGGGTTTGTCGAGGGTATGTTCTCTCAAGCCAATGTGTCATCAATATAGCCTCAGCAGCACAACCTGTACATCACCCAATAGTGCCAGCTTTTAAGATGCAAGGTAGTATGACTTTAGTACTAGAGGGTTAAGAATGCTTTACAAGCGGCTGGGCTCAAAGTGGGAAGACCCTATTGGCAAAATATCATTAGAAGTATGGGTAAGGTGAGGTTGAAGTTAGGTGCTATTCTGATTGGGAAATATTTTTTATAGGTATGGCCTTTGGAGGTAACTAACTTCCAAACGGGGTATTAAGACTAACATACATATCAGAACGACCGGCCGCAGGCGTCGCTCTGATCTAACTAAAAGCCTCTGTATATGAGTATCTCAAATGCTGCAATTGAGGTTGAGGTCCTGTAGCTTGGATACTCAAACCCCGCTTGACCCCCGTCGAGCCCGACATTAAAGATTATATTGCCACGGTATTTCTTCCAAATATGTCACGAGGAACCATCCAGGAGACACATCATGATAGGTATCAAGACATAGCAAGGGAACTAATGAAGCTATATCGAAATATAGTTACGGCATTGCTTTATCTTGCTTATTTGATCATGTGTTCTGTTTATTAGACCGTTCTCGTTTTTTTTGGGGCATTTTGGTGAAGTTATGTGGGGTTTTGTACGGTCAAGAGTGCTGTGGTGATTATTATCGTGGTCTAGTTGATTTAAATGTTGTTTCGCGATGTCGTAAGTACTGCTGAAACTGATACTATTGTAGGATTGAACATCCTCTCGTTAGTTGGATAATGATTTATAGAATTCAATGGGATAACTCCGTGAAGGGGCATACTGTGGTATGAATTTATATTCTGTGATCCTACTAGTGACCCTCATTGTCTACTCTACCATGTTGGTGGGCGTATTGCGCGATACGCGGACAAGGGTACGCCGGCTTTTTAGCGTTTACGTTGTCATTGCAATGTGCTGGAGCCTCAGCACCCTTCTACTTCTCGTTGATTTAGTAGGGCCACCGCGCCTATGGGCTAGCCTAGGAGCGGTGAGCGGCATATCTTCGGTTATTGCCTACTATCATTTTATCAGCGTTTTTGCCGATAGAAAAAATGACATCGCAGTGAAGCTCGGCTATGCGGCTGTGGCGTTCATATTAATTCCACTGGCAGTTTTAGGCTACATGCCTGAGAGCGTCTCTGTAGCCAATGGGATGGCAGATATTAACTATGGGAAAATTTTATATCTAATGACGGCTATAGGTACCTCCTATTTCTTTTTATCGGTATTTACTTTAGTACACAGGTACAGAGCCGTAACCGATCCACTGAGTCGAAATAGAATCGCTTATTTATTGGGCGGTTTTGGTCTCTTATCGGCTTTTAGCATCAGGACCAGCATCCCACCACTGCCCCGATATCCTATAGAGCAAATTGGGCATCTAGGTAATGCCCTGGTGATCAGCTATGCCATCATGAGGTACAAGTTGCTCGATATGAAACTGCTGATAAGAAAAGGTATTGTATACTCACTGATAAGCATTTTTGTCACAGCTTCATTCCTGCTCGTGCTTTATGGCGTGCACTACTTTCTCCAGGGATGGAATACCTCTGCCAACCTGGCGGCTATCTTTGCCATGGCGCTTTTCATGGCCTGGCTGTTCAATCCATTGAGAATGGCTATTCAGAGGATTGTGGACAGGATGTTCTACGGGGAGAGCTATGACTACAGGCGTATGGTGCTTACTTTTGCTCAGAGGATGAGCAGTGTTCTGGACCTTGGAGAGTTAGCGGAGGCGATGTTGCAGCCGCTGACGAAAGCCGTGGGAGCCAGTCAGGCGAGCCTTCTGCTCTCCAGCGATGGGGATTTCCTCTCCCAGTACGCCGAGCGGCTGGTAGAAGGTGAGCCGGTCACCTCGATAAAGCTGGGCAAGGAGAGCCCGATAGTCAATTGGCTTAGTAGAGAAGATAGGCCTCTTCCCCGGGAGCTAATAGATTTGGCTGCGGAATTCAAGGAGGTATCGGAAGTAGAAAAGAAGAGTATTAGTGCGCTGGGGATAGAACTGCTGTGCCCGATAAAGAGCAAAGGCAGCCTGATAGGGATTCTGGCATTGAGCAAGAAGCAATCGGGAGGGTCATATTCCACGGATGACATAGACCTGCTGGTGACAGTAGCCAGTGAGGCAGGGGTAGTGATGGAAAACGCCCAGCTATATGCTAAAGCTAAGGAGAGGGCTCACACGGATGAGTTGACCGGGTTATTTAACCATCGATATTTTCATGAGCGTCTTGATGAGGAGATCTCGAGATGCTCCCGGTTTGGAGATATATTCTCCCTGCTGTTTTTGGATATGGACCTGTTCAAAGCGTATAACGACATTTATGGTCATTTAGCAGGGGATGATATGCTCAAGCAGATAGGGCAATACATCAAGAACTCAATAAGAGGCATAGACATGGCTTTTCGCTACGGTGGGGATGAATTTACTGTTATTCTGCCTCAAGCGTCTCTCGATGATGCCTGCAAAGTTGCGGAGAGGATACGGAAGAGGATAGAAGTTGAGATGGATTCGAAGGGTGCTCCGTTGACCTGCAGCCTTGGCATAGCCTCCTGGCCTACTGATGGAGTTATGAGAGAAGAGATAATCCAGGCGGCAGATGCGTCTTTATACTATGCGAAGCAGATGGGGAGGAATCGAATATGCCTGGCTTCGGAGATGATGACTAGCGAGGTATTATCGATGGGGGCGAAGCCGGAGAGGGAACCTGGGATTCTGAGTACGATCTATGCGTTGGCGGCTACAGTAGATGCTAAGGACCATTATACCTATGGTCATTCGAAGAAAGTGAGCAAGTATGCAACCGACATAGCTGAGGCTCTTGGCTACTCTCAAGAGAGGATAGCCACGCTACGTGCCGCTGCGTTGTTGCACGACATAGGGAAGATCGGGGTATCTGACAGAGTGCTCATGAAGTCCGGGCCATTGAATGATGAGGACTGGGAGCCGATACGTGCTCACCCCAAGCTGGGTGTAGCTATACTAAAACACGTTGAGAGTTTGAGTGGTTGTCTGGCGGCGATACAGTATCATCACGAGAGGTACGATGGGACTGGGTACCCTGCGGGTTTAAAAGGTGAGAATATTCCTCTTGATGCACGAATAATGGCTGTAGCTGATTCCTATGATGCTATGACTTCGCTGCGACCTTATCGGCAGGGGAAATTCACCACTGAGCAGGCGTTGGCGGAATTAAAGCGCTGCGCTGGGGCACAGTTCGA
>CAYMJD010000022.1:0-9873 GCA_964390895.1 Microcaldota archaeon
GATTCGAAGGAAAAGCATAAAATAACGTCTAGCTAAACGTTTGAATAGTCACGGAGAAGCTGTTTGCCATTTTAAAGGAGGCTGCGAATAGCTTTATAGAAATCACAAGAATAGCTATGCCGAGCAGCACGCGCGGCACGAATACCCATGTGCTTGGCTCATAGGCCAGGGACAGGTTGTATGAGGTTGGAGGCGTGCCGAAAAGGTTTATTGCCATGCCTAAAAGGGATGTGGCTGCAAGCAGGGCGATCTGGATCCCTGTCCAGCGGTTAAAACTCTTTTCCTCCATGATTGTAGAGGTTATAAAATGTATAAAAGGATATCTTGGTTTTTCTTTTCTTGGATTATGGGCAAGATGGAACAGAACCCTTAAATATCCAAGAACATAATTGGGATTGGGGGTAGAATGCCTACTGCAACAGTAGATGTGAAACAGGGAGACACTGCAAACATACGTAGAGAGAAAACTGCTCCGGCACTGTTTGTTGATAATTGGGCAAGAGAGGACATACCAAGGATATATAGAGAATTGGAGGTGCCGAACTGGCCGCCGTGGCAGAGGGCGTCTGTTGAGCAGCTCAGTAGAATACGCAAGATCTACCCTGAAGGGCAGCTTATCATAAGGAATGAAAATAGGGGCCATGGTCCGATAGCAATGATGTCCCTGAATAGGATATATGTAGGCGAATTTGAAAGCCTGAGACAGAGGCATTGGCAGGAGATTGCGGGGCTCAACAGGACATATGAAGACACTTATATGAAGGATGGAAACGCCATACAGACAATGTGGATCAATGTCTTAAAGGGATTGCAGGGGGGTGGTTATGCCAGGGCCCTCTTGCTGGAAACTTTGCGGCTGGCTGATCAATGGAATGTCACTGTTATAGGCGCTTTCAGACCTACAGGCTGGGGACAGTATGACTTTGTGGCGGCTTCAGCGTTGAATGCAGAAGAATTTTGCGACCTTAAAAGGGATGTGAATGGGAAACTGATGGGTTTTGAAGAATACTGCAACCTAAAAAGGGATAGGGACGGGCTGCCGGAAGACGGCTGGCTTAGGAATCTGGTAAGGAACGGCATGAGGCCGCTATTCGTTGATTATGGGGCTTTGGAGATAAAAGCAAGCTTCAGCGAGTTTCTGGAGTATAGGGAAACTTATAAACCCGAAAGATGGACGAGTTGCGATGCGCCGGGACTGTTCGGGACTGTTTCCACTTGCGGGGAGGCTGGATTTTGGCTGGTCAAATATGGAGAGTATGCAGCAACATACCATGAACCCAAGCTCTGGGGCGTATTCGAAAAAGAGGGACCTTTCGTTGAATAAGGGGCGCCTTTTTATCTCACTTAGATGAAACTAATGCTGGGTTTTGCGATGGATGACAGGCTTTTTGACACTGTATTTGTAAGAATGGTGCCAAACAGCTACCCTAAGGCAGTAGCTGCGTATCCTGATCTGAAGGACATCAAGATAGACATGACGCTTGCAAGAAGGCAGCATAGGGATTTTGTCTCGGCGCTGAAGGAGGCCGGCCTTAGGGTGATCGGGCTTCCCAAAGCGGAACGATTCGGGGAATCGGTATTTGTTGAGGACCCGGGAATTTTAGGGCTCGAGAAAAGCGTAATATCGAGATTTGGGGAGAAAAGGCGTTTTGGGGAGGAGCAAAGCCTGCTAAAAGACTTGAAGCGTTATAGGGCAGAGATCGGAGTACTAAAATCCATCAGGCAGAACGGGAGGCTTGAGGGAGGGGATGTAATAATAACAGAGAGCCGCATCCTCATAGGGAGGAGCGGGAGGACCAACGCGGCAGGAATAATGCAGTTTTCAGGGATTGCTGACCTTCCGGTTACCACGGTTCCAACTAAAACCTACCATCTGAAGTCTGCCTCTTCCTACCTGAACAAGAACAGGATGATTATTGCCCCTGGCCTTGTAGACATGAGATTGTTCCGGGGTTTCAGGCCGGTGCTGGTGCCTGATACCGAAGCTGGCTGCGCAAACGTTATTTATGTCGGGAACTCGGAGGTTATAGTGCCTACAGGATGCCCGAAAACAGTGGCTAGGCTTAAGGCACTCGGTTACAAACCGATTGAGATGAATATTTCAGAGTACTCCAAAGACTGCGGCAGCATAACCTGTCTGTGCTCCCCTGTATACAAGGTTTTCTGAATGGGTGGACGATGATTGCCGAAGTTGTCGGATAGCCTTAAGATAAAGTTCGGTGGAGTTATTCTGGTGGTTCAATGACAAGGAAGATTTCGATATACGGCAGCACGGGTTCGATCGGGACGCAAACCATAGACGTTCTTAACGGGCTTAGCGGCTTTGAAGTGGTTGCGCTTGCATGCAACTCAAATGAAAAGCTTATGCTCCAGCAGATCAAGGAGCTGGAACCGAGGTTTGCTGCGATAATAGATGGCAAAAAGGCTGATTCTCTGAAGAGAGAAGTTGCGAAGCTCGGCATATCGACAGAGGTGGTTGGGGGCCGCGGGGAAGCTATGCGGGTATGCACCGGAAAAGAGGTTGATACCATGGTCAATGCGACTGTTGGCATATCCGGCCTCATGCCCACGCTGGAGGCGATAAAGAGAAGCAAGGACGTGGCGCTTGCCAACAAGGAGACGCTAGTCACAGGGGGAGAGCTTGTAATGAGGCAGGCGAAGCTCCACAATGTGTCTGTTCTCCCCGTAGACAGCGAACATAGCGCCATCTGGCAGTGCCTGCAGGGAAATCGGGGCAACAAAATTGAAAAAATATTGCTCACGTGCTCTGGCGGCCCGTTCAGGGGCAAGAAGACAGCTGAATTGACAGGGGTGACGAAGGAGAGCGCCCTTAATCATCCGACATGGAAGATGGGCGGCAAGATCACGATAGATTCGGCGACGCTCTTTAACAAAGGGCTTGAGATAATGGAGGCGAGCACGCTCTTTGGAATCGAAGAGAAGGATGTGGAAGTAGTGCTGCACCCGCAAAGCATAATCCATTCCATGGTCCAGTTCTGCGATGGCAGCATAATGGCGCAGCTCGGTACCCATGACATGCGCACCCCGATACAATACGCGCTCACGTACCCGCATAGGATACGCAACGAATTCCCGCGCCTTGACCTTTTCGGAGTAGGGCATCTTGACATGGAGAAGCCTGATACGAAAACGTTCAGATCCCTGGATCTTGCAAGGGAAGCAATAAGGAGGAGGGGGCTCTACCCTGCGGTCCTGAACGGCGCGAACGAGAAGGCTGTCGAGCTTTTCCTTAATGGAGAGATAAGCTTCCTGAACATATTCGATTTTGTCGAGCGGTCCCTTAATGATTATAGAGGGGTCATGGAGGTTAGCCTTCCGGCCATACTCGAGGCTGACAGATGGTCAAGAGAACATGTGACGGGACTGGCAAGGAAAGGCGTGCACATTGGAGAAACCGGCAAAAGGGAAAGGGGGCGGGGACGCTTCTCTGTATCTGTGTGATTCACCTGATTCTAAGGGAAGGCGGCTTTCCTGGATCCAGAGCATGCGCGGCGAAGAACTCGGTATTTTCCAGCTTTGGTATCTGTGCCATCGCCGCAAGGCATTTCCCGTAATCAGCAAAAGCGGCAAAAACCGTGGGCCCTTTCCCGGTTATTCCGTATTCCGTGGGGTTGCTTTTCCCCATCGCGTCCAACAGGATGCCTGTTTCCGGGCACCGCTCTACGGCGAGTTGGACAAAGCTCTTGCCAGTCTTGTCATGCTCGGCATACATCTCTTTTGTGCTCAGGCGAGCCATGGGGTGTGCTACAAGGTAGAAGAGCTTCGGCGTTCTCATCCTCTCTATCGTATGGGTTGATGCGCCTTTAATGCGCGCCCTGCCCCCGTAAAGCAGGAACGGAACGTCGTTTCCTACCCTTGAGGCTATGATTTGCAGCCTTTTCATTGAAAACTTAAGTCTGTACATTTCATTCAGGGTTTTCAGCACGGTGGCTGCATCAGAGCTGCCTCCCCCCAGGCCGGCGGCTTCCGGTATTACCTTGTGGCACACTATTTGACAGCCTATGCCCCTTCCCGCCTCTTTTGAGAGCTCTTCGACCGCCCTGCTTATTATGTCGTTGGGGAATAGGTTTCCCTCGATTGAGAAACTGTCTGCTTTCCTTATCGTAAGGTAGTCGCACAACGAGATTGCCTGCATGACGCTTGTTACATAGTGCATGCCTGTTGCCTTCTCTATTTTGCCTATCCTGAACGATATGTTGAGTTTCGCTGGGGCGAATGCGAGGACTTGGTTTGGCATACGAACACACAGCTCGAGTTATGATATCTGTGTAGATATTAAGGGTTTTCTTCCTTTTTACGTTTTAATACGTCAAAGATAAACCTCAGTATCAAGGCTTAAATAGCTTAAGAATCAGAATTTTTATCTATGCCTATTGAAAAGGTAATCTTGATAAGCCCGAGGGGGTTCTGCGCCGGGGTGGATCGTGCGGTAAAGACCGTTGAGCAGGCGCTTGAGGCGTTCGGAAGCCCGATTTACGTGAAGCACGAGATAGTGCACAACAAGGCCGTGTGCAACGATCTCCGCTCGCGCGGTGTGATATTCATAGAGGACATTTCTGAAGTGCCTGACGGCAGCGTCTGCATATTCTCAGCCCACGGCATATCCCCGAAGATACGCGAGGAAGCAAGGGGCAGGAACCTTAGGACCATAGACGCGACATGCCCCCTTGTAACGAAGATACACCTTGAAGTCGAAAAGTTCGCCAAGAGCGGCGACGAGATAATCTATATAGGCCACAAGGGCCATCCGGAGGTCGTTGGCGTCATGGGGATACGCCCCGACATAACAAAGATCGTGGAGAATGCTGACGACGTGGACATGCTGGTGGTCAAGGATCCGCATAAGCTCGTCTATCTGACGCAGACCACGCTCTCCGTAGACGAGTGCAGCGGCATAATATCCGCGATAAAGAAAAAGTTTCCGGACGTAAAACAGCCCCCGAAGGATGATATCTGCTATGCGACAACGAACAGGCAAAGCGCCATAAAGGCAGCCGCGGGCGTATGCGATCTCATACTTGTCATAGGCAGCAAGAATTCATCGAACTCCAACAGGCTGGTCGAAACTGCAATCAAGGAAGGAGTGGACTCCCACCTTATAGATGGTTTCGAAGATGTTGAGAAAAGCTGGCTAGAAAACAAAAGGGTTGTGGGAATCTCCGCTGGGGCGAGCGCCCCCGAGCATCTTATAGAGGAGATAGTCGACCATTTCAGGGATGAGGGAGTAAAAATCGAGCATCTTAATGTAATTGATGAAAAGATGACGTTTACCCTGCCTTACGAGCTGAGGAACTTGAAGGCTGGCAATTGATTGTGGATGAGAGCATGAACGATAGGTATCCAAGGAGGAAAACAGTGCAGGTCAAGATAAGAAATGTCGGCATGGGTTCAGAATATCCTGTTGCGGTGCAGAGCATGACGAACACCAACACCGCAGACGTGAAAAGCACGGTAGACCAGATAATAGAGCTTTACAAGGCCGGCTCCGAGCTTGTGAGGTTCACTGTGCAGAACCTGGAGATGGCCAGGGCCGTAAAGGACATAAGGAAGGTGCTTGAAAGCTTTGGGTATGACATACCATTGATAGGGGACTTCCATTACAACGGGCACCAGCTTTTGAAAGAGGTGCCGAGCTGCACAGAGACGCTCGACAAGCTTAGGATAAACCCGGGCAACGTCGGCTTCGGGGAGAAGCACGATTCCAACTTCGAGGCTTTCGTGAGGCTTGCAATAGATTATGACAAGCCAGTTCGCATTGGAGTGAACTGGGGGTCGCTGGACCAGACAGTGCTGACAAAGCTCATGGGGGAGAATTCCAAGCTGAAGAGCCCGAAGAGCGTGAAAGAGGTAACGATAGACGCTGTTGTGGAGAGCGCGGTGCAATCAGTCAACAAGGCAATAGAATATGGGCTGGCCCCTGACAAGATAGTGGTCAGCACAAAAATCTCTGAGGTCCCTGAGATGGTCATGGCATATGAACAGCTCAGCAAAAGGATAGAGCAGCCGCTGCACCTGGGATTGACAGAGGCTGGCATAGGAAGCAAGGGTATAGCTGCCTCGAGCGCGGCGCTGTCGCTGCTCCTTGCAAAGGGCATCGGCGACACGATAAGGGTATCCCTAACTCCGACCCCCACATCGAGCAGGGCAGAGGAGGTAATAGTCTGCAGGCAGATACTGCAATCCCTTGACATAAGGCATTTTTCCCCTTTGGTATCAAGCTGCCCTGGCTGTGGAAGGACTACGTCCAAGGTGTTCCAGGAGCTTGCTGAAGAGCTTACTGAATACCTTCAGAAAAGGACATACGAATGGAAGCAAGAGGGGCACAAAGGGGTCGAGGAGATGAAGGTTGCAGTAATGGGCTGTATAGTCAACGGCCCTGGCGAGAGCAAGCAGGCGAACCTTGGCATATCGTTGCCAGGGAGCGGGGAAGATCCGTTTTGCCTGATATTCGAGGACGGCAGGCAGATCATGTCCATAAAGGCCTCCCAGGCGAAAACAGTGTTCAAGGAGAGGCTGGAGAACTACGTAAAGACGCACTATTCAAATTAGGGCCGTTGTACCTCTTGGCCACAGCCCCCAATGGCATGAGCGCGGGCCTGCGATAATCGGCAGGATTATAAGAGTTGGGGGTGGATAAGTACCTTGGATTGCATGCCCAGCGCGAAACTGCTTTTTGTCATCTTGGGGGTCTTCTTTTTCCCTGTCTGCGCCAGTCAGCAGTATATCAGCCATCCGGAGACGATAGTCTCGGGAAGTTCTAGTTATTTCATAAATTCAGATATATCCTCGGGCAACACAATACTCTATTTTTCTGACGGGATACAAAACAGCACGGTTATATGCGGCAACCACGCCCTATCGGCAGGGTACGCTGTGGTATTCGGCAACGATACTTATAACAATACAGTAACCAACTGCACGATAGACGGGGGGATCCTCAGCCTACATGGCGCAAGGAACAACCTTGTCAACGTAAGCGGGGATTACAGGCTGGAGTTCGCAGACAATTCCTCTGATGTTGGCATAGGCAATTATTTCCACCTTCTGGTATACAATGGCTCGGCAGGGTTCTCTGTGGCCAGGTTTGTGCAGATACTCCCGAAAGGGCTTGCCGACGTTGCCCCGCAACTGATCAGTGAGGCCTTAACTAAGGACCAGCTGGTTGCAGAAGCCGCCAGGCTGAACTACACATTGCCTAGGTTCGGCGTATATTACCCTACGATCTACCCTGAAAACAGCAGCAATGGGAACACTTATTATGCAGTGGAAGGGGAAGAGGCAAGCATGGGCGGCAGGAGGACCTTCGGCCCCTACATATTCTACACGCCATACATCGGCTATGACTCGATTGCCTACGTGTTTTTCAATGCCACACGGGGAGCGACCTTCAAGCCCACGTACCTGCGGCCGCTTATGCCATTCTATTCAATCTTCCCTGCTGATAAGGACGTGATTTACAGCTTCAACATCACTTTCCACAACCATGCTTCCTATTCGAGATTCGAATTGCTTGATGGCTGGCAGAACGATCCGAATGCTACGGTAATGGCGACATTTTATAATCTGACGAACGGTACCCTTCAATACAACGCAGGGCGAATGGGGCTTGGAATACACGCATTCATACTGCTTCTTGATACTAATCTTGAACATGAGAATTCCACGAGCGTCGCCTATTCTGTTGGCATCTCGTATTGCTCGGACAGGATGCACAAACTCACCCTTCCCGGCTATTATCCTATGGCATATAGCAACCTTACAGAAGGGTACGTGTTCTGGACAACAAACAAGAGATGCGGCACAGGGGTCGAAATAACGGGAAACAGCATGACAATCGACTGCAGGGGGGGCACGATCAACACGACTGAGCTTGGATTCCACATAATGGACAGCAGGAACATCACGATAGAAAACTGCAGAGTATATGGGAATGGCCTGGAAGCTTCTTACTCTGGCGTTGATATACGCAACACAGCCTTCACCGCAAACAACGCAAGCGATTTTGCGTTAAACGTTACAGGTGCGCAGATTGAGCTTAACAACGTCTCTATGGAGGGCTTCTACAACCCTGTGTTATCAAACAATTCCACGATAAGGAATACAACTGGGGCGCATAGGCCGGCCACTGGCGCCACAAGCCAAGGCAGGGGCGCAACAGGCAATAAAGAGGCTATCGCACTTGTTGTGGCTGCTTGCGCAATCGGGGCTGCCATTTTCTACGTGTTTATGGTGCGCCGCCACTATCTGAGAAATAAGCGCTGAGCTTATGCATGCTCATTCAGTTGCCCATTACCTGCACTATTACCTTTCTCTTGCGCTTTATCAGGTCGAAGTCCAGGAGGACTATGCTGTTGTGGTCTTCGATGGCCAGCTTTCCGTCCATGAACGGCAGCGATATGCCAGGGCCGAACATCGCCGACCTCATGTGGCTCTTCCCATTGGTGTCTGCGCCGTTGCCGTGGTAGTCCCCGCAGGTCTTGTGGTGCATGTATTCGTTCTTTGATGGCGCGATCTTTTCAAGCAGTTTTTCCATCTTCTTTATGTGCTCCCTGTCGTGCTTCATTGTGCCGATGCTCGCAGTAGAGCACCCGACGAATATGGTCGCAATCCCGTTCCTCAGTTTAGAGTCCTTCAGCGATTCCTTGACGTCGTGCGTTATGTCAACTATGCAGAGGTCCTCCTTGTTCTTGTCGAAATACAGCTCTGCCATCTTTACGGTCATAAAAGCACCTATTCGCCCATTATCTGGAGCACTACCTTCTTCTTGTCCTTCTTCCTGTCAAAGTCTACAAGGACGATCTCCTGCCATTTGCCGAGCGACATCCGATTGTCCTTGAAGGGGATTGTTATGCTTCTCCCGACAAGCGCTGACCTTATGTCGTGCTTGCCGTTTTTTGCCGAGTAGCCGTTGCCCATGCCGTTTGGTGCGACCCTCTTGAGGGTGGCATTGAGGTCCTTTACGGTTCCTGGCTCATATTCCATGGTCGTTATCGATGCGTTGGCGGAACCGCTGAACACAGTTGCGATCCCGTTGTTTATCCTTGAATCCACAATAGAGTGCTCCACCTGTCTCGTTATGTCTATTATGTCTATGCCGCTCTTCTGTTTTTTGAAGTACAGCTCGACTGTTTTTATATCCAAACCAAACACCATTTTTGCTGACTCTATATTTGCATCTGTGCTTATATACTGATCTTTTAACTTCGTCAGGGGTCGTATTGGGGTTTGGATTTTGCAATATAGAACTGGAATCCTGCCCTTGGGGGGTGCTGGTGGGGGGTGTACGCATCTGAGCCCCGCGGCCGTTCGTCTTCCCGCCTTTCTGGAAAAATAGGGAAATTCATAAATATCTTGGAAGAGGCAGATATTGAAAGGCGGTGTATATGAGTAAGTCACTTTCATTGAACACAGATAGGGCATCGATGCCGGATCGTGCACGTGTCAGGATGGGCGAATGCGCGCTCTCTTACGCGAAAGAAGGGGACACCCACATATTTTCGGTGTCGAGGGTACGCGGGGGCGGCAAAGACGCTACCTCGCTGAAAACCAATTCTTATGAGATTTTCGTCGATACAGGCAAATATGAGAGCACGGGAAACATCTCGGTGAAGATTTGCAGACATTGCATGAGTACCAACATCCTAGAGTTCCAGGCCCGTGGATGCAAGTTCATGAGATTCCTTGGGATCGGAGTGCAGAAGGAAGCCTTTGGCCTACTCACAGGTACAATAATCAGGGAGGCCAGCGCGAGGGAGTGGAATCGGAAAAGCGGAGTGGTATGGGAAGGCATTATGCTTAATGAACTCGTTGTCGACATGGTAAACTTTGCCCAAGAGCTCACACCCATCGAGC
>CAYMJD010000023.1:0-9495 GCA_964390895.1 Microcaldota archaeon
GGGATGGAGCGCTCGTGCGTGGGGTTCATAAGGGGCCCAAGCCCCTTATATTATTCATCTTGACGAAGCTCGGCGCGACTCGCCAAAGAAGGAGCTAATTATAAGCAAACTCAAAGGGGAATATTCGCTCATTATGCATAAGGAGAGGAAACAAAACCCCAAAAATGCCGAGTCACTTCCGTCGCTTGACAGCATGATGCATTCGATTTACGATACCCTAAAACACACCAAAATGCCCCATACGTACCTAGACGGAATAGCTGCCGAGCAGATAGTTCCGCGTAGATTTGGGAAATACTATTTCGGGCTTGCTTTCTCGCTGCTCATGTTCGCATGCAACGACTTTGACGCTGCAAAGACGATGTGGGCTCTGACCTCTACAAAAAGCCCTCGCGATCCAGTTGAAAGCATGATAAATTCTTTTAAAAATGAAGGCAGCCAGACCATGGAGGAAAAGATAGGTTACATCCTAAGGGGATGATCCAATGGCACAATCTGGCAAAAGCAATTCCGAAGCGCCGATTGAGGCAGGCATGCGGTTGCTCCGGGAACAAGGAACATACTATTATATAATCAAAGAAGAAGAAGAGAATATCGTATAAAGGGACGTTGCAGATGAGGGACGCATCCGAAGCAATCAACAGGGCGCAAAGGGCCATAAATACAAAGCCGTACTCTTCGGTATCGAAGCCTAACAGGAAGGCTTACTCGGACATGCTCAAGTTTCTGGCAGTTTCCGGGGCAGACGCTCCCACCATAGACGTACATGCCCGCAGATTGCGGGCCTTCTTGAAGGGCCTTGGCAAGACAGACGCAAGAAAGGCCTCTATGGATAAAGTGGCGTCTGCGATATCCGGGCTTGACAGATACGCAACGGCAACCGAGGAAAAGGCAGCTACAGGTACTCTCCTCAAGGATTTCTACAAGCACGTTCTCGGGAGGGACGATGAATTTTCAGACCTCTTTACAGGGATAAACGTCGCGTTTGTCGAGGATTCCCGGAAAAAGAGGCGCCGCAATGCGGCTCCGTCCATAATCAGAGCAGAGATGCTGACGAAACAGCAGCCTAAATCGCAGTCCCAACCAGAATCAACCAAAAAAGATGATGGCGCACCAAAAGAAAGCCAGGCAAAATCAACCTTTAGAGAAGCCCTTAACAACATGGCGCAATCATGGTCCCAGAAAAGGTCGCAAAAACAACCCAGCAAGACAATGTTCCGCTTTTATGAAATGCTTCACAATTACGATGACATACCTCTCGCAAAGCAGGGGGTCCTTGACGCAGTGTATGAGATGGTGCCGGAGTTAAAAGACGGTTTAAGGGGGAAAGTCAGCGAACGCGCTGTCGAGACTGCAAACAACCTAATAGACTTCCTCGGCGATAAGAGAACCGCAGTTAGGATGCTGCATGAGGTGGAAGAGGCGCTCTCCTCAGATTCGAGCAGCGAAACCGTGATGCGCAACATATTCCTGCTTGTTAATGATCTGAACTTTCAAAGGTATCCGGACTACGGCATGCAACAGTATAGAGAGGCCTGTTTACGGAGCGCAAACGCAATGATCTGCCTCCATGGAAATCGCCAATCCTTTGAAGAATTCTTTATGTGGACCATAAATACAAAAATACCAAACCCGCCCCTTTTTGTCTCCAAATACCTACACGAAACAGATGGATTTGCGGGTGCCTACGCTCCGCAGTCAAAACAGATAGTCATAGACTCGGATTTTGAGGGACTCACTGCAATCCTCGTGCACGAACTTGCCCATGCAACCCAGTGGGGCGGCAAGGTTTTCATAAACAACTCAACTTCTACGGCAATGATGGTGGTCGAATCCGGAGCAATATTTGATGAGACAATTTATGCGCTGACTTGCATAAACAAAGAGAACCTGAAAAACACCGATTTGATTATAAGCAAACAGAAGGAACGTTACGAATCGATAAGGAAAGTGGGGAGAAATTATCAACTCACACCAAAGATGCCCGTTGCGCTTGA
Organism: Microcaldota archaeon; assembly: GCA_964390895.1. Taxonomy (GTDB): domain Archaea; phylum Micrarchaeota; class Micrarchaeia; order Micrarchaeales; family Micrarchaeaceae; genus A-MIC-10. The sequence goes on from CAYMJD010000023.1 coordinate 1,998, forward strand.
ATGGCTCTGGGAAACGCTGAAAGACCAGCCAAAGCCAAATACTATAGCGCCATTGCCGTTCGAGGCCCTTGAAAAAATGGCAAGCGAAGGCAAATTTGCCGAGCATCGCGTCGGGACTGTGTTTTCCCTGATTGTACTGGCATGCAATGATTTTGATACAGCGCAGACAATGAAAGACCTGACCTTAATGGATCAGCAACCCTATCAATTTATCAGTAGACTGATGGCAACCATCAAAAACGACAAAGACAAGCGCATCGAAAGGAATGTTGCTTACATATCGGGAAGGTTATTGTCATAGCTGAACAGGTGATAAACCATGGAGAAAGAGAAAATAAAATTCGAGGATTGGGAGAGAAGCCTTTTGGATGAGGGGATAATTGCGGACTTCGACAAGTCCAGGCGCACGATAAAACTGTCGCTGCTGACAAGCATAGCCGCAAGGGATTTTAAGGAAGGGGCCATAGATAGGATAGAAGACGCGATTCCGATAAGAAAGATGCCTGCCGGAGAAATCGTGGTGGAAGGCCAACCGCGCCTAAATGTGCATATCGACAAGGCGGGATACAGGCTGTATTCGCTTAGCATATCAACCGGCGAGAGCCCAGCAATTTCCGAGCAGTTTGCGATGGAGGATCCGGGGATTGCGGAAGACATCGCGCTCCTGAAAAGGATTAGGGCAATAGTGGCGCCGCAGGCACGCGAAAGCGGGAAGAAGCCCTTCAAACCAAGGGTTTAAATAGCTGCTAAGCTAATGGTATACGTAATCAGGGTAGTGACCCGTGAATAGGTCTTTTTGTAAAAAGTCACGTTTGCTGTTGCTACTGATTTTCAGATGATAGAATGGCATCTTTTTCAGATGTAGGCTTGGATAACAGGCTCGCGGAAGCATTAAGAAGGGTCAATTTTATTGTTCCCACTGAAGTGCAGGAGAGGACTATACCGGTAGCGCTGCAGGGCAAAGACCTAATAGCGAGGGCGAAGACAGGGACAGGCAAGACCTTTGCGTTCATACTGCCAATATTGCAGATGATCAAGATGGGCACAGAGGTAGAGGCGCTCATCATAGTCCCCACAAGGGAGCTCGCATTGCAGGTGGTCGAGATGGCGAAAAAGCTATCTTCGGAGCACAAGAGGGGGATAGTGGCCGCATACGGGGGAGCATCGATAAACGTGCAGATGCACGAGCTCGCAAGGAATCCGGGCATAGTGGTAGGCACTCCGGGCAGACTTATAGACCTCACAGACAGGGGGGCGCTCTCAATAGAGAAGGTAAGGTTCTTAGTGATAGACGAAGCAGATACAATGCTCGAGATGGGATTCATAAGCGACATAGAGTACCTGCTCTCAATGACGTCCGACAAGAGGCAGACGATGCTTTTCTCCGCCACAATGCCGAACAGGATAGTCGACATAGCCCGCAAGTACATGAACCAGCCGGTAATGATAAAGGTTGGTGAAGAGGACGAGCTTGTGGTCACGACAATAAAGCACTACTACTCTGTTGCGGACAACAGCATGAAGTTCGCCACGCTGCTCAAGTACATAAAGCAGTACAACCCCAAGAAGGCGATAATATTCGCAAAGACCAAGTATGCGGCCGACATGCTCTACAAAAACATGAGGAGCCAGGGGCTTGAGGTCATACTCATGCACGGCGGACTCACCCAGGCGAGGAGGGAGCATTCACTGCGGGAGTTCAAGAACGGCGCGAAGTTCCTGATTGCGACAAACGTAGTGGCCCGGGGCATAGACATAGCAGACATATCCAACATAATAAACTTCGATGTCCCTGACGACCCGCACACGTACATACACAGGGTCGGGAGGTCAGCCAGGATGAACGCCGACGGGATATCGTTCAGCATAGTGACAAGGGAGCAGCGCGACCTCATAAGGGCGATAGAGAGCGACGCCAACATAGAGATGGAGAAGCTGGACATAGACGGCAGCGAGTTCAGGCACATAAAGCTTTTCAGCAGAGGGGACACCCACAGGGATTATGGCCCAGGAAGGGACTCCGGAAGGCGCTACGGGGACCGCGGCGCCAGGCGCAGCACAAGGGGCAGAGGAGGCAGCTACGGCGACCACAGGTCTGATCGCGGTTCGAGCCAAAGCGGCGGAGGCGGTCATTACAGGGGCAACCAGAGGGGAGGGCATTCAGGATACAGGCGGCCGCGGCATAACCGCTAGCCCCTCTTATGGAAAAGCGGCTTTCCTTTCACGGGCCCGAACACGTAATAAGCGGTGCTGGCATGGCGTCAATCAACGATTTCAAGTCATTTGACCTGCGCATAGGGACAATAATCGAGGTAGAAGACCTCGGTTCAAGGAAGCCGATGTACAAGCTCAAGATCGATGTCGGAGAGCTCGGCATAAAGAACGTTGCCGTAGGCATAAAGGGGCAATACGCGAAAGAGGAGCTTTTGGGCAAGAAGGTCGCGGTCATAGCGAACCTCGATCCCAAGAACATAGGCGACTTCGTCTCAGAGGGCATGATGCTCGCGGCAGAGGACAGCGGCAGCATAGCCCTTTTGACTATAGAAAAAGAGCTGAAGCCGGGAAGCCGCATATTCTAGGATTGGCATATGCTGGCTTGTAACTCCTTACAAACTTTTCGCTGAAAGCTTTAAGATTTAAAATGCACCAATCAGAACGTAAGATGAGGATATGAGAAGCACAGATTTTATGAACCGATTCATAAAAGCCATCGATAATGGCAGGATCCAGGCAGCGGAAGCGCACTGCGACTACCCGTGCGGCATATACGACCCGCACCTGGCGCAGCTCTCTGCGCTCACCGTGGTAAGGATGGTGGACCTTATGCTGCAGCTGCCGGAGCCAGACCCCGGCAAGAAGGGCGAACTTCTTGACTATACGCACGAGATGGCTAGGGCGGTAGAGATAAAGGAGAAGCACGCCGAACTCTGCAAGCACGAAGTGCGGATACTCTGGGGGGACTATTTCAAGCCAGACCATGCAGAGGATTTTCCGGAGCTCCATCAAATAGTCTGGAACATAATGAAATACGGGAGCAAGGCGAAGCAGGAGCCCGACAGGAAAGCAGCCATTGGCCTATTGAATGAAGTAAACAAGCTTGCGGAAATTTTCTGGAAGACCAAGAAGGTAGAAACCTACAAAGCAAAGGCGCCATATTCCCCCAATGAGGAAATGGTCTACCCGAAGCTGAGCTGATGCACGCTCTTCCATTTGGCATATTCAGGGTTGAGGGGAGCAGCATGCGCCCCTCGTTGGAGTCCGGGCGCTATGCCCTTGTGAACAAATGGCACAAGGGCCTTAAGGCCAACGACACGATAGTTTTTTTGGGAGATGGCGCACGCCTTTTGTAAAGCGCATTAGCTCCATAAACGGCAATGGGCTTATAAGCGTTGTTGGCGATAATAGGATCAGAAGCGAAGACAGCAGGCACTTCGGCCCCATAGGCAAGGAGGCAGTGATAGGCAAGGTAATCGCAGTAATATGAAATGCAGCGATATGTGATATAATATGATGCCGAATCTCGATCCCAGGACAATGAAGGCGATGATGTCGAAGATGGGAATCAGGTCAACAGACATAAACGCGGAGAAAGTGGTGATCTACTGCGCAGACATGCAGATAGTGATAGAGGAACCGCAGGTAACGAAGATAGAGATGCAGGGGACCACGAGCTTCCAGATAGCGGGAAACATCTCTGAAAAGGAAAACCCTGTTGAGCTTGAGATAAGCGAGGACGACATAAAGCTCGTCATGGAAAAAACAGGCATCAACGACAAAGCAGCGGCGGAAAAGGCGATAAGGGATGCGAACGGCGACATCGCTTCGGCGATAATCAGCCTTGAAGAGGGCAAGGGGGATTAGGCGCTTAAGGGTAATCGACCCTGTATGCGTTTGCGTACCTGATTCCTTTGACGGTCTTGACGTTCTCCTTTTTTATGACGTCGCTCTCTATCGCCACCTTTACCGATTCGTTGCCCACCACGTTCGCCGAATAGACGTTGTAGCCCCCTATCCTCTCCTTGGCGAGCCCCGCCTTAACTAGCTCGCCCTTGTAGAACTCAGCGTAGCCCCTTATATCTATGCAGACCCTCCCGTCGTTTATGGCCTTGTCTATCAGCTCTGCATCGCACATCGCGAGCATGGGCCCGTTGTCTGTCTTGTGGACTTTTATGTATATCATTCAACCATACTTGTAGAAGAAAATCGTTGCCAAAGAATACAGTGCGGCATACCAGAGCAGCCATATGCTGCCGGCAATGTTATTATTGAGCGCGGCCCAGGTCCCGAACACCACAAGGCCAAGGGTTATCAGCAGTTCTATCCTTGTGTTCATGAGAGCGAAGAGCATGCCCCGCTTTCTACTGCTGGTTTTCGCACCCCACACACTCGTTGGGTTCATGTTGAAGGTCGCGGCAATCGCAGCCTTTGTTCTAACAACGGCTAGTGCGAAGTTCAGGAACAGCATCATTATTCCCTTCCTTATGGATCTGAAGTACACCTTCGTAAGGATTACGGGCACCATCAGCGACAGCACGAAGGCTATGGCTCCGAATATCTCGAGCGTTGCCTCTATATACCTGATGTTGAATATTTGCTGGAACGTTAGGTTTACCACTGGCACCACGAACAGCACTATCAGCACAGAGACAAGGGTGAAGAAAAGGAGGATCACTGAAGCAAAGTTGAGCCCGAAGCCGTGCGTGAGGTAGTCTATGTGCGACAATGGGGAGATCTTATTTGGCTTTCTGTGCCTATAAAAGTACCAGAGGAATTGGGTTCCTCCGTAATTGTAGCGCCACTGCTGCTTTACAAGCTTCGTGAACGATTCCAAGGGCTTCCCCAATGCATAAACCTTCGGCACATAGAGGCTCTTGTATCCCTTCATGTCTGATTCAAAGCTGAAAAATGTGTCTTCTGTTATGTATTCCGGGAATCCACCAATCCCCTCTATCACGCTTCTCCTTATTATCCCGCACGAGCCAGCGAATATTGCAGTGTTGTTGAATGCCCTCGCCTGCTGTACGAATTTGAAGAAGAACGCATCGAACAGGGCGACCGACTCCGCGAAAAGGCCCTTGCCGGAAGCATACTTCTTTTCAGTCTGAACGTATGCCAGCTTCCTATCGCTGAAATACGGGACCAGTTCAACAAGGAAGTTCCTGTCGGTTATGTATTCGTCGTAATCGAATATCGCAACAAGCTCCTCTTTCGAATGCCTGAGCACGTTGTTTATGTTCCCTGCCTTGAAGCCTTCCCTGCCATTCCTGTGGGTGTAAGCTACGCCATGCTGCCTGCAGAATTCCCTAAGCGAAGAAGAGATTTCCCTGTCAGTGGAATCGTCCCCCAGATAATACCTGACCCTTGCCTTGTCATAATTCAGCTCCAGGAGCCTCAGCAGACACCTTTTTATTATCCTCGGATCCTCGTTGCACGATACCATTATGAGTGCCACGCTTGGATAGCTCTTCAGAGGCTTCAGTCCCCTTTTTACATCCTCGAAATGCTTTGCATAGAAGAATGACCTGTAATAGCAGGTTGCAGCAAAGACGTTGAAAAGGCCTGAAATGAGTGCAAGGATAGTAAATATTGAAGCAACAACAAACATGTACAGGCTATTCGCAATGTAGAAAAGATAAAGCGAGAAGCCTATCCCAGAAACAGCCAACACTACGAAAAGGACAGCTGTTGCAATCCTGGTGCTAAACAACTCTGTCCGATAATTCCCCATAAACCTACACTATATTAGCTTCCTAAAGCTACTTAGAAGGTAATAAATTTATAACATACCACATCACTATAAACATGCCAGGGTGGCGGAATCCGGTAACGCGCCAGTCTTTTGGGCGAAACTCGAGATCTGGTTTCCGCAAGGAAGTTAGGGTTCAAATCCCTACCCTGGCGTCTGCTTAAGGTTGGTAATCGCATGGGATGGCGCACTTATCTAGAGTTTGCGTTAGCAGCACTCCTGTTTACTCTGCTTGCTGTAGTGATACTCACTGTATATGCGAACTATGGCATAGGCTGGGACTTCATGGCACACTATCTCGGGGCGAAGTCGATTCTCAACCCTAGCTTTCCAGGTGCGCTAAGCAGCATAATCGCGCAGACCAAGCTCGGCTATGGGGCAAGCATAATAAGCAAGAGCCTTTACTTTGAGATCTACAGGGCGCCGCTGAGCACTGCCGTGCTGGCCTTTCTTATAATTGCCTTCAATACATACTCCATATCTGCATATCTGGTGCTAATGGTAATAATGCTGTTCGCCGCGACCATCTATGCGTCGCGGAACCTAGGGATAAACCTAATGCTGCTAAGCTCCCTGGTCGTTTTGCCCTATATCGTAATATTCCCGTTTATGGGCAACAGCGAGGAGCTCCTCTCGCTTTCGCTTGTCATTGCAACGCTCGCATTGGAGGCGAAAGGAAAATGGCAATCTGGAGCCGCGCTAGCGCTAGCCTGCATGGCAAAGTATACCGCATTGATATTCCTGCCACTTCTCTTGCTGACCGGCAGCAGAAAGCGGATATTATACGCGTATGCCGCATTCGCTCTGGTAACTGCCCATGGGTTCTCTTAAACTACTACTCGTTCGGAAGCCCATTATACAGTTATACCTCCTCTTTGCAGATATCTCTTGGAAATACAAGCCCGAGCATAGTATCTGCATCAGCGCTTTTCATGGTTCTTTCAGGGTTTATACCTGCTGTTGTTGTGCTGGGGGCACTGTTACTGAAAAATAAGGGATCAAGACAGCTTAAGGGCGCTTTCAAAGATAACAAAAAAGCACACTTCCTTGTGATAGGCTTCTTTATGCTTTCCACCCTTGAGTTTATAGTGTTGGGCTTCCACGAAAGTGTTTTCAATCAGGCGAGGTACGGCTTTTTCCTGTATGCGGCTGCAGCATTCCTTATCGCGATGCTGATAAGCGCGTTCTTCCAGTCCAGGCACAAGGGCAGATCAGGCAGCACTGTAATGCGCTTGGTGTACGTCCTTTTCGCGATATCACTGGTGTCTATGGTGTCGCTCTACGTGCTCATAACTCAATACCGCCCGCTGTTCGCCACAGGTAAAGATTCACAGGTGCTGATGCAGGGAATTGATGCTGCACGGCTGCTGAACTTAACAAATTGTGGGATTATATCGAACGCGTGGGTTCCGCTTAAGTACTACGGGATGGAGGCATACGGGCCATTCGGATACAACAAAACAACGCAAAAATACGCCGCGATAGTATTTCCCCAATCTGGCGTAAATCCAAGCTTCGTCAACACAGCAAACGCGACAGAATCCTTTAATTACAGCAACTTTACAATATACATAATGAAGGATGGCGCCTGTTAGTCCGTGCACAGGGATTAATCTAATGCCGTACATCAACCCAACAAATCCCGCGGACCTGGAAAAACTAGGGAATGTCCGCGTCTCTTCAATTGACGAGATAAAAGGGAAAGTTAGCTCTTGAAACAACAAGGAAGCTTTTAGCCCTATCCTTCCATTG
>CAYMJD010000024.1:0-9449 GCA_964390895.1 Microcaldota archaeon
TCAGCGCCAAAGCCCCAGGAGGGATTTGAACCCCCGGCTTCTTGTTGTCCCGTTTTTGATACGAGACAAGCACTCTACCACTGAGTTACTGGGGCATGAATCAATTTAAATATATTCCCAGAGCTATAAAGATATTACTATTCGAGGTGCAGAACTAAATGGGCGCTTACTACGACGATTCCAAACCCTTTTTTTTCAAAGCGCAGGATCCCGGCGTGCCGCCGCAATCCACGCCCGCCCCTGTCCCGGAGCCTGCTCCGCAGTTGCAACCGCAGCCGCAGCCCAAACAGGAAGTATTCACCCCAAAAAGGCCAAAAATGGCAATCCACATCAAACCGAAGCTCTTTATCCTAATTGCGGCCGTCATAATAATCGCCGTAGTGGCCGTCGTGCTTGTAATGACGGCCAAACCCAGCCCAAAAACTACCACCACGACAACCATAATGCAGAACATAAACGTCTCTGCTGTCAATTCGTGCAGGCAGATCAATAGCTCAGGTACGTACTTCGTGCAGTCGTCAATACACACCAGCCAGGCAAGCGGCCCGTGCATAAACATAAGCGCGAGCAACGTGAAACTGGTGTGCAACCAGAATTCCATAACAGGTTCTGGCCCCTACCTTGACACCCCTCCCTTTACATATGGAGTGCAGATAAGCAATGCCATGAACGTTTCTGTTGAAAGCTGCCAGATAAACGGCTTTTCGTTCGGGATTCTGGAACGCAACAGCACGCGCTCCTCCATAATAAACGACAACGTATCCCAGAACTTCATCTCTAACATAAGGCTTGAGAACTCGTCCTACAACAGAATATCAAACAACTACCTCTCGAAGACGGCCAGCGCAAGCGGCTCCGTTAGCCTGACCAACAATTCAGAGAAGAACATTCTATTGAACAACGTGGCGCAGTTCGACGCAGAATTCGGGTTCGTAATAGGATCGAAGAACAACACGTTCATAAACAACTCTTTCCGGGGGACCCCGGTGTCGTTCTACTGCATAGGGGACAACGGCTTCGTACACAACAATCTCGCCTCGTCGAACCGGTGCTACAACAATACAGGCTGCAATTTCGTGAGCTGCATAGGCTCCAACATACAGACCAACGTCGATTCAGTAACGCTGACCCCTGCCATCAGCACCTGCGGGAGCATAACGAGCCCAGGCGTATACAAATTGACGAACAACATTTCAATGTCGTATTTCATAGACACTGCGCACGCCACTACCCCATGCATAAGCGTGCGCTCGAACTACGTGACGCTAGACTGCAACGGCCACACGATATCCAACGCCACGACCGCGATACAGGTCAGCAACGTCATCAACGCCGACATAGTCAACTGCAGGATCAAAGACTCGGTGGACGGCATAACCCTGGATCACGTGAGCAACTCTAACGTCACCAATGCCAACATATACAACAACACGAACGCCGCGCTCCTGATCCAGAACTCGAATACAGACACGATAAGCAACCTTACCGCATATGGCAACCGTTACGGGATATTCATGTTCAAAACGCTGGCCTCACTTGCGAACAGGTTCAGCATAACCAACAACACCTTCGGGATATACGTATCGGGCTCTCTCGGCAACTCGTTCACGAACGGCCGGTCGCTCAACAACACGCGCGTGGATATGTATGCGACAGAGGACTCCGCGAACAGCACCTCCGACATAATGCAGAAGACGACGTGCGGGCTCAGCGACGCAGAATGGGCGAACTGCCTGCAGTACATATCCCCCACCCTGCAGTATTATCCGATATACTCGTGCGGGACGCTCTCGAGGGCGGGCACCTACAAACTCCTATCCAACATAGTTGGCGTAGGGAGCACCTGCTTCAACATAAAGCAGAACGACATTATTTTGGATTGCAGCAACTACAAGCTGATATCGGCGCAACAAACAGGCCCCGCAGTGAACATAACTGGAAGGACGAACGTAACCATCGAGAACTGCAGCATAACCGGCTTCGGCCCAGCGATAAGCATCAACAGGTCAACTGAAGTCAACATAATAAACAACAAGCTCAACAGCTCCGCCAGCGGGATAGTGGCGGCCAATAGCAGGTCTTTGAACCTCATAGAGAACAACATATCGGTGTTCAACACCTATGGGCTGTCGCTTCTAAACACGACGCAGAGCAACGTGCTGCTCAACAAGGTCAACAGGAACCCGAAGAACAACATAGGCATATTCCTCAACGATTCCCAGTACAACAACATACTCAACAACACAGTCACTTCTACAACAGGCATGTACATAGCAGGGCATTCGAACAACAACACAATATCGGACAACTTCGTGCAGAGCGGGAGCACGGACTACATATGCAGCAAGGGGAACAGCCCAATCAATGCGGAATACGGGGGCATAAACTACGGGACGAACAAGCAGGGCTGCCTCTGGCTCGCCGCGGTGCTCAAATCGAGCCCGAACGTGGCTTGCACAAGCACGATAAACCCCACAATATACTCCCTGACCAATGACTATGTCTACAATACGGGGGCCACGTGCTTCAACATATACTCCAACAATACGCTCATAAACTGCAACGGCCACACGATAATAGCGACCAACGGCGGCACATTCATAAACTTCATAAAGTCGCAGAACTCCAACATGCAGAACTGCAACCTCAAGGGGTTCTCATCTCCAATAAAAGCCTCGTATTCCTCTGTGACGATACAGAACAACACAATATACGTTAACTCTTCCATGCCCATAAACACGGCGGCCATCAACATAACAAGTTCAAAATCCCTGGACATGGAAGACAACAAGATAATAGCGCCCTATTATGGAATGGTGTTGGGCAATGTCTCGTCAGGCACCATAGCCAACAACAACGTCACGTCATACATAACCGCGTATTCATTCACCAACGTCAACGGCACAAACATAAACAACAACCTTGCCCCGTATTACGGGACTTACGGGATGCTGCTCTCCAATTCGGTTCAGGACAGCCTGCGGTACAACGATTTCAATGGGGTCTACGGCCTCTACTGCAAGGGCTCTTCAATAGGCGCAAAGGCCGAGCTGGACATGGGCAACAACGCCTGCTCGAGCAGCACAGCCTGCGGCTGGCTGGGCAGCTCGCTTGCGATCTGCCAGAACAAGCAATGATGCTATGCAAATGTATTCGCTCGCCCAAGGGGAGAAGCTGGTGAAGGCGGCGCGGTTGGCGATAGAGATGCGCATCGCAAGCCCGCATTTCAGCAGATACATGCTCTCCGACTACACTAAAGGCTTCAACGAGAAATACGGGATATTCGTGACTCTGGAGCACTATCCTACAAGAACGCTGAGAGGGTGCATAGGCTTCCTTTATGGTACAAGTGAGATAGGGAAGCTTGTTGTAGATGCGGCGGTCGCGGCCGCTTTCGAGGATCCCAGGTTCGTGCCGATATCAGCGAAAGAGATAGGAGAGCTCACCGTAGAGGTTAGCATACTTTCTGGGCAGGAAGCTCTCGGGAAGAGCGCACAGTCGAGGAAGAGGAATCTCAAAATAGGCACGCACGGCCTCATCATAGAATACGGCCATTACAGGGGGTTGCTGCTGCCAAACGTTGCCACAGAGCAGCACTTCACAAAAGAGAAGTTCCTCGAATGCGTCTGCGAGAAGGCAGGCATACCAAGGACGTACTGGATGCAGCCAAATGTTTCTCTATACAGCTTCGAGAGCCAGATATTCAGGGAAGAGGCGCCGAACGGTAAGATTGTCGAAGGGAGCCACGCATAGCAAAGCATATTTACTTGCGTTTCTCAATAAAATCATGGGCCCGTAGCTTAGCCTGGTTCGAGCGCCCGACTGATAATCGGGAGGCCGAGAGTTCAAATCTCTCCGGGCCCAATCATTTCTGGCAAAGAGGGTTTTTGTATGACGGAACTGGCGGTCTCCGACTTTGATGGGACGTTGGGCAGGGGGCATCATTACCAAAGCGATAGCTGCTTTCATGCAGAAAGAGCCGCGCAAATGGGAAAAGGGGGCTTGATAAAAAGGCTTTCTTATGCAAGACGGCATCCGCGATTGCCAACTGCAAGGAAAGCTATAAAAGAAGTAAGAAAGCACTGCCTACTGTTGGTGCTAACATGTCGGCGAAGAGAATAATAATACTCGGCGCAGCGGGCAGGGACTTCCACACGTTCAACGTGCTGTATAGGGACGACAAAAATTACAACATTGTCGCTTTCACTGCCACCCAAATCCCTTTTATCGCGAACAGGACGTATCCAAAAGAACTGAGCGGAAAGCTCTACAGGAATGGCATAAGGATACATGATTCTTCAGAGCTGCCTTCGCTCATAAAGAGGCTTCACGCTGATGCATGCATACAGGCGTATAGCGATGTCGCCTATGAGCAAGTCATGCACAATTCATCGATAGTCAACGCATCCGGGGCTGACTTCTGGCTTGTCGCACCGCAAAGGACGATGCTGAAATCAAGGAAGCCTGTCATAGCGGTATGCGCTGTCCGCACCGGCTGCGGCAAGAGCCAAACCTCTAGGTACATAGCGAAGCTACTCAAGAAGCTCGGCAAGCGGGTCGTTGTCATAAGGCACCCGATGCCCTATGGGATACTAAAGGAGCAGATGGTGCAGAGGTTCGCCACGCTCGAGGATCTCGATACGAACAAAGCGACAATAGAGGAGCGGGAAGACTATGAGCCGCATATAAGGAACGGATTCGTGGTTTACTCTGGGGTGGACTACGCGAAGATACTCGGCGAAGCCGAAAAGGAGGCCGATGTAATAATATGGGACGGGGGCAACAACGATTCCCCGTTCATAAAGCCAGACCTCTTCATAACGGTCGCTGATCCTTTGAGGGTCGGGAACGAGATGACCTATTATCCGGGAGAGACAGTGGCAAGGATGGCTGACGTAATCCTTGTGAACAAGGTGGATTCGGCCACGAGGCAGCAGCTCTCTGCGCTAGTCGCAAACCTGCGCAACATAAACAGCGGCGCAATGCTGCTCTACGCTGATTCTATGGTAACTGTGGACAAGCCAGGGCTCATACGCAACAAACGCGTGCTTGTCATAGAGGACGGACCCACGATAACGCACGGCGGCATGCTCTTCGGCGCAGGGACCGTGGCAGCCAGGAAGTACAGGGCTTCCGGAATCGCCAGCGCAAGACCCCACGCAGTCGGGACCATAAAAGAGGTTTTTGCGAAGTATCCGAGACTGGACAAGGAGCTACCTGCAGTGGGCTATTCCCCCAAACAGATCAAGGACCTCGAGCTGACGATAAACAAGATAAGCTGCGACAGTGTGGTCTCGGCCACGCCGACCGACCTGAGGAACGTGATAAAGGTCAGCAGGCCGATAGTGCAGGTCGGATACGAGCTAAAGCCGAGAGGGAGACAGCTTGACATCCTTATAAGGAAATTCGCGAAGGGTCACTGACAGGAAAAGCCAGCGCCGCGCAGCATGCATCCCATTTGTGGCGGAATCGAGCACTCTTAAATGTTTATCTTTTGAAAAGTAAATATCGTGAGTCTATGGCAGAGAAAAGGGAGAAGGAGAAGGAGCTTTACAACCATGCAATAATATGCGGCTACGGCATAGTTGGCAACAAGATAGCGGCAATGCTCTCCGAGAGCAAGATAGAGTTCGTGATAGTGGAAATAAGCGAGCCGAAGGCAAGGGAGCTGAGAAGCATGGGCTACAAGGTCGTCCACGGCGACGCCACCTCTTCAATTGCACTGAAGAACGCATCGATAAACACCGCGAAGGCGGTAGCAATAGTAATGGACAACGACGCGAAGAACCTCTTTGCAGTGCTCACTGCAAGGGACCTCAACAAAAGCGTTTTCATAGCTACAAGGGCGAACGACGAGTTCCTCAGGGAAAAGCTGATAGAGGCCGGCGCTGACTACGTGATAATGCCGCAAAGGAGCGCTGCCAAGGAGATACTAAAAGAGCTTGGGATAAAGAGGGCATAAGATGGAGGGAAAGGTCCCGAAGGCAGAGGGAGAGAGCATCGCGGACAAAAGCATAATAGCGATAGCCCTGATATCCACGCTATTTACCGTAATCTCGGTCCTCGTCCTCTGGAGGATAACGAACAACTTCTATGATGGCTCCTATTACACAATATCCGTGCTGTTCGACGCCATAGGCTTCTACCCCTATCTGGGGCAGATAACCGTCATGAGCACAGAGTTCTACCAGATGTTCAGCTTCATGCTCCTGGAGGGCATAATGAAGATATTCATAATCGGCTTCCTGATTGCATCGATAATAGAGCTCATATCCAACGTTGACGTGAAGTCGAAGCTTAACGTTCTGACGGCGAAGAAGTTCAGGAACCACGTCATAATCTGCGGTTACTCCAGCTTCGCGGAAAGGCTCATAAAGGAGCTTCAAAAAGAGGGGAAGCGGTTCGTAGTGATAGAGAAGGACAAGACGATAGTCGAGACACTTAAGGACCTCAACTACGTCGTTGTCGAGGGTGACTTCGGAAGGGAATTCGTGCTTGAGGAAGCGTCTGTCAGGAATGCCGATGCAGTAATAATAGATTCGCCAAAGGACTTCTACGACGTGCTCTGCATAATAACCATAAGGAGGCTTAGCAAAAGCGTAAGGGTAATAGTCAGGATAAACGACGAAAGCTCCATAACCAACATGGTAAGGGCCGGAGCGGACCAATGCGTCATACCCGAGATAATCGCAGGGATGGAGCTCGGGGAAAGCATAGCAAAGAGGTTCAGGTGAGCTTATGGTGTCATTGAAAACCACATGGTACATATTTGCAACACCAATAGCGGTTCTCTTCGCTGCAGCGTTCGTGCTTGCGCTCATGGGGGGGGTTGATCCCTTACTCGCGCTCCTCTGGTGCGTTTCCGGGGTGTTGAGCGTCTATTACCCAGAGCTGCTGCCCTACAACCTTGGCGTGGCAAGCCCCTACATACTAATAGGGGATGCGCTGCTGGCGATAGCGTTCGCCCTCACCACTGCTTTCTCTGCCGCGCTCTTCCTGAACTTCATGAAGGGGATCAACCTCAGGCAGAGGAACGTGATGCACAAGATAAGGAAGCTCAGAAGGCACGTGATAATCGTACCACACAACGCTTTTGCAGACAGCCTCATGCGGGAGCTCGAGAAGGCGTCTGTCAATTACGTCACCATAACGAACAGCGAGATGGAGGCGAAGCACCTGTATGCGCACGGACGTCTCGCCATAGTGGGGGACATCAACTCCATAGAGCTTCTCGAGGCCGCAGGCCTTTCCAAGGCTGCCGCCATTGTGCTGTGCAGCGACAACCCGGCCTACAACGCGACAGTCGCAGTTACGGTAAGGACGTTCAACAGGAGCGTGCGCATCGTATCTAGGGTAAGCAAGGAAGAGGATCTTACAGAACTCACGAAAGCAGGCATACACAAGCTCGTATTGCCGGAGATCGCCGCAGGGATAGAGTTCGGCAAGGTATTAAAGAGGCGCATGATGGAGTGATCCAATTTATGGCAACACTGTATCATAACACAACACTGCTCAGTCGGCGAAGTGCCATGTCATAACTATCCTAAACAGGAACCTTGCGGGGTCCGGCAGGGCAGTCTCTCGACATACTATGCCGGTTACATGAAAGCGCATCAGCTCATTCGACTATCCTAGCTATTACCCAATGTAAGGTGTCCATAATCCCCCAACCACGCCTTTCCCATGTAATGCACAAAGCAAGGGTAAATATCCCTCGAACTACACCCGGCCGCCGCATAGCTTTGTTATCTAGGACCTTGCTAGACTTGAACAGACCTAACCAAAACAAGTCTATTATCTTGATATAATCTATTAAAATAATAGAATTAAATTTAAATATCTTCCCGTCCATAATAAGCAGATGGCAAAGATAGTTAAACGCGATATAGAAGGTGCGATAGGCAAAGTGCTCAAAAGCCCAGAAATAATAGGGATAAGGGGCGCCAGGCAGGTCGGTAAGACGACCCTCTTAAAGGAGCTGCAAAAGATAACCCCAAATGCAAGGCTCGTAGACATGGACCTGCCGGATAACAGGAGGGAGCTCGAGGAGCACCCGCTGGACTTCGCCAAGCGCTTCGGCGCTGATGGCAAAACAACCCTAATGCTCGACGAGATACAGAAGGTTAAAGATGCAGGCGAGCGCATCAAGACCATTTACGACAACTTCGAGAGCCTCAAGCTATTCATATCCGGCTCTTCCTCCCTCGAGATAAAGGCGAACGTGCTGCCGGAGCTTGTCGGAAGGATATTCATGTTCGAACTGTTCACCTTCAGCTTCGCCGAGTTTCTCTCTTACATGGATGAAGGTTTGCACAAGATTTTTGAGGAAAAGAAGGCCTCGCTGCTCGGGTTCATAGAGAAAGGGCGAACTATAGAGGAACCATCCTTTTCAGAACAGCTGCTAAGGCGTTGGAAGGACTACACAGTCTTTGGAGGCTATCCCCGCGCAGTAGTCTCTGATGACCAGAATGAAAGGGTCACCGTTCTGAAAAACATATACTCTATGTATCTAGAGAAGGATATCGCAGCGTT
The DNA here is from genome assembly GCA_964390895.1 of Microcaldota archaeon. Classification (GTDB taxonomy): domain Archaea; phylum Micrarchaeota; class Micrarchaeia; order Micrarchaeales; family Micrarchaeaceae; genus A-MIC-10. The sequence goes on from CAYMJD010000024.1 coordinate 8,533, forward strand.
TTTCCACATAAAAGACACGGCAAGTTTTGAGGATTTCACGAGGGCGCTAGCCTTCAACATCGCCAGCATAACTTCCGTGTCCAGTGCGGCATCGGATGTCAAAGTCTCTTACGCCACAGCTGCAGACTATCTCAACATACTGTCAAACACCTACGTAATAAAGATGCTGGCACCGTTTCACAAGAACATCTCAACCGAAATAAAAAAGGCAAAGAAGGTCTACTTCCTCGATTTGGGGCTTAGGAACGCCGCGATGAACAATTTCTCGGAGTTTGATACCAGGTCGGACGGCGGCCAAATCGCGGAAAACTTTGTGTTTCGTGAGCTTCTCACAGCGGGTTACGAAATCCGATACTGGCGCACCGCAGGCAACGCAGAAATCGATTTTGTGATAAGGCTCGGCAGCGAACTAGTGCCAGTAGAAGTGAAGTTAGGTTACAATGAAACGCTTGGGAGGGGCTTTCACAGTTTCCTAGGCACATATAAGCCGAAAAGGGCCTTGATTATAACACTGGACGCGTTTGAAAGGAAAGTCATTAGTGGAACAACAATCTACTGGGTTCCGATAACATACCTTTGATCCTTCAAAATCAAACACCCAGCCCTCTCTCAACAAGCAAAATTGGGGAGCAGGAGATTTGAACTCCTATCTCCAGCGCCCAAGGCTGGAAGTCTGCCAGGTTAGCGTAGCTCCCCCCAGAAGCTTAATCCCTTACTCTTATTTAAGTTTTACTTGTAAGCCTTGTCTCGCCATTCAATCTCGAATGTATGCACTTCCTTTAGCTCCCAGACAACAGCGTAACCTACCCTTATCTTCCATATCCTTATCCGGTATGGATTATCTTTACCCTCAAGCTTTCTAATTTTTATCGAACGCCTTCAGCGCCTCAAGCAGCAATACCTTTGCCGCAAAAAGA
>CAYMJD010000025.1:0-9145 GCA_964390895.1 Microcaldota archaeon
TCTGGCAAACCCGATATTGATTACACTGTTGAGCTCCAGGCTAATGCCCTTAAAGCTTTTACAGCATCGCAGCAATGCAAGAAGCCTTTCGTGATGGGCCATTCTTACGGGGGATGGGTTGCGTTGAGGTACGCGCTGTCTAACGAGGTTGGAGGGATAATACTCGAAGATGCGGTCGGACTCGAGGAATACTTCGAGGACTTGAAAAGAAGCGGAAATCTCGAACAATACAAAGACGAGCTTTTGGGGGACCTGCTCCGTATGAACGCCAATGATGAAAGGGTTATGAGGAGCATGCTCAACGAGCAGTTCCTGAAGAGCCAGCTTACAGATGAGTCTTTAAAGAGGATAACTGTTCCAGCTCTGATACTCTGGGGCAGCGATGATAATATTTTAAAGGTTGCATATGCAGAGATATTTCACAGAAACATAAAGGGAAGCGCACTGAAGATTATCTATGGGGCAGACCATGTCCCACACTATTCAAAGGCTTCTGAGACTGCCGAATCTGTGCTGGGTTTCATGAGAGGCGATTAAATGAAAATTAAGGTAATAGCGAAGGACAATTACAGGCGACTCAACATGCTGGGCAGGGAGTTCGAGCTGACCAAAGGGAGCAAAGCAGACATGTGCATAGCTGTAGGAGGGGACGGAACCTTCATGAAGGCTGCAGAGGCCTTTGACGGACCTATACTTCCCATAAGAGGAGATGAGAAGGGCAGCTCTGGTTTCTACGCGGACATAAGCCTAAGGCAGCTGGGCGAAGCCGTGAAGCTCATCAAAAAGGGGGCATACACTGTTGAGACATTGTCTAAGAAGATAATGATAACCTACAATGGAAAGAATTACTATGCGGTCAACGAGGCGCTGCTGAAAAGCGCGGACGAGGAGGTCTATTTCAGCATATACAAGCGCAACGGCCATAGAAGGAGCAGGGTATACCCTTTCATAATGGCTGGTGACGGTATGCTTGCAGCAAGCGCGGTGGGTTCTACAGCATACAACAAGTCCGCGAATGGACCCATACTCTTGACTGACAAGGTGCTCTGCCTCACCTTCCTGAATCCTGATGGCCCGTACAAGAACCCTATAGTGATAGACGCTGATTCAGAGATAGATGTCAAAGTAGAAAAATACAACGGAATCCTCAGATACGATAACAAAAAGATAGCCTTGCTTAAGCCTGGGGAAAGCTTCAGTATAAGGATCTCTGGCAGGGAACTGAGGGTAGTAAAGCTGAAAGGTATCAAAGAGCCGATAGAAAAAAAGCTCGAGCGGCTCATCATGAAAAGGACCGCGCAGAATTTGTAAACTTATTGGAAAGCTGTAAAGGGTTTTATTTTACTATTTTATATATGTAAGATAAAGATTGGTGGTTTTATGGATGCAATTTCAGTGACAGAAAGAAGGTATGTCCTTACAGAGAAAATAGACGAAACCCCTGAAGTGATTATACTGAGACTTAAGCCAGAGGGTGGGAGCCCCACCAGCTTCGATCCGGGAATGTTCATGATGATATCCGGAATTGACGGGGCGGGCAGGAGGTACACAGGAAAGGCGTTCTCGATAGCCTCTGATCCGTCAAGCCCGGTCATGGAATTCATGGTGATAAAGAAGCCAATGCATGGCGACCAGATAGCAAAATCACATTTCGTCGATTCAAACATAGGGGATGTATTCATGCTAAGAGGCCCCAACGGGCAGTTTAGGTTCGATCCAAAAGTTGAAAGCAAGGTGATGTTCATAGCCGGAGGGACGGGACTCGCGCCGTTCATATCGATGCTGAGGCACATAAGGAGCACAGGATCAAAAAGCGATGTCGTACTCTTTTACAGCGTAAAGTTTCCGACAGAGATAATAGTTAAGAAAGAGCTCGACAGCTATGTTGTGGAGGATGGCTTGAAGCTGGTGGTAACTGTCACAAGACCCAGACCAGACGACGGCTGGACAGGCAAGACCGGTCACATAGATGCAGAGATGATCAAAAGCTCCTTGCCAGATTATGCGGACAGGACAGCGTACATCTGCGGGCCGCTTGCATTCGTAAAAGCGGTGAAGGGCGCACTTGCCGCGCTTGGATTGCCCCAAGAAAAGATAAAAGCTGATGTTTGGGGCTGAGCTCTGCTTTCCTTCTAAAGCCAAATGGCATCCATCAACCAAAATAGGCTGGTATAATGCAACTGATATCTTTAAACCTGTGGGGAGGCGCACTTTATAAACCCCTTGCATCTTTCCTAAAGGGCTCGCGCAGCAATACAGACATATTCTGCCTACAGGAAGTCCTGGACTACAGAAATCCGGATGCGAAAGAACCGTGGGAGGGCGCTGTACCTGATTTGTACGACAGGATTAAAGGTATTCTAAACGGGTTTGACAGCTCGTAGTAGACAACAATGTAGAATCAACACGAAGCAAACATTACAAACCAAAGGTAGACTTGGGCAGGGTTACTGATTGCATGCTTGTTTCATGCAAGGCTATAGCCACAAACTTTAGTGTGTTGCATAAGGAGGTTTCCGACCGTCTGCCGCTGCTCCTCTGCTTTGAATAGCATCGCCAAAGGTCTCTCCCATGAACTCTGGCTCTGAAGTTTCATAGGAAAAAGAAGCGAGAGTCATATCTTGTCAAGCCTTGCGCACAGTTCCTTCATGTCGAGTTTTGTCGTAACAAGAGGTATCTTCTCCACTTGCGCGAGCTTGATGGCTAATTTGTCTACTGTCGTTATGCCTTGTATGACAACTATCTTCGGCTTAATCGGCGCGACCCTTATGACCACCATCGGCGACCTTCCGGTAGATACGTTGTTGAATATGAAGGCGCGCTCCGTCGTGGGGCCGAAAAGCTTGGGGTATTCTTGGGGAGATATCTCAAGTATCACCCTTATGCTGTCCAATGTCGTGTAGCCGAATAGCTTCACGTTTTCTAGGTAGCTCGGGTTGACTATTATCTTGCCTTCTATTATTCTGCAGAAGTCCACGCCGCTTATGGGTATGGAGAACTCCTTTGTCTTGTATGACGACTCTGTCTTGGATCTGTCAGAAGACATGTTCTCAAGTCCGCGTATCATGCTGCCTCCCCTCGACTCGTCTATGTCGAAGAGGGTATCGACAAACCTCTTTATGACCCCTACCCCGGGGCTGAGCCTCCTGTTGCTCTCGTAGTCGCTTATCGTAGATGCGGCTATCTTTATGCGCTTTGCCAGCTCTATCTGCGAAATCCCGAAAAGCTCCCTCCATTTCTTCATCGTGCTGCCTGGGCTTTCCGAAAGGGTTATTTCGCCCGCTATCTTCTCCTTCAGGCCATCCATCTATTCACTCTTCACTTCCTGGACTTCCTCTTGCCCTTGTCTATTGCCTTGTAGAGCTGGTCCCGCTCCTTTATCGCCTGGTCGAGCTTGCTGCCGGCCTTCGGCACGGCGTCGGGGCTGGGCTTCGGCTTCTTCAGGAGGCCGTAGATCGCTATTACTATACCTGCGAGGAACACTACGAAGAACACGAACTCAAGGCTGCCTGCAAAATAGAAGTAATTGGAGAGCTTGCTGCTTGCCTTTATCGTTGCAATCGAGAGGGGAGGTATGTAACTCACCAAGGCCTTTGTGCTGCCGGGGTTGGTTACGTTGCCGTTGGAGTTCTGGAACACGAACGCGTAATCCTTGCCGTCGCTCGCGAGCGTGCTATTGGCAGACGAATATATCGTGTTGCCGTCGCTCAGCATGCTCTTTCCCGAAATCGCGAAGTTAGATACGTTCCTATATATGTCAAGCGTTCCTCTCCCTTCCAGAGACTGCGCGTAAGCAAAGGGATTCACGGCATTGGAAGATGCTGCATTGGCCTCCCATAGAGCGAAGGCACCATGATTGAACACGAACACGTTTATCGGATGCGTGAAATTCGCAGCCAAGAGGAAGACCTGCGTGTCGTTCGTGAGCGTGAAGTTTATGTACGTAAAGCTGCCCGGGAGTATCGAGGTCGTCTTGTTGTAGACAGGGGGGGTTATCACTTTGGGGTTCGGCACGATCACGAATGTCATTACGAAGCCGAATATCAGCAGCAGCACCCCTATAAGCACTATTTTCTTTCGCATGTCCATCAGACTCTCGGCCAAGCATCACGGCTTAACGGCCAAAAACCAATACTAATAAAGGTTGACAAGTTATATAAAGATATTCAGTTGATATGAGAGTTGACAGCAAGCATCGGGTTTGACGTTTTAAGTTTGGTGTTCTTATGGGAGAGGAGGCTGCGCAGGCAGAGCGGGTCAAGACTGGCGTAAGCGGCCTTGACAACATGCTTTTCGGGGGCATACCGAGGAACAACCAGGTGCTTGTTTCGGGAGGGCCTGGCACAGGGAAGACGCTGCTTTCCCTGGAGATCCTGTACCACAACGCCAAGGAGGGGATCCCGAGCGCCTTCATAACCATAGAAGAGAACCCCAATGATGTCATAAGGAACTTCAAGAACGCCTTCCCCACATACGCGGACATAGATGAGCTGATAGCAAAGGGCACACTGGTGGTCACAGGGCAGGGCGGTGCCGTGAGGTTCCAGGAGACCTCCAGTTTGCAGGCGTACACAGAGTTCGGCAATACAGTGGCAGAGATAGAAAGGCTTGTATCTGCGCATAATCTCCAGTGCATAGCCATAGATTCCGCTTCCTTGCTAATGATGAACCTCGGTGACGTAGTCAATTACAGGAGGCTGATGGTCTCGCTCGTAGCTGACTTGAGGAGGCTCGAGCTCACCTCGATACTGACGCTCGAGGCGACCTCGCTTGAGCGCTCCGAACTGAAGTTCACATCAGAGTTCTTCATATTCGATGGGATAATAGTGCTGTATGCGCAGGGGAGCCAGGATAGGAGGCAGCCTACCATAGAGGTACTCAAGATGAGGGGCACCAACCACAGCCTGTCGCTCTCCCCGTATGAGATAACCGCGAAGGGGTTCAGGGTGTTCACGGTAGAAGGCTGAGTGGTAATAGATGCGAACTTCCAAAGCAGGGCCTGAAATTGCCAAAAGGCAGCTGGGAGAGGCTGAAGAGCCCCATGGGAGAAACAGCCTCATCCTATTCGCAATAATAACGATAGCTGTGCTGATAATCGCGGTTGCCGCGGTCCTCGCATCGTCGAACGCGGGTACGCTGTCGTCATGCGCAGGCAAGCTGCTCCCGCAGGCGAAGCTCTCCTGCTATCTCTACTATGCAAAGTCCATGAGGAACGTCTCCTTGTGCAACAGGCTCTCCGGAACCCAGCAATACAGCTGCATAAGCGCTTATGCGTTAAATTTCTCAGATGCCGCGGCTTGCAGTTCAATAACATCAAATTCCTCGAAGGCCAGCTGCGTCTCTGCGATAGGATTGGAGATGAGCAACGCCTCGCTCTGCAAACCCTTGGACGAACCTTATAAAAGCAGCTGCGCATACGCGGTGGCGGAGAGCGCGAACTTCTCGGACATCGGGGCATGCATGATAATGGGAAACAGCTCGAAGAGAGCCTCATGCGACGCTCTCTACTATTACGGCATGGCCCTGAAGACGGAGAACGCATCCTACTGCGCGTTGCTCCCCAACGGCAACAGCCCCGCCATACTGGGGGATGTGGTCGCATACGGGAACAACATCACTTCGATAGCTAACGTAGCCGCGTACACGTTCTACAACCTCAGCCCGTCTGACTACTGCTTCTCGAAGGTCGCATACGCGAGCGGCAACAGTTCCATATGCGACAGGCTTAACGGCACAGGATTAAACGTGTGCAGGTCCAGATTCCTCACGGGCGGCACGCAGAACCTCAGCGGCATGGTGTCTGAGGTGCAGTACAGCAACCTCTCTACAGACCTAAAGAACGCAACTTCGGCAGCTGGCATCATATATGACGCCATGGTGAACAACAAGCCGTGGGCCTGCCTCAACATAAGCCAGTCCGGCTTTGCATTCACGTGCATACTCGACACGGCAAACCATTATAATAATTCTGGTTACTGTTCTTATCTGAAGAACCTGACGGAGCAAAGCAGCTGCTATTTGTCGTTCAACAATTCGCAGTAGGGCTTTTTTGGTGGATGGATTGCATGGAAGGGCAACACGCTGGGGCAGAGAAGTTTACCGGAGTGGTATCGGCGATAAGGGAGGGTCCCAGGAAGGGGGAGGAGCGCTATGCCATCATATCGGACAGGGTGCTCTGCGCGGGCTCCCCGGTGGAGCTGCACCTGTACGACGAGGTGGAGCTCGAGTACGACATTGAAAAAGGGCAGCCGAGGGTGCTTTCCGCCAATATAAGGGGGGAGGATAGGCGCGACCTTCACCTAAAGCATTTGGAGGCCCTGACAAATAGCCTGCACATGAAGGACAGGCTCGATGGGCTCATGTCTGCCAAATCCTCGAATGTAAAGGAGCTTGACGCCCTTTCGAAGAAGCTCCTCGGAAAAGTTGGGGAGGCTTCTGCAGAGCTGGTGCGATCGCTCGTCTCCGGAGCTCCCGCGATAATCAGGTTCCACAGCGACGGCGACGGCTCGAGCGGCGCGATAGCGCTCTACAAGGCGTTCGCGAAGCTGGAGGAGCGGCTCTTCATAGGCAGCCCTGACGTAAGATGGATTGCCAACAGGAACATATCGTATTCGATGGAGTCGTTCTACAGCGACTCGATGCACTTCGGCAGCTACAAGAGCGCGGAGAGGCCACTTATATGCATAGTGGACTTCGGCACCACGAGCGAGAGCAACGATTCCGTTGGGAAGATGGGGGGAACGTTCGGCGTTGTGTGGCTCGACCACCACCCAATCCCGGAGGACTTCCACGGGAAAAGCCTCAAAAACTACATAAACCCGATGATGTTCGGCGGCAGCTCTGACATGAGCGCCGGATTCCTCGCATGCCTTTTCGCGGAGACGATCATGGATGTTGACGTAGAGATGCTCAAGGAAGCCTCGCTCATAAGCGAATACAGCACATACGCAAACAACAGGAACCACGAAGCGGGCAAATACGCGACGATACTCGACTTCGTCACAGGGGTCAAGGACTCAACGCATTACCTTGACGGCAGGTTGACTCCGAAGTACCTCTCGCGGCTCCTTTCAGACAAGGAGAGGAGAGACTCGGTATACAATTACGCGAGTTCGCTCATAGACGAGGCGATAAAGCTTGGCATAGAGAAGTCAAAGGAGTACAAGAGGAGGGACGGCGTAACGGTCAACGTCATAGACTTCGAGCACATAGCGAAGAAATATTCCGGTTATTTGCTCCCCGGAAGGTACAGCTCAAGGCTGCAGGGCAGCCTTGAGGCGAAGAACTCGAACGGCAACATAACGGTTGTCACGTTCAGGAACTACATATCGATAAGGCTGGGCAAGCGCGTCGCCGAAAAGGTCAGGCTGCTCGACATAATAGAGGCATTGAAGAGGACGAGCGGGCTTGTTGACTCTGGAGGGGGGCACCACGAGGCCGCGAGCATACGCGTGAACCAGGACAACAGGGCGTCAGTAATAAGGCTATTGTTGGAGGAGTTTGGCGTCAAGGCGTAGCTGCAAAAATGTTAAATAGCTGCAGAGCCATTGCTTGTTATGCAGTTCTGGAAAAGCGGCGATGCAAATCCTGAGAAGGTGGGAATGGCGAGCCTTAGGGAAACCCTTGACAGGCAGTTCGACCAAAAGCTTTCTGATTTTGGAACGCGGGCCGAAAGGGTATGCTCTGAGATCAAGAAGAGCGAAGAGTTCTTCCTTAAGGTCTGCAAAGATTTTGAATCAAGGCAGACAGAGCCCGATGTGGAAGACCTGCCGGGCGCGAACGCAAGCACGATGGTCTCGCAAAAAGGCCCTTACATACAGTCGTTCCGGGAGCTGCTTGCTTCGGGGAGCGGCGCCGCAGAGGGAAGCACTGTCTACGAGGCATACAAAAAGGTATTGGATGAAGAGACGCACAGGAGGAACCAGATGCTACAGATAAACCACAGGTTCAGGTCTGTGGTGGTCGCTTATGCAGCCTACATGGACCCTTTCAAGAGGGCGTTCTCGCTGGTTGAAAGGAACACGAACACGCTGGGCTACGAACTGGAAAAGATAAAGCCCAGGTTCTTGGAATACAACGAGCTCAAGGACAGCATAGACGCGCTGCTTGAATATTCGGGAATGATATCAGAGCTGCAGGAGGGGCTGGCGAAGGGCTACCAAAAAGGGATAGCTGTCCCGGAGGATGCGCAGGAATTGGAGGGAGTGCTGGCGCAGAAGAGGGCTGCGTTAAGGGAGCTAGATGGGAAGTGCGCAGCCTTGCATGCGAGGATTAACGCGCTATTCGCCCCCATAGACAGGGCTGTGAAGAAATATGACCACATAAAACGCCAGAAGAGGGGCCTTTCAGAGATAGTGAGGGAGCCTCTAAGGAGCATACAGAGCAAAGAGGACTGGAACGGGCTTGAGCAGATGCTGGACGCGCTATCTGCGATGATAGACGACAAGTCGATAGACCTGAAGAACAGCCATTCGATAAGCGCACAGATAAACGAGATAAAGAAGGCAGAGGTTTACCAAATGATTGAAGAATCTAGGAAGCTCGAGCTTGAGAAAGGGCCCTTGAAGGAAGAGTTCGGACGTTACTCGTTGGAATACGAGCGCACAGTAAGCAGGAAGAGGGCCCTTTTGGAGCAGGAGCACCAGATAGAGGACATCAATGCAAGGATAGAGGGACTGAAGGAGAAGCAGAAAAGACTTAAGGGAGACATCGAAGGGCTGTTTTTGAAGCACTACAGGAAGCATATAGAGGTAGTTGACTAGCATGACCAAGGATAAACCCCTAAAGCCAAGGTTCTTGATATAATGACATCCTCGGCGACCTAAAGGTCGCCGTATCGTCTTAAGCGTAGCTCATCCTTGAGATGTCCTGTTTTTCGATGTACCGCCGCCATTGGTGAATTATCAAACGAAAGGAATAGAATCGTAACGTGCGATTCATCCACGCCCTAAAGGGCGTGGAACTCTCGCCACAGCATTAGCATCTCAGCAGGTTCGATCTGGAATGCGGTAAATTGGTTCGGGAAGCTGGCAGTGAAAGCATACGGTCGCATAGTAGGATTGATAAAACCTTCTTGGTTCGCGTGTGTAGATGAAAAATTTGATCGGTTCACGGGAAGAAAAGGCCCCAACTTTTCGCAATCGAT
>CAYMJD010000026.1:0-8892 GCA_964390895.1 Microcaldota archaeon
ATCAGCAGCCATGCATCAAACATCATTATATCTTGCTAAACGTTTGAAGACTCACTGATAAACTATATCGAAAAACAGGACATCTCAAGGATGAGCTGCGCTTAAGACGATACGGCGACCTTTAGGTCGCCGAGGAAATCATGCATTATCTCTTGCAAAAAGGATTATACCTAAGACTGTTTTTAGGTCCTTTACCTGCCTCTTCCTGACCATCTCGAGTGCCCTCTGCGGCGTTACGAGCATCGTTCTTATGCTTTCGTCATGCCCCATGCGCGGTTTCCCTTTCTTTAAGTTGTAAGCGTAGAAAAAGTGGTATTTCTCGGTAAGCAGCCCTGGCGTCGAGTAGACAGTGAAAAGCGGCTTTATCGATTTTGCAGTATAACCTGTTTCCTCCCCAAGCTCTTTTAATGCCGTCTGCTTGGGTGTCTCTCCACTCTCAATTCTTCCCGCGGGAAACTCTATAAGGTGCTCCTTAACTATGGGCCTGTACTGCCTTTCAAGAACAAACTTCCCCTCATCAAAAGCTATCACAACAACACAGTCCTGTACTCTAACCCTATCGAAGGTTACCCTTTTACCTCTGAATGTAGGATGGATCTTTTCTACATCAAAAAGCTTTGAATGATAAACAATATTGTGCTTCATCTGACCAACACCAATTTTCTATAAAACTGTCACTTGTGGATTAAAATATCAGCCTTTTACTACTGCCAGAGGCTTCAGCTTTGCAACAAGATTCCCAATGCCTACTTCGTGCGACACGCGCACAACCTCATTGATGTCCTTGTACGCTTCAGGCGCCTCCTCCAAGGCTCCCTTCCTGCTCCCGACCCTCATTAATATGTCCCTCTCCTGCATTTCTCTGTTGAGCTTGTCTATAGATAGATGGTTTATCGCGTACGTCCTTGAGAGAAGCCGACCCGCGCCGTGAGCTGTCGATGCGAAAGAGACTTCCTCCGCCTTTTTTGTTCCTACCAATACATAAGAGAATGTTCCCATACTTCCTGGAATCAAGATTGGCTGGCCGATTTTTCTGTATTTTTCGGGGATTTCCGCCCTTCCCGGGCCGAACGAACGGGTCGCGCCTTTTCGATGCACGCAAAGTGTCGTCTCCTTTCCGTCAATCGTAAAAGTCTCGAATTTAGCTATATTGTGTGCGACATCATACAAGAGCTGCAGTTTGGCACTGGGGAAGAATTCTGCAAATGACTTCCTTATCTGGTAGGTAATCAATTGCCTATTAGTGAAAGCGAAATTTGCCGCAGCCGCCATTGCTGCCCTGTAATCCTGGCCCAGTTTTGAGTTTATAGGGGCGCAGATCAATTCTCTATCTGGAAGATTTTCAAATCCATATTCCCTCTCCATTAATTGAATGTAATCCGAAGCTACTTGGTGTCCTAATCCACGCGAACCAGTGTGTAGCATTACAACAATCTGGTTTTGTTCCAAACCCATTGCCTTTGCTGCCTCTTTATCAAAGACCTGTTGCAGTTCCTGTATTTCGATAAAGTGGTTTCCAGCCCCTATAGTGCCAAGCTGATTTTTCCCTCTGGATTTTGCCTTTTGTGATACTTTCAAAGCATTTGCGCCAGTGATGCAACCCCGATCCTCTGTCATTTCAATATCTTCCTGTGTGGCCAACCCTTTCTTTAATGCCCAATCTAAACCTAAATTAAGCACTTCATCCAAATCCTTTTCATTCAGCCTGAATTCACTTTCTTCTCCCACGCCGGAAGGAACATTCTTGTAAATCTCGTCAAGGATGTTTTTTCTTTCTCTCAAAATCTCCTCTTTTTTAATATCTGTTTTTATCAACCTAACGCCGCAGTTCGATACGACCATCCCATTTGCAACAAAATTATGATTTATGTCATTTATTGTCAAATCATACACATATCCACTATATCCTAATTCTTCTATTTCTGAAATTGCGTCATATGCAAATCCATCAGCTATAGAAAACTTGTTGCAGAATTCGTCAAATTTGATAATGTTCCATATCCTGCTTTTCCCTCTATTGTCCCACATTGCATGTTTGATAAAACCTTCAGATACATATCTGTTTTCTGTTTTTTCAATTATCTCGTTTGTACCGAAACCATTAGAATGAAGTGCAATTGCGAGAGTCTTTGTTTGCTCTCTTATATCTTGGAGATATCTGAGATAGAGGGCAGCCAAACTTGCTTGATGTCCCTTTTGTTTATTGTATTCAAATCCCACCGTAGTAAAAAATTTTATGAGATTAGCCGTATTTGATAAAATTGATAATCTAAAACCAATAGTCTGTCCATCCTTTCCATCATATCTGTAACCATCTACAATTTTAGGTTTGGCACATTCTACAGAAAGGCAATTTAACATATATTTTATATCATTCAAGAATTCTATCGTATTATTGCTTAATGTGACAAGTTTACTTGCACTAAAAGATGGCATATGGAAGTTATGTCCATTAAATGAATCAGGAATGCTCATTTCTGCGCCAAAATAAGATGCCAAAAATAATCTTTTTTGCCAGTTCTCTGAATTCATTATCCATCTCGGTATCCTATATTCTTGAACTGTTTTCTTACCTGTCGGTGCGCCCAGAGATGCAAGAATTATACCAAATGATTCTGAAGGAATATGCAATGAATACTCTAAATTATCAAACTCCCTAAATCCATAATTTGTTTTGATTTTTGCGTGTCTTTTTCTTTTGAAAATATTACATTTGAATCCTAACCGTTCTATATCCTCTTTAACTTTTGCTAAATCCTCTGGTTTTCCATAATATGCCGTAGTTCCACCTGTTTGTATGGTTCCACCACCATAAACAAAGCCAAGCAGTTTTAGCAATATCGGAATCCTTTCATCTGCTGTATCAATATATAAGAAATTTCTTTTTTTGAGAAAATTTAATATTTGCTTTTTGGCGTTGCCAAAATCACTAATTTTTAGCTTATCAATTGTGGTTTTTAAAACCTGTTCATTTATTAAAACAAATTTTTCTGGTTTTTTGTATTGTACCCCCCGGAATCCATTAACCACAATCTCAGATCCTTTTTTAAGATCTTTTGCCAGAATCATCCCGACCTTTGTTAGCAAGGGATGGTCATGGGTTACGATTATTTCATTTCCGAATTCTGTAGTGATTTTTAGAAGACCACCTTTTTCCGCTTTCTTTATGAAAAGAACCGGTTTTGTGTTTATCTTAGAAGAGCTTTTTACATCAAAGCTTATACTGTCAAACCACCCTTCTACATCTTTTATTTTTAGCCAGTATCCATTTAGTGAGTGCACTTTGGTGTCTGGATGGAGGCAATTGACGTCATACCCGACTCCCCCAGGGCTTATAATACCTTTCTCGGTATCAAAAGCCGCAACCCCCCCAATACAAAAACCGTAGCCCCTGTGCACATCCGAAAGTGCTATTGCATTTTTCACTATGCCTTCTAAAGAAGACATATTCGCTAATTGCGTAAGAGATTCTTCATCGATTTTGGAGAATAGCAGATCAGAAGCAAAGATTATTCCTGGAACCAACATTCTGCCTTTTTTTGGCAGTTCATATACATTTTCTGCAATTTTCTTAGCTTCTTCTTTATGCATGTTATCACTTTTGATATTATAATTTTGCCTATATTAAATGTTTAGTCTGGAGTTTTGCATTATACATCAAGTACAGCTTGGATCTCCCAATTCTCTTTTTCTTTCTTGACGTACATCTCTGCGTATGTCGCAGCCTTTATGTGGTCTAGGCTGTACTTTACTGCGGTGTCTCCATACAATTTTGCCTCCAGGCCGAACCCTTTTATTTTGATTTTCGACCTTGACACCACAAATCCTTCAGAATCCAGCAGGAACAGGATCTCATCAAGCAAGTTGTAGAGCAATGACTCATAATCGGTCCCGCTTACATTGATTGTCTTAGTTTTTTTCCCTGCAATTTTTTTATCAGATAAATAGGAAACCATGGCAGATACAGAGTTTTCAAAGGCCTCATCTATGGTTTTTCCATAAGCCCGGAATTTTATATCGGCGGTATGCTCAAGGAATTCGAATTTTTTCATAGGTATAACAACTCACTTTTCAGCAAAGACGAGATATGCGGTGTGCCAGACTCCCTTTGTTGAGGGTCGCATTCCTTCCTTTCTGACAAGCATGTCCCTCATTATCACTTCCATTGTGTTTATGCCTTTGAATCTGTTCTTTTCAAGCGTTTCGACAAACTTCTTCACCTGCTCCATGTGCGGCAGATAACCCACAATGTAGCCCTCATTCTTAAGCGCTTTGTATGAGTTCTTTATTGCCTTGTCGGAGTTCGGCATGTCGAGCGTTACAACATCGAAATCCTTTTCATTGATTTTCTTTGTGAAATCCCCGTTCTTTATTATAAGGTTGTCAAGATTTTCCATGAGCCTGTTCTTCTCAGCGATCTTTATGAAGTCTTCTCGTATGTCATAACTTACGACTTCCTTGCATATCCTTGCCAGCGAGACAGCGAGCCATCCGCTCCCTGTTCCTGCATCAAGGCACCTGCTGTTCTTGTTTATCCCCGTATAAGCGATGATCATCCCTATGTCCTTTGGGAGTATAACTTGCGGAGACCTCTTCAATCTTCTGTAGTGCTTTGGGATGTACATCATTCATCATCTGTTTTCTGCCTTTTTCTTTTTATACCTATAATGAAATAACATTAGATTCAAATCTGTAAGGCGGCTTGCTCATTGTATCCTCATCAACCTTCGATTTATACATCTTTAAATTGTAATTTTCGAATGCCTCTTTTAAGAAACATTTTGCTTCTTTCAATCTGTATCTCGGCTCTCTTCCGAACCACACCAATTTACCTTCAAACGAAGTTCTTTTGATATCGGTTGCAAAATCAATAACCACGCAGCCACCCGGTTTTAAGACCCTATCAATTTCCCTCACAATTCTCTTAAAAACAGGCCTTGGAAACAGATACAATATGCCGATCCAGAAGATACCATCAAATGTTTTGTCTTTAAATGGGAATTTTTTAGTAACATTGAAAATCTTAATCCCCAACTTCAATTTGTATCTATTGGGCGTATAATAAAACAATTTGCTAAGCGCACTTTTATCGACATCCGCTGCGACTACCCTATTTGCTTTTTTAAGCAGATCTATATTGTAGCGTCCGTCTCCTGCAGCAATATTAAACCACGTCCCAGTGATTTTTGTACTTTTAAGAATCCTTAGGATATCTTTATCCCCACCCCCCCAAATTGAATCCTCATCGGTATCAAAATAGTTTATATCTTCTGTGAAAATGTACCTATTAGCGCTGGACTTGTGTGGCTCTGTTATCTTTTCCATTTCTAACCCTCTTTTTTAGTTTTGGCTTTTTGGGAGGCTTTTCAGCCTTCTCGATTTTCTTCTCCGGTTTTGGATGCGGCTTCGCAGCAGCGATGGGCTTTGGTATCTCTTTCACCTCTTCCTCTTTCTTTGCCCACTCCCTCTTTGTTATGCAGTTCGGATCAAGGTCCATCTCGAATGGGCGCTTCCCAGCCATTATGACCTTTATTATCGGGGTATGGCAGTGCTCGCACGTCCTTCCTGTCGGCTCTATCTTTCCGAACTGCGGCAATGAATATGTGTTGGTGCATTTCGGGTAGCTTGCGCAGGCGGCGAACAGCTTCCCAGCTTTCGACCTTCTTATGACAAGATCGCCGCCATCTTTCGGACACCTGCCGAGCCTGCTTGTGCTCTCCTGAAGGCTCTTCCTCATCGCCTCTGATATCTTGTCCTTATTCGCGTCGAACGCCTTCAATGCCTCCAAGAGCATCTCCTTGCCTTCGCTTATAACCTCCTCTTCCGTCTTGCTCCCCCTGCTTATGCTCTCCATATCCTCCTCAAGCCTCCTTGTCGTGGAATCGTCGACTATCATGGAGCAGTTCTTCTCCAATGTCTCGAAGACGCTCATCCCGAACTTGGTGACGTTGATGCTCTGCCCGCTTATGTACCCTCGCTTGAAGAGCGTGTCTATTATCGCTGCCCTCGTTGCCTTTGTCCCCAATTCCCTCTTCTCCAGCTCTGATATGAGCCCTGCCTTTGTGTAGCGCTTCGGCGGCTGCGTCTTCAAGTCTTTGAGTTCAACCTTCGATGCCTTGACCTTCTCTCCGTTCTTGAAATTGGGGAGCTGCTGCTCCTCCATCCTTATGAACGGATAGATCTCAAGCCAGCCTTTCTTAATGAGCAGCGCGCCTGTTGCTATGTAAATCTCGTTCCCGAACTTCGCCGTGACCTTCGCCTTCTTCGATACAGCTGCTTCTGCGAAGCACGACAGGAACCTCCTCGCTATCAGGTCGTATACCTGCTCCTCCTCCTTTGTTAGGTTAGAAGGCCTTACCCCTGTGGGGAATATTGCAGGGTGGGCTTCGTCCTCTTTCTTGCCTTCTGTAGGCTTTGTCCTTCCAGCCCTGAGCAGCGCATTGGCGTATGCCCCATAATGCTCTGTCTTAGCAAGCTCTCCAAGGATCCCCTTCAGGCCGAGCGTCGGGGGCAACTTCTGCGACGACGTCCTCGGATAGGATATGAACGAGCGTTCGTAAAGCGACTGCGCAACCGCGAGCGTCCTCGACGGGTCCATCCGCAAGGCCCTGCTCGCCTCTAGCTGCAACGAAGTCAGGTCGAAAGGGGGATAAGGGTAAATCTGCCTATCATCCGACTCGACGCCTCCTATTATGCCTGGTTGATTATCAACGGTTTCCCTGTGCGCGCCTTTCGCTTCCTTTTCATTGAAGATGTCGCCCCTTTTGTTTAGGAACTCCGCGCCGTTTATCGACGCGACTACCCTCCAGAAGGGCTTGGACACGAACTTCTCTATCTCGTATTCGCGTTTTGCCAATATTGCAAGCGCAGGTCCCTGAACCCTTCCCATACTCAGCGAGTTTGTCCTGCTTATGCTCCATCCGAAGACTGCCCTAGTAAGCGCCCTGCTTATGTTTATGCCCCACAGCCAGTCGAGCATGTGCCTCGCCTCCCCGGCATAGAAATTGTTGATGTCGATGGAAGTGAGGCTCCCGTATGATCTCAGTAGGTCGCCCGTCGTCGTTGTCGAGAACTTCATGCGCTTCGCGCTTTCAAGTTTGCCCTTCCCGAACATCCTTATGATGTTTGTCCCTATGACGGTGCCTTCGATGTCGTAGTCGCAGGCGTTTATGAAGCGCCCGCATTTCTGCGCAACAGCGCCTATAACATCAAGGTACTTCTTTGTGTATTCCGAAGCCTTGCTGACTTGGTAAGAGGGCGCCCACTCCACGTCAAGGACCGGATAGCCGCTCTTTCCTCCCATTTGCCTTATGGTGAAGATGTGGCCAACAGCAGCCACTATGTAGAGCTTTCCATCCTTGGTGTCGATCTCGTAGTACCTTACGTTTTCCTTGCTCTTGAGGGCCTTAAAGGAATCCTTCCCGAGTGCAATCGCGAGCCTTGCGGCAACGCTCGGCTTCTCTGATATTATAAGCGTGTCCATGCAATCAAACTAAGCTACCTTGCCCTCTTCGCCTTCCTCATACCGCGTTTGGGTTCCTGCTTCGGCTGCCTGGTCTCCTTCTCTTCGCGGGCTATGAGCCACGCGTTGAACCCCGCAATCACGATCGCGATGCCAATCAGCGTATACGACAGTATGCCTCCCCCGTAAGCTATATATATGGCTATTGCAAATATAGAGAATATCACCGTCACGAACGAGGATGTAAGCTCTGCGGTTTTCCTTTCCATTAAACCACGTGATTGATTGAATATCTATCTAGTCATATTTATAACACTTGTTGCGGCATTGATTGCATCGTTCGCGCAGTTGGCCTTCAAGAAGAGCATGCACAAGCGCATAGATGGCATAAGGGACCTGCTCTCCATGGTGAAAAAGCCGAGGATGGCACTAGGGATCATAGGATATCTGGCAAGCCTCGGCGTCTATCTTTACGCATTGAAGAGCGCGCCGCTGTCGTTCGTGTATCCTACGTTCGCAAGCACCTTTATTTTCATATTCCTCATATCCACATTTGCATTGAAGGAGCAGTTCAGTGCCAAGCGCGCATTGGGGATAGCGCTCGTGTTCATAGGCATTGTGATAATCGGGTTTTCCCTATGACCGAGAAAAACCCAAAGACGAGGAACATACTTGTGCTGGTAGGGTCGACGCTGCTCGGCGCAGTGGGGCAGTTACTCTTCAAGTACTCGTTCTTCGGGATCAGCGCCGCGCACTTCTACCTTTTCCTTGCATTGGGGTTACTCGCATACATAGTCTCAACAGTGCTCTACTTCTATGTGTTGAGCAGAGTGCATCTGGTATGGGCTTATGGCATCGGCGGTCTTTCATACATATTCACGATAATATTCGCGAACTTCATAGAGAACGTGCCAATGCTGAGATGGATAGGCGTCGTAGCGATAGCGGCAGGCGTATTCCTCATAGGGCTGAGCTGACCGCAGAAACAGCAGAGGGAGCCAGAGAGGCCCATGCAGAAAAAGACCGCAAGAGAGATAGCCATGCTGCCTCGCCACCGGCAAGAACTGCGCGATGATCGATGAATCTATATGTAGCCTCCCGTGCCCTTGTGCCCTATCAGCTTCTTGGACTGCCTGTGCGTTGCCCCTTTCAAGACCAGGAACTTTCTGCCATTGATTATCTCAATTTTGCCTTCAAAACGACCCCAGCCCCTTGCGAACTCCTCTGGAGACAAGTCTGTTATGTCTATCCTTTCTCCAAGAGCAAGCTTTTTCCTCTTTTGCGGTTCTCGCATCGGAAATCGTCTTCCCATAATCTCCCCTAATCAACAAATCTGCAAGAAGGTTAATAAAGCGTTATATTTGACTTTAGGGGCAGTGGCTGTTGAAAATCCTGTCGTGGCCCAACCCAACAACTAAAAGTTTACCACA
>CAYMJD010000027.1:0-8836 GCA_964390895.1 Microcaldota archaeon
GAGTGACATGCTCATTTCTTAAGTATGGACGTGCAGTAGGCGCACCTTTTCGCCTTGAGCGGAATCGTTGAAAGGCATTGGGGGCAGGCCTTTGTGGCAGGTTGAATCGCCTTTTTCTTTCGTATATCGCGCCCTACCCTTGAGATCGGCCTTACCACAAAAAAGTATACAGCGGCAGTTATCACTATGAAGCTGATGAGCGAATTTAGGAAGTTTCCGTATGCGAACGTGCTTCCATTTATCACTACCGAAAGCGTCGAGAAGTCGTAGTGGCCGAAGACGCCTATTATCGGAGTTATGAGGTTGCCCGCCAGCGAGGTCACAAGCGCCTGGAACGCCCCCCGACCACGAACGCGACCGCCAGATCTATCACGCTGCCCCTTGACACGAAGCTTTTGAAGCCTTCTGCCTCATCTTTTAGGAACTTCCCCATTTCACCACTTTACGCCGAGCTTCTTGAACAATCTGGCATAGAAGCCTTTTATCCCTGACGTTTCGAACGCGGCGAGTGCGTCTGTGTTCTTCATGGGCTTTCCTTTCTGCTCCATTATGTCTGCGATCACTGCGGGTATGCTCTGCTCGTCGGCCACTATGCACATTTTCTTGACTTCAATAGGTATCGGGGAGTAATCTGGAAGCACTACCGGAGTCTCGAGCGCGAGGCTCTCCAGCGCCATTATGCTGAGCCCTTCCCGCTCTGACATGTTGAGCGTTGCCGATGACGCGCTTATTATGGAATAAAGCCTCTTTGTGCTGCTTATGGGGGGCATTATGGAAATCTTTTTTTGGAGTCCCGATTTCCTTATAAGCGCTTTTATGCTGGCGAGCTCTGGCCCGTCGCCTATCAGTATGCCCTTAACGTTAGGCTGCCTCTTTACAAGCCTTCCCATTATCGCAATCCATTTGTCTATCCTTTTCTCCTTTATGAACCTGCCGAAGAACACGAGCTGAACCTTCTTGGCCTTCTGGCTTTTCTTGACAGAATTCATGAGCTCTGTGTCCAGCACTGGCGAGAACACGCTTATCTTTCGCTGATCTATGTGCATTATGGCTTCGAGCTTCCCTGCGGTCGCGTATGACGCGGCTACGTATGCGTCGGCGCTCCTTATCGCAAGCCTTGAATATGCGTAGCCGACAGGGCCGACAATCTCCCCTGCATAGCTGATCCAGTAATCCCTGTCCCAGACCTCCGCCACTTTCATAACCATCTTGCAGCCAGTGAAAAGCCTGTATACCAAAACAGGGAATATTTGGAGCAGCGGGAACTGGTCTATTATCACCACGTCGAATCTGTACCTGAACAGCCTGAAGGCGCTGAGGCCGAACGCCATTGCTTTCCTTATGGACCTCCTCCTATGCCTGTACATGGTCTTCACTGATGCCCCATAAGATGCGTGGTAATGTATGCGCTTGTCTGTGAAATCCCTTTGCATGCCGGGCCACAGCATGGTGAAGAAATGCACCTCTGCGTTTCTTGCGAGCGCCTCTGCCTCCAGCCTTATGATCTTCTCTATTCCTCCGACATGCCACGGGTATGGGAAATCGTACAAAAACGCTAGCTTCATGGCATCAGCCTTCATCGGTTGTTTTTCTGCATAAACTTAATAAGCTCGCGCAGCGGCTTCGCATTGAGTATCCTTTCCTTGCCGAGCCAGCCGCGCCTCGCCATCCCTACCCCATACCTAAGGAATAGGAAATGCGATGTCCTGTGCGCGTCCGTATTTATTGCAAAGAGGATCCTGTACTTCGATACCAGCATTATGTTCGTGTCTGCTAAGTCCATCCTGCTCGGGGAGCTGTTTATCTCAAGAGCTACGCCGCTGCGCTCCGCAGCCTCTGCAACCTTCTCAAGGTCAATGCCGTACGCTTCCCTTCTGTTGATTATGCGGCCTGTCGGGTGCGCGAATATGTCCATGAGGCCGCTCTCTATGGCATTTGTTATGCGGTTCGTCATCCTTGCCTTGTCCATCCTAAATGACGAATGTATGGCCCCGACCACGCAGTCCATCTCTCGCAATGTTGCCTTTTTCAGGTCGAAAGAGCCGTCGTTTAGTATGTCTACTTCTGCGCCCTTCAGTATCGGTATGTAATTATTTGAGTCGTTCAGCTTGTCTACCTTTTTGAAGAATTCAGAGAACTGCCTGTCATTCATCCCGTTGGCTATCCTGAGGCTTTTGGTGTGGTTTGTAGTCGCAAAATATTCCAGGCCGGCGGCTTTTGCCGCCTCTGCCATCTCTTCTATGCTGTTCGCTGCGTCTGTTTCCTTGGTGTGCGTGTGCATGTCCCCTTTTATGTCAGAGAGCTCTACTAGCTTGGGGAGCCTGTGCCTTGCGGCCAGCGCTATCTCGCCCCTTGCCTCGCGCATTTCAGGGGGTATGTACCCCAATCCCAGCTTGCCGTATATGTCGCGCTCGTCAAGGCTCGCTACAATCCTGTTTCTTGAGTCGAAGAGCCCGTACTCGTTGAGCTTGTAGCCCTTCTTCATCGCTATCTTCCTCAACTCGATGTTATGCTCCCTGTTGCCTATGAAGTACTGCTGCGCGGCCCCGAAGCTCTTCGGTGCTATGACGCGGAGGTCGCAGCTTATCCCTATTTTGAGCCATACGGTCGTCTTTGTGGGACCGCTCACTATTATATTTTGCACGTCATCCATGGATTTAAAGAACTCCATCGCTTTTTCAGGCATCTTGGATATCGCGAGTATGTCTATGTCGCCGACCGTCTCCTTCATCCTCCTTGCGGATCCTGCTATGACCGCCTTTTCCACCAAATTGCTGCTGGCCAGTTTTTTTATTATTGATTCTGCCATAGGCAGCGCGTCTCCGAGCAGCAGCCTGCCCTTGCTTGCCTCAAGCAGACTTATGCTCCTTTTCAGGAGCTCCTCGCTCTTCTCCCCGAAGCCTTGAATGCCCTTTATCTTATGCTCGGACAGTGCTTTCTTCAGCGATGCTATGTCCTTGACCTTCAATGCCCTGTAGAGTGCCACCGCCTTCTTGGCGCCCATGCCCTCGAGGCTGGTGAGCTCCCTGAAGTCTATCGGGTATTTTCCCTTGAGGTCGTCGTATTTCCTTATTTTTCCTGTCTTTATGAATTCTTCGATGTTTGACGCTATGCCCTTCCCTATGCCTGGAAGCTCGGTGAGCCCCCTGGTCCCTTTCTTGGCATAGAGCCCCTCTATCGGCTCCTGCAAAGTGCCTACGGTCATTGAAGCGTTCCTGTACGCCCTCACCTCGAACCTTGATGTCTTTGTTTCTTCTATGGTGAGCATGTCCGCTATCTCGTTGAGCATATCTGCTATTACCTTGTTCTCCATTCGCTCAATGAGTAAAAGAGATGGTAAGCTTAAAACCTTTTTGTTGGGGCCGAGCTGCGTTAGGTTGCGTTAGGTTCACTCCTTTTCGTCGATTTTACTTGAGAGGATGCGCGAGGAGCTGAAGAGAAGCATAAGGCCCACGAAGCCGAACACGAGTATCAGCGATATCGCCGACATCGCTAGGACGAGGCTGGTGTTCGCGAGGAAGTAGCTCGACAGGATGTTGCCGAAGTTGAATACGCCCAATCCGAAGATTATCCAGAGCATCACCGCGCCGAACGCGACCTCGTGGTAGAAGCTCTCGAAGATGAACGCCGATGCAAGGTATATGACCCATAGTATGCCGCCGAAGCCGAACAGGAAGACGAGGGGCATCAGGCTGTAGCTGGGGTTGTAGCTGAGTGCGATCCTCGGCATAAGGTAGAGCGCCGGGAGGGTGAACACGAGCGCTCCGACGACAAGCACCAGAACCCAGATGCCAAGATACTTGCTGTGCTGCCTGCGCTCCTTCTTGTTCATGTACCTTATGGAGTACATGTGCGCGTTGGCGAAGCTGACCACCAGCACGAACACGGTGATTGCTACGAGCAGCAACCAGAACCAGAAGTATGGGCCATAGTTGTAGCCTATGATCCCGTTGAACAGGAGGGTAAAGATTATGCCTACTGAAAGCGCTATCGCGAAGGTTATCATCGAGGTGCCCATCGCCCTCGTGTAGGCGAAGTCGTGGTATTTCTTGACATGCTCCCTCGCATACTTCATTGAATCACAACCAAATCTAATAATGCTTGCAAGAGTTTAAAAGCCTTGCCATGCCGTTTTCCCCTCTAGCGCGTCAGAGGCTGCTCTTCTTCTCGTTGAGCTGCTTGAGCCCCTCGTTCAGCACCCTTATGGTCGTCTCGACTATCACTTTCGGTATTATTATGCGCGCGACAGGCATCGCGAGCCTGTTGTCCATGAATATCAGCTCTGCGTTGGGTTCGCTGAATGTGCCTGTCTTCAGGTCGCCTGCAATCCTGAACACGCATTCGAGGCCGTCGGCATGTATCGGCGCCAGCCCCTGCGCCAGTATCTTCTTGCTTAGCTCGTCTTGGGGATTATTTGCCATTTTATCACTCAGTCAATCGTGTATGCCACAGTATAGATTGTATACGCAACAATTTATAACTACGAGAGGTCCTCAGTGTATCGCGAGGAGCAGCGGATTGCCCAGGAGCACTGTCGCAACCGTCCCTATGAATATCGGCAATGCGAAAGGTATGCCCTGGCGGTATACAGGAAGCTTTGCTTTTATCTGCTTCGCCTTAATCTCGCGCATCATGTCTCTGGTTACGAGCTGCCCGAAGCTTTTGACTTTCCTCCTGAGCTGCGCTTTTGCTTCGGCGCTGAGCATGCTGAGCGCGAGCATGTCCTCCTCTTCGAGCCTGTCGGCGCTCAGGTAGGACACCATTGATGCGGTTATCGGCCTCTCGAAAAGTACAGTGAATACAGAGCCGAAGGTCAGCAGGGCCATTATTGCAATGCCGTAGAAGGTTATCAAACCTGTAATCGAGAGAATCCCCATGAAGGCGGCGTATGCGGCGCCTATGAGCACGGACTTGAGCTGGTCCTTCTTGCTTACCATGCTGGTCAGCCTTTTCTTCAGCGCCTTCCTGGCGCGCGGTATGTAGAATATAGGCACAAGCACCAGTGCCGCGATTCCTGATGCGATCAGCACAGAGGCGATGAACGGGATGCTGTACTGGAAGAGGTTCGCGAGCAGCGGGAGCCCTTGGAAAGGCAGTATGAGCGTTATCGCCGTGAATTCTGCCACGTCGCCGAACCCTAAGTACCCTATCTTATAGGCGAAGTATCCCATGCTGAAGATTACCGCTGCGACTGCGGCGCTGTACGCGATGGCAGGGACATCGAGGTAAAGGACAGTAAGCATGAGCCCGTATGCCATGGTAGAGTAGACGAAGATACCTGGGACGTTCCTCTTGTTGAGAAGGTCGAATAGCATGTATATCAATGCTACCGCGACTACGCTCGCCAGCCTCAATGCCAGAAGCTCCATGAAAGCACACGGGCATTTCTCTGATAGCCTTTATATTTGTTGCCTGTGTTTTGGCAAAGGATTATTATCCTTTTTATGCAGAGTGACTAGGGAGCACAGAGAAGAATGATGCGATGGCCGCAGACTACAAAAGGATAGAGGAGAAGTGGCAGAAGGCGTGGGCCGACGCGAAGGTGTTCGAGGCTGAGCCAGACACAAGGAAGGCGCTGCTGGTCACCGCCGCCTGGCCGTATCCAAATACGCCGCAGCATCTGGGCCACATGAGGACCTATGGCACTGCTGACGTCTATGCAAGATACATGCGTATGCGCGGTTACAACGTGCTCTACCCGATGGGATTCCACAAGACAGGAACGCCAATACTGGGGATAGCTAAGCGCATAGCAAACAACGACCCAGAGCTCATAGACGAGCTTGTCAACATATTCCACATACAAAAGGATGTCCTGCCCAAGATGACTGATCCGCTTTTCACTGTAGATTATTTCAGCAGGGAAATAGAGTATGGGATGAGGAAGGCTGGTTTTTGCATAGACTGGAGGCGCAGCTTCGATTCCATAAACCCGCTATTCAGCAAAATGGTGGAGTGGCAGTTCGGGAAGCTCAAGGAGCTCGGCTTCCTGACCCAGGGGACGCACCCCTTGGGGTGGTGCCCGAACGAGAACAACGCAGTCGGGCAGCATGATACGAAGCATGATGTCCAACCAGAGATAAGCAGGGTAGTGGCGATAAAATTCAAGGACAGGGATTCTGAAGTGTTCTTTCCGTGCACGACTTACAGGCCAGAGACAGTCTACGCGGTGACGAACCTTTTCATAAACGAAAATTCCCAGTATGTGGAGGCAGAATTGGCTGGAGCGCATTATTACATGTCTAAGGAAGCTGCTGCAATGCTTGCGTACCAGTTTGACATCAGAATAATAAAGGAAGTCGATGCCGCTACATTGAAAGCGAAGATTGCCATAAACCCTTTAACCAATGAGGAATTGCCAGTGCTGCACGGCTTCTTCGTAAAACCGGATTTTGGGACAGGCGTGGTGATGTCTGTGCCGGCCCACGCGCCGTTCGACTATGTTGCGCTCAAGCGTTTATCCATACAAGGGATTGACGTGCCGAAAGGGCCGTACAAGAGCGTCATAGGGATAAAAGGGAAGGATGCGAACGCGCTGCCGTCGCTCGTTTATTTGAATATATTCGACTGGAATGAAAGCGCAGGAAATGAGATAATAGAGAAGGCGACGAAACAGCTCTACAAGGACGAAGCGCACAACGGGCTGATGGCCATAGAACCCTACAAAGGAGTTGATGAGGCAGTGGCGAGAGGAAAAATAGAGGACGACCTGAGGTCCCGCGGGAACGCCTTTGTGCTCTACGTACTCGCCAACGAGGAACCGGTATTCTGCAGGTGCGGGACAAGGGCAGTCGTCAAGAGCGTATCTGACCAGTGGTTCATAAACTACGGAAACGAGGAGTGGAAGAGGCTTTCCCGGGACCTGCTCGGGAAGCTGAGGATTTATCCGGAAAGCTCGAGGAGCGCGTTTGAGGCGACGATGGATTGGATAGAGGAGAGGGCGACAGAGCGCGCGCAGGGGCTGGGAACCAGATTCCCCCTGAACAATGAGCACATAATAGAGCCACTCTCGGACTCAACGATATACATGTGCTTCTACACCTTCTACCACATACTCAAGGCGAATGATGTAAAACCTGAGAGCCTGAAGCCGGAGTTCTTCGATTGCGTGCTGACCTCAAAGGGCAGTATCGGCGACGCCGCAAAAGCCACGGGAATCGACAATCTGGTAATAAAGGCATGCAAGGATGCCTTCGAGTATTGGTACACGTCGACTTCGAGGCATTCGGGCTCTGACCTGATATCCAACCATCTAACAATGTACATCTTCAATCACGTGGCGGTCTTTCCTAAGGAGTTCTGGCCGAAACAGGTGGTGGCAAACGGGCTGCTGAACTACGAGGGGGAAAAGATGAGCAAGAGCCTTGGCAACATCATACCCTTGAAGGACGCGCTCGAAAAAAGCGGGGCTGACCCTGTGCGCATGGTGATAGTCGGCGGGGCTGAACTTGATACAGACACGGATTATACAGAGAACGCGGTGAAGGGCGTGAGGTCTAGGGTAGATTACCTCTTTTCTGTGCTCTCCGACATGGAGAACATGCAGAGCTCTGAATTGAAGAGCATAGACTTCTGGCTCTATTCGAAGATGGACTCCAAGATAGCGCTTGCCACACAGTCCATGGATTCCATAATGATAAAGAGCGCCTACAACGAGATATTCTACAATTCCATAAACGAGATCAAACGGTACATCGACAGGGGCGGCTCGAACAGGCTTGTGCTCATGGAATACATGGTCGGCATAGCAAAGATGCTGTCCCCGATAATGCCGCATGTGTCGGAAGAGCTCTGGTCCATGCTGGGCAACAAGACGCTCCTTGCCAAGGAGCAGTGGCCAGAGGCGGGCGGAGACCTCTCGAACAGGGCGCTCGAGCTGTGCGAGGAGATAATCGACAGGACATCACACGACATAACGCAGGTGATCGCGCTGACATCGAAGATGGATGCCAACAAAGGCAAGTCTCCAAAGCATATACAGATAGTGATAGCCGACAAGTGGAAGACAGAAGCTTACAACCTCCTTGTGCAGAAGGGAAGGATCAGCGACGCATTGGATGCGCTGAAGGATCAGGGCATCGAAAAGGAGAGGGTCGCAAAGTACCTCTCGCAGTTCAAGAACCCGAAAGAACTTGTCGGAACAGTGGAAGTGGATCCCGAGACGCTCTACAATTCGTTCGCTGACGCGAGGCAGTACCTTTTCAACATCTTCAATGCAGAAGTTGTTATTGAGAAAGAAAAAGAATCGATGTCTGCAAGGGCCTCGAGGGCGCTCCCTCAGAAGCCCAGCATAGAGGTTATCTGGGGTTAAGCGGCGATCTAATGGGGTTATTAGACAAATACGACTTATTCATCTTCGACTGGGACGGCACCCTTACAAGCATGAAGCTGGTCAACCGTCTTAACGAAATGGTGAACCCCTTCTGGAGGAGGAGGAAGAGACTGAGCTTGATGGCAGCCTCAGAAAAGAGGAGACTGCTCAAAAAACAGGAGCTTTCGGAGCAGAAGGAGA
The DNA here is from genome assembly GCA_964390895.1 of Microcaldota archaeon. Taxonomy (GTDB): domain Archaea; phylum Micrarchaeota; class Micrarchaeia; order Micrarchaeales; family Micrarchaeaceae; genus A-MIC-10. Next base: position 8,513 of record CAYMJD010000027.1, read on the forward strand.
TCAGGGAATACAGGGAATTCGCGGACGTGCTGATGTTTTTCTACAGGCAAAAACTGCAGGAAGGGTCAGCGGATTCGCTCAAGCTTCTCAAGCAAAAGGGGAAGAAGGTCGCCATCTTCAGCAACGGCGCCTATTGGAGGGTTTCCCACGAGACAAAAAGGCTCGGGATAAGCAAATATTTCAGGCTTATAATCAGCGCGTCGGCCATAGGCGCTGTCAAGCCGAACCCTCTGGGCATACGCCTTATAATGGGGAAGATGTGCATAGCAAGCAGCAAAACCCTCTACATAGGGGACATGGTGGATGACATAGTGACGGCAAGGC
>CAYMJD010000028.1:0-8611 GCA_964390895.1 Microcaldota archaeon
CAGAAAGCCGGCTGACAGTAAGGGTTAAATAATATCAAACAGATATGTTTTGGGGGTTATATCATGCAAACAAGTTCAGGCTCTGGGAAGGCCGCACCGGCAACGGCTGCACAGGACCCAAGAAGATTCCAAGTAAGCTCGAGGCAATACGGAAAAGGGGGCGCTGTCGCCGTTGACCTGCTGATAATCATAATAATAACAGGGCTAGCATACTGGCTTGGCGGATGGATTCCGGCTGCAATTCTCTTCTTTTTGACTCTGATAATCGTTCTGGCGCTTTCTGTGAGGGTCGTAAAGGAGTGGAACAGGATGGCTGTGCTGCGGCTTGGTAAATATGTGGGCATAATAGGGCCGGGCCTTTACACAATAGTGCCTGTCTTTGAAAAGACGCCCATCAATGTTGATTTGCGTGTAATAAGCACCCCTTTCACCGCTGAGAAGACGCTCACTAAGGACAACGTGCCTGTAGATGTTGATGCGATACTCTTCTGGCAGGTCCACAGCCCAGAGAACGCGATACTCAACGTCCAGAGCTACATGAATTCTGTTTTGCTTGCATCACAGACAGCGATGCGTGACGTAATAGGGAAAAGCGAGCTTTCGCAGATGCTGGCTGGACGGGATATCATAGGCCGGGACATACAGAAGCTTATAGAGGAGCGCATAAGGAACTGGGGCATAGACGCAATCTCTGTAGAGATACGCGACGTCAAGATCCCAGATGATCTGCAGAACGCGATGGCGAGGGTGGCCACGTCAGACAGGGAGAAACAGGCAAGGGTCATACTTGCTGAAAGCGAATCCCTTGCCGCGGACAAGATGCTCGAGGCCGCCACCAAGTACCAGACTGACCCCTATGCCATGCAGCTGAGGGCGCTCAACATGATGTACGAGATAAGCACGAGCGGCAAGAACCTGATAGTGTTCATCCCGACAGAGAAAGGCGACTTCAGCATACCCCTGCCTTTCGGGATAAAAGGGCTGGAAGAAGCGATGAACAAGACCCTCACGAGAGGCGGAAGGAAGCAGAGGCAGAAAGACGACGGGGAATAATGCGTGCAGAATACGAATACGCATCACTGAAATGTAGTGACAGCACACCCCTAGCCGCCATGCGGACCCCTTATGGCTCCATCAGGCAGCATATTTTCTGGACGGCGACAAGGCTTTATTTTTGGATTAGTGGTTGTCTGCCTTACTTTACGAAGTCCTTCAGGTCTGGTGCATCACCGGTCTGAAAGAGGCCGCTTGTTGATTTTTGCTCTTTGCCTTTGCCTGTCAGTCCACCAGAACTGGGCATGCCGGCGCGGGATATTGAAGACCTTATCAAGGTTTCATCCATCCCTTCTGGCACTTTTCCATTCTTTACGTAATCATACACAACCAGGTAATAGATGTGTAAAGTAACATAATTGAAGAGCGCGCCGATGATGTATATCGCGAGACCCACAGCAAATACCAATCCGACCGCTATGAAGCTGGTATGCCCGAGTATTGTAAAGCCCGCTATGGAGACGTCCATGCCGAGAATGTCGATTATTCCTGCAAATATCGCACCGGCCATGCAAATGGCGCCTATTATCCTTATCACAAATCCGATAACATCAAAATATATGATGCCTGAAAAGGTCTTTCCTATGTTGTTGATTATGAATGTTGCGCTTCTCTTTACGGCTTCCCATGGTTTCACGTCATCCTCGAATATTATAGGTATTGCGAAGGTCATGCCGAGAAAGAGGCCTATGGCGGCTACCTCACGCATTACAAATGCGAGTATGCCTTTCATTTGGCTTTCCAGCAGCCTTACCGCCACGATCACTATCGTATAGAATACGGTCCAACCCAATATCTGTGATCTGTATTTTGATGCCTGAGAGAGCGCATCGCCAATGCCGATTCGTTTTCCCTGTAGGTCGCTCTTGAACGCTATATACAATGCGAAAAGGAAATAGGTCGCAATAAGAGTGGTCAAAAAGTAGTATATTATAAGCATAAAGAGCCACGACAAAATGCCAAACTTTAGGCCCCGAAGACCACGAACGGGACAAATATCGCGACAAGCAGCACGAACGAGAGCATTGCCATTATCACAGGATATGCAAAAAGCTCCTTGTCCTTCAGAAGCGTCTTTATTACTTGATTGGATATCTGTATGCCTAATTTTGCATTGCCAAAAAGAGCATTGAAAAATCCCATGTTGGTGCGCCATTAGATTTTTATCCCTCCGGCTCCGAACCCGGCAGGTCCACCAAAACCGGCAGCGCCCGAATTCTGTGGATGGTACATTCCATCAAGTACTATGACCAGCTCCAGTATGAACAGCCTTGAAGTGTTATTTATCGATTTTTCGATGATGTCTATTTTGTAAACTCCCATTTGTGTGTTTATTGCCGCCTCTGCAAAAGATTTCAGCATCCCTTTTAGGCCTGCTTGGTCTTGCTGTCCCTGCTGGTTTTGGGTATTGCGGGATATCTTTGCAAGGGTATTCGCCCCGCTTACATCCATGATCTCATAGTTAAAACCGGCAAAGTTTCCTGTGGCAACAGCCACAGTATTGCCGTTTTGGTCTTCCAATAATACTTTTTCGCTCATTCCCATGATTGAAGTGCTCACTTTTATCTGTCCTATCTGGTTGTTGGCGCCGTCAAAGAAATAATATGTTGCTTTGTTGCCCAACTGTATGCCTTTCTTCTGTATTGCTCCAATTAGTTTTCCCTGTTGATTAACCAATGTTGCTTTGCTGCCCGTGAATCCGCCTTGGGCCGCGGTCAACAGTATATTGCCGTTTGGATCTTTAAAGACCAGAGGGGGGCGGGCAAATCTGCCAAACTGTTTGGAAACAGTATAGCTGTCGACTGTCATATAAGGCTGGATGTCTTCCTCCATGGTAACTATTGGGCAGTAATCTATAAATGTTTTTGTTATTCGTCATTCGTGCTAAGTTTTGTAGTGATCCCTGATTTATACCCTTTTCCGGCCCGGTAATTGACAAAATCGGCTTTGGGAGGATTGCGGGCACAGGAAAAGAGTTATGCGGGGGTTTTCAGGGATTCACGATAGGGAGCAGCAAGTGACAAGAAGGCAGGGGGCTGGCAGGCATTACCGGGATCTGCGTGCTGCATGCGGCAGTTGGCTGCTTTCAATGGCATCCCTGTTGCGGTGCAATGTGTAAGCAACCTCGAGTTTCCTTACCCACGCCTGCGCCTGGCCGTTTTTCCATACTGTCCAGTTGCGCCAGCCTTTTTTGCTGTTTCTTATGGAGAGTGCAGCTTCTGCGCTGCATTTGGGGTTATAGGCGCACCAGTCAGATACGTCTGGCCATGCTGCGTTGTTTATCTGCCATAAACCCCTGTCTATCGTCCCGTTATCGTTTATGCCTGTCCTTTTTGGATGCAGATGGGATTCGCATATTGCAATGGCAGTGGCGGTGAGCGCCTCTTGCTGCGAAAAGCCCGCCTGCTTTGCCAGGAATATCACCTTCCCGGGGTCCATGCCGCAGCCTTTGCACTCCTTTACGTAGGTCTCGCATTCAAGGCGTTCCTGTTCGATCTCGTTCAGCCTCTCTATCCTTTTCTCGACCGGCCTTAGAAGAAGCTTATATTGATGGTCTGTGTATGTGTTTGACGCCAATGGATTGGCTGTCGATATTATTAGCATTGCTGCCGCTGTTGCAATAGACCTCCTAAGCAGTTTTGTGCTGGTGCTTCTCTCTTTCGTGTGCATGTTATCACTGTTTTCATATTTCCACTGGTTTTAGTCGCCTGGCATTTACCCTGACCGAATGTTTTTGCGGTTAATCGCGGGCTTTGCGGTTTTTCTGGGTGTTGTGGTCGTCTTACGCGCCCAGGCCTCTAGATGGTTGTTTCTGCAAAAAATTATTTATGTTTTATGCAACCTTTCGGTGATAAAAAGTAAAAACGCGGAATAGAAAGGTAAAAGAATGTGCTTGGCGGCCGCGCTGGGGGATCAGACCCTTCTCCCGCGCTTGCCTCCCGGCCTCCTTGTTGTATCTGTAGGTATAGGGGTAACGTCTTCTATCCTATTGACTCTCAATCCGCTCCTCGCGAGGACCCTCACGACGGCCTGCGCGCCCGGACCTGGGGTCTTTGCGCCTGAACCGCCCGGCGCCCTTATCTGTATGTTTATGTTAGTTATTCCCTTTTCCTTCGCCTCGGCAGCCACCTTGTATGCCGCCTGCATGGCTGCATAGGGCTCGCCCTCCTGCGAGTCGGCGTTGACCATCATGCCCCCGCTTCCCACTGCAACGGTCTCCGCACCCGAGATGTCGGTAAGCGTTATTATCGTGTCGTTCTTCGATGAGTATACGTGGGCGACGGCCCAGCGCTCTGCCTTCGGCTTGACCCTTGCCTCTTCCATTGCCTTGGATTCGTAGGAAACAATCTCCTTCTTCTTTGTCGTTGTCGGGGTTTCCTTTGCCTTGGGCTTTGCATCTTTTGCCATTTTATGACCTATTGTTGTCCGCGCTGCCGGTTGGCGCAGCTGCCTCTGTGGGGGCGGGTGCTTCTTTTGCTGGTTCGGGTCCCTGCGCCGGAGCGCTCTCTTCCGCTAGGGCCGGGTCCCCGTGCTGAGCCACCGGAGCGGCCTGCTTCGGCGGGGTTATGTCTATCTGCTTGTAATATGAGATTGCATTCTCTTCTTCTGTGCTGACCATGTATCCGGGACGGTTGACGCGCATGCCGTTTATCGCTATGAACCCGTGGGCTATGAGCTGGCGCGCCTGCCTCATTGACCTTGCCAACCCTTTCCTGAAGACTATGGACTGGAGCCTCCTCTCCAGGAACGCCTGGTTCTTGAGGTCGAGTATGGTGTCAAGGGTCGGGTTCGGGGGCACTACACCGAGCTTGGACAGGCTCGACAATATGTTCCTCTCTGTCTCTGGATTCTGCGTGCTTCCCGAGAGAAGAACTCGCACGTTGCCCCTAACTCTGCTTACCTGCGATTGCGCCCTCCACAATTCCTTCATGTTCTTTAGGCCATACTCCTTCTTTATGGAGTTGTCTGAGGTTATCCTCTCCAGATTCCATATCTGCCTGGGCTTCTCGAATTTTTTCCTGTTCTTGTGCGGCGCTCCCAATCTATCACATCATCATTTTGCCGGAGCAGCTGCAGCTGCCTTCGGTTGCTCCTTGCCCTTCTGCTGGGCCTGCGAGGCTGCCTGCTGTGCTTTTATTGATTTCTTCATGACTCCTATCGGCGCGCCTGTCCTTCCCGTGGAGCGCGTATGCTGGCCCCTCACCCTCTGGCCGTATTGGTGCCTGAAGCCCTTCCACGTGCGCATGTTTATCTCTCTCCCTATGTCCTGCCTTGTGCTAAAAACAAGGTCGTTTCCTATGTGGTGGACGTCCCTCCCTGTATCGAAGTCTTTCCTCTTGTTGAGCATGTATTTGGGAATCCCGACCGAGTCCGGCGCCTTGATGAGTGCCTCTATGTCGGACACCTGCTTTTCCGTAAGCGACCCCACCCCAGTGGCCTTGTCTATCCCCAGCTTCTTCTCTATCGAGTGCGATATCGCATGCGACATGTTCATGCCTATGCCCTTGACTCTCGAGAGCGCCCTTTCAATGCTGAGCGCTCCGTTAACGTCCTTCCCGGCAATCCTGATTATCGATTGGACGTCTTTCTCTTCCTTCCTTTGCTGTTTGCCTTCTGCCATAATCAAAACTCCCTTGATAAGCTTAAACAGAAAATCCTGTATCTCTCAAAAAAGATGCTGCTTTTGTGTAACTTAATTCTCATCTATAAAAATAAATACCTATCTTTTGGGGCGGAATTAAATTCGCCAGGGCTGGGAGTTTCAGCGTTGCGCTTTTGAACCCAGACGGCCCGTGAGAGCCATGCGCTTTCTTGGAAAGTTTCCAGGCGCACGCGTTACCGGTTTCTGCCACCCTGGCAAAGGACAATAGTTCTGTGCACTCTTTATTAAAAACCTTTTTGGTCCGCAATTGATGCGGAATTGGCCAGCGGGGAACGTGGGGGCATATGCACAGCGAAGGACGGGCGCCTTTTAGAGAAAGTATTAAAGATTGTAGTGAGATAGCAAAACAAATCGGCGAGGTGGATGGTAAATTTGCGCGCCGAGATAGAGGGTATACTATCTTCTACCGAAGGCGTGATAATGTGCCTCAAGCAGAGCCATTTCTCAGCATTGACGCCTACCTTTATCATAATAACGGATGCGAACGTAATAACAGTCCATTTCTCGTTCTGGCACTACTATGCGGGCTTCAAGCTATGGAGGTTCACCAAGACTACGCATAAATGCATAGTGCCCTACAGGTACATAACAGGCGCGACCCTTAGGGAAGGCAACATCTTCTCAACATTGGACATAAAGACGAAGGACATAAAGCATAGCGAGCGTGTAGGGGTAGAGAACAGCATAATCGTGGACGGGCTGTTCACAGAGCATGCGGAGAAGCTTGCAAAGACCATAGACGAGATCATAGTCGCCTACCAGTTCCCCCCGCCGATACCTGATCCGGAAAAGGCCGACATAGGGAAGGCGATGGACTTCTGCAAGGAGAACGGCAAGAAGATCATATGGGTAGGCTTCGAGGACAAGGAGCGCGTCGCTGCCGCGCTCTCAATACCTGACGTGATGATTGAGTCTGCGACATTGGCTGACATGCTCGACTTGCCTGCCGAGGAACTCAACAGGTTCCAGGACTGCGTGCTCTTGGGTTACACGACAAACAGCGAAAACGTGATAGCGAAGATCCTCAAGCTGGAGACGCAACTCGGCTGCAGCGTGGTAGATGGAGGGCTGATAAACAACCTTCCGAAAGGGAGGTCTTTCATAAGGTGCAACATGCTCGTAAGAAGAAGGGAGAGAAGGATAAGGCCGCTCCCGAACGTGCATAAGAGGGATTTCTATGCATATAACGTTACTTCCGGCAGGCGCAGGAGGGACTGATGTTTCGCGTTCTGGTTTTGCGTTTTCTGCATCGGCTAGTTCTGCGTCTCGTTGCCTTCGGTTGAGACCCTGCCATCCTTCCACTGGCCCCTATATGCCCGGGCGAGATTACCAGTGACTTGCTCGAATGTCAGGTTCACGAATCTCGCGCCGAGCTCTAGCCTGAAAGGGACGTTGCCTATATTGGAAAGCGCGAACACGAGCTCGCCGGAATAGCCTGGGTCGACCTTTGTGCTCAGAAGCAGCAGCCCTGACCTGTGAAGGGTGCTCCTTGAATGTACGCGCAGCATTAACAGAGTCGGCTCTTTGCCCTTTTCTATCTCGATTTTCACCCCTGGCAGGTTCACCTTCTCCATAGTTTTCACGAGCAGGTAGCCTCCCGGATTGATGGTTATCTCTTTATCACCCCTGCTTGCGCTGGCAATCGGCTCTTCCTCTGGTGTCTTCCTTTCGGTCACGCCCAGAAAGGCTTCTCCCTTCAGCCTATATACCTCTCCGGCCCTAAGGTCGAAGCCGGCGCCCTCTGGATTGGTCCGTTCCCTTTCCGAAAGGTTCTCCATGGGATTGTATGCTTCGTTGAGCTCCAATATTCTTTTTGAGGATACAAGCATTTGGTCGCCTGCCTTATTGTATGGGTTTTTTGAACCAGTTGGCCACTGCAGGAGTTGCCGCTGCAGGCATCTTGTCGTTTCCCGGTGGCATCTTTATGAAAAGGATCTCGGTTCCTGCAATGGATTTCTGGGCGTATACTGTTCCGGGCTTAATCATGTAAAAATCTCCTTCGGCAAACTCTGTTTCAGCACTGGTTTCGACGTCCAGATAAGCGGTCTTGCCCCTGATCACGTATTGGTATTCGAACGCCTGCTTATGGCTGTGGGGCTGCTCTGTTGCGTCTTTCTCGTACCTTGTGATTCCGATTTCGATTTTGCCGTCATTGATGTGCGCGAGCTTCTGCGGCCTTTGCAGGAGGCCGACCAGGTACTGGCGGGTCGTGCCTTTTAGGGCCTTTGTGATGTCATCGGCTGTGAGCTTTACGATTTCGGGCATGGTTGGTCGCCAGATACACAGTATATCAGATTATGGGATGTAATGTTTATATTTGTTATTGCCGTTGGCTGAAAAGCAAGCAGGAATCGCAAGATGGGTTGCGTTTCTGCCGCCCTGCCTCTGTCTCTGTTTTGCCTCATTGGGGATTTTGCTTTGTTCCACTCGCCCCGGCTTTCAAAATAGGCCTTCCACTCTCTGGCATTCTCAGCTTCCCCCTTAAGGGTTTTGGCGGCGTTGACAGTTCTGGATGCACTTCCCGCCAATAGCTTTAACATCTGCATAAACGTAACCGTTTAGGGTTTTACAGTAAACCAACGCCAAACGCATCCTAACAAAATCATGACATCCTCGGCGACCTAAAGGTCGCCGTATCGTCTTAAGCGCAGCTCATCCTTGAGATGTCCTGTTTTTCGATATAGTTTATCACTGTTTTCCTGTCGTTCGGTCCGACACTTCCACTGCTGTAATATTGACTCCAGAAACTTCCCTTCGGATACCGCAGTCTGTGGGTGGGAATCTCTCTAAAGACTACATAAGATGAGTAGCCCTTCAGAAGCTGCACCGCATAGGTAATAGGCATCGTATTCGGAACACTGACTTCCAAGTGTGCATGTGCGTAATCCTCACCGA
>CAYMJD010000029.1:0-8231 GCA_964390895.1 Microcaldota archaeon
CCACCTCGCAGACCGGAATTCCATATGTCCCAAGCAGTCTGGAAAGCGCGCTTATTGTATCAAGCTCCTGGTTGTCCTGCATCCCGATCAGCCTTGCCTCAACGTTCCTTCTTCCGGCAGGGATGCTGCGCAGTGCGCTGGCAATTGACTGCTGCACAGGCTTGTCAAGCCTGAAGAGCCTGGCAATGAACATCCTGTTCGAATTCACGTCGAAAAGGCTTAGAAGGAGCTCGTAGGTCACGTTTCTCGCAGCTACGTATCTGGGTCCAGCAATCCTGTCAAACAGCACTGAAGCACAGCCCCCTGCGCCTATCTGGGCGCAGAGCCCGGCCTCCTCCAGCACAGCGGCAGAAATATGCGGCCTGGCCTTGTATGCCTTTACGTAGCGCGCAGAGTTTATTCCGCTGCTTCCAAGGTCTTTGGAAAGCAGCCCCTCAAATCCCAAACAGAGCACCCATGCATTTTTAAATATTAATGTGCATAAATTAATAACTAATTATGGGATTAAAAAGCAGGCAACCAAGCTTTTTTGTGCCTCAAATAGTGAATAGATGGACATAGAGATAAAAGAGGACACAGACAGAACATTCAGGTTTGTGCTCAAGAAGATTGCCAGCAACTACGCAAACGCGCTCAGGCGGGCGGCGCTCAGCAGCATCGAAACCTTCGCGATAGACAGGGTCACGTTCTATGAAAACACCAGCGCGATGTTCGACGAGTACATAGCCCACAGGATCGGGCTTGTCCCGATAAAGACCCCGTCCAAACCTACGAAGGACGAGGAGGTGCTGTTCACGCTGGAGGCCTCCGGCCCCTGCACAGTATATTCAAAGGAGCTGCGCAGCTCTGACAAGGAAGTAAAGGTGGCAAACCTCGACATCCCGATAATAAAGCTCATAGAGGGCCAGCAGATAAGGATAGAGGCCAAGGCTATATTAGGAACAGGGTTCAAGCACGCAAAGTTCCAGCCCGCCCTGGCGACGTACGAGCAGCTCTCTGGCGACACATTTGAATTTTACGTTGAATCGTTCGGGCAGATGCCACCCCGTGAGATAGTTTACAAGGCGATAGACTCAATAAAGAGCGAGCTGAAAGATTTAAAAAAGGATATAAAGAAGTAATGTTGTTTGCGAGGGTGGCAGAGCAAGGTCAAATGCGCAGGACTGAGGAAAGATGTTTTCAGAGCTCCTGTGTCTTTAGGGACTGCGAGAGTTCAAATCTCTCCCCTCGCATGGTGATATTATGGACAAAAAGGCAATGCTTACAGAAAATCAAAGGCGTGTAGACCGATACATAAGAAAGAGCAGAGGTTACTGGAATCAAAAATCCATGGTAATACAGTTAGGCTCGGAAGTCGGCGAGTTCGACAGGGAGGTATTAAAATCCCTAGGGACAAGATTAAGGAAAGGCGGTACCCCCAAACCCTAGAACGAAATCGGGGACATAGTGTTTACCCTTAGCGCAATAGCAAACAAGTTGGGAATAAATATTGATAGCGCCCTTCAAACATCGATATGCAAGTTCGAAAAAAGAAAGGACCCTGTAAAACTGGGGAAAAGGTAATCAGCAATGAAGATAAACGTCGAAAAATCGAACATAAAGCATTGGCTCAGCGTCTCCGACAAGGCAAGCCGCAGCGACAGCCACCCCAAGATGTGGAAAAAGCTCCACGGCATGGTGTCTGTTCCAAGGAGGTCAAGGTGCGACGTCAACATACACAAGATAAACAGGTGCTCCAACAGCGGCGACCTTGTCATAGTCCCAGGGAAGGTTCTCGGCACTGGCACCATGGGGCACAGCATTAGCATATCCGCAATAGAGTATTCGGGCACGGCGCTGGTCGAACTGGAGAGGGCCAAATGCGCCGTACTAGGCATAGACGAGCTGTACAAGTCCGCCAAGGATAAGAAACAGCAAGTAAAGATAATAAAGAGCTGAAGATGATTTTCATGAAGGACATAAAGATAGCGGAATATGCCGTTGTCGACGCCAGGGGCAGGGTCCTAGGAAGGCTGGCCAGCACGGTTGCCAAAAACCTCCTGCAAGGCAAGAAGATAGCCGTCGTCAACTCCGAGCAAGCCCTCATAACAGGGAGCAAGAGGTACCTCGCGGAAAAATACAAGACAAGGCTAAACCTCCAGGACAAGGCAAACCCTGAGCATTCGCCATACTGGCCGAGGAGGCCCGACATGCTCGTCAAGCGCGTAATAAGGGGCATGCTCCCATACAGGAAGCCGAGAGGCAAAGAGGCGTACAGGAACCTCCTGGTGCTTCTTGGAACACCGGAAGCGTTCAGCAGCGTAAAACCAATAGAGCTAAAAATAAAGGAGGCAAAGAACTTATATTCCAACAGCATGACTATCGAGGAACTCTCGAATCTGCTGGGCTACGCGAAGAAGTGATTCATGATGGCTGAGAACAACCAACCGATGGAGATCAAAGAAGAGAAAGCGCAGCCTCCAGCTGTACGGCAGGTCCCTTCTGAGAAAGCTCCTGCAAAGCCCAGGAGGAAGCTTTCCCCCCAGAAAAAGCCAGCAAGGAAGGCACCGCGCGTGCTACTCGTGAAGAGCAAGAGGAAGAGGGCCGTGGCCAGGGCGAGCGTCAGGAGCGGCACAGGCTCGGTGAGGATCAACAACAGGCCGCTCCGCATCCTCGAGTCGAGGGAGCTGCGCATGTTCATAATGGATCCGATCAATGTTTCCGGTACAACAAGGTCCACTGCGGCGTCAGTAGACATAAGCATAAACGTCAAGGGGGGAGGAACCATGACGCAGGCTGAGGCCGCGAGGAGCGCGATAGCGAAGGCCCTTTCGGCCTTTTCGGACAGCGACGTCATCAGGAAGGAGTACCTCAGATATGACAGGGCGCTCCTGGCCGACGATCCGCGAAGGGTCGAGCCGAAGAAATACCTTGGCACAAAGGCGAGGGCGAGATTCCAGACTTCATATAGATGATGGTGATAAAATGATGATGCCTGTAAGGTGCTTCACGTGCGGCGCAGTAGTAGCTGACAAATGGGAAGAATACGACAAGCGCGTCAACAAGGACCACGAAGATGCGGGTAAGGTGCTCGATTCCTTGGGAGTAAAAAGATACTGCTGCAGAAGAATGTTCATAAGCAACCTAGAGCTCATAGACGAATTCATAAGCATGGGCAACAAGAGCTGATTTATAGGTTTGGATTTATGATTACTACCAAGGGGCCGTCTGCTAGCTTGGTAGGCTTCCAGCTTGGGGTGCTGGCGACCCGAGAACTCTGTTCGGGAATTCAAAAGCACAACACAATGCTGAAACTCTCGGCGGCCCCAAAGTGATATTATGGAGGAATTGCTGGTAAACCAGAACGAATACCTTGAAGAGGGCATACACATAGCCACGAAGATCAAGGCGCAGGGGATGGCGAAGTTCATATACAAGGTGCGCGAGGACGGGCTCTATCTCCTCGACATAGGCACCATAGACTCCAGGATAAAGATAGCGGCCAAGATGGTCTCCAGATACGACCCCTCAAAGATAATAGTCACAGCATCAAGGACTTACGCAATATACGCCGCAGAGAAGTTCGCCGGCATAATCGGCGCCAACTTCATAAAGGGAAGGGTAGACCCAGGCATATTCACGAATCCCAACAAGAAGGGCTTCATGGAGCCCGCGCTGCTGTTCATAAGCGATTCGAGGAACGAGAAGCAGGCGATAAACGAGGCCAGCAACACCAACATACCGATAATGGCGCTGAGCGACACCGACAACGCGACAAAGTTCATCGACCTGATAATCCCATCGAACAACCGCGGAAGGAGATCGCTCGCGTTCGTCTATTTCCTTTTGACCAGAGAAGTGTTCAAGAACCGCGGAACCATAAAAACCAACGAGGAATTCCAGTACCGCATAGACGATTTCGAGGCGAAGATCGAGAGATAGTCAGTCCTTGAGCGTTATCGTCTCGCCTATTTTCGGCGCGAACGCGTCGAATCCTTCCCCTTTAAGCTCTTCTGCGAAATGCTTTGTCCTGCTCTGGTCCCCGTGCACGCATATTACGGTATTGGGCGAGCTCTCCCTAACGTACCTGAAGAGGTCAGAGTTGCCGGCATGCGCCGAGAAGTCGTAGACGGAAAACGGCGTAGTTATCTTTACCTTCTTCTTGTCGAGTTTTATGTACCCGTGCTCCATCAGCGACCTACCGTTCGTCCCCTGCACCTGGTACCCTGTTATGAATATCCTTGAATTGGAATTGAGCTTAGTTATGTAGCTGAGCACGGGCCCGCCGTTCAGCATGCCGGCCGTCGTGAGTATTATGCTGGGCCCCTCGACAGCGGAATTCCTGTCGCGCATGTGGTCTATCCACGTAGCCTCATGTATCGCTTTTGACAGAAGCTCTCCGTTGTTTATGAACTTGTCGTTCCTTGTGACTATCCTTGTGGCCTCCCTGCACATCCCGTCTATGTAAACGCTCCCTCCAAGGTTGCTCTTGTATAAGATAGAAAGCAGCTCCTGGCTCCTCCCAACCGCGAAAGCCGGCACCAGCGCCGTGCCCCCGTTGTCGAGCACCTCCTGGATCTCCCCCACAAAGCGCTTCATCAGCTCATTCCTGTTGGGGTGCTCTATCGACTCGTAGGTTGACTCTATCACAAGCACGTCGCTCTTAACGATCTCGGCCCCGTTGTGCAGCATCTGCGGCTGGAGCTTGAAATCCCCTGTATAAACAACACGCTTGTTGTCTTTGCCGTTGGCCCTGTCCACCAAAGTAACCGCGCTGCCGCATATGTGCCCGGCGTCATAAAGCGATATGTCAAAGTTGCCGAAATGGTAAGGGTCGTCGTTGTATTGCAATTGGGTAAACCTGTTCTTGTATGTTTCCACCTGCCTCTTGCTGTACTTCATGGATACGTGGTTCTTCCTCGATACGTTCAGCGCATCTTGGAGGAGGAGCATCGACAGGTCGAGCGTCGGCTTTGTACCGAACGTGGGCATGTGCTCATATCTGTAGAGGGCGGGTGCCGCGCCGCAATGGTCGAGGTGCGCATGGCTCACTATCAGTGCGTCGACGTTCGGCATCGCGATCGGATAAGGGTTCTTTTCCTCTATCTTCAGGCCGAAATCCATCATTATCGACCTTCCGTCCTTGAGAAGTATCGATGACCTCCCAACCTCTTGCACCCCCCCGAAAAATCTCAATTGCATGAAAACCACATAAATAACATTGCGAAGTATATATTGAAAGCCAAATCTATAATAAACAGCCGCAGGGAATGGTGTCAACCTACAAAACGTTTCGCTAATCTATAAAAACGTTAGCTGTATATTGTAGAGCGTAACTGGTGCTTGTTATGGCAGATGAACCGACCTTCATAGACCTTTATGCGTTGACAAAGATAACTCCGGAATCCGTTGTAGAGCGGTTCGGGAGCACGATAAACTCCTCATTTTTCGATGCATCCAACATACTTGGGGGATTAAAGATAAAGGGGCTCATTGATTTTACTACTCTGTTCGGAAGCCAGAACGCGATAACGCTGACGGATCAAGGGAAGGCGCTGATAGACGAGGCGAACAAGCGCGCAGCCGATCCGATGGACGCGCTCGACATGTCAATACTAACGCAGCTTTCCGGAGGCAAGCGCTCGCCAACAGACCTTTCAGGGAGCCTCAACGTCAACCAGAAGGATCTCGCGATGCGCCTATACAAGCTTCAGACGCAGGAGTTCCTCTCCTCGGACTTCAGGAACGGCACATTGGGGCTGATGCTCACTGAAAAGGGATTCATGCAGGCCAAGACCGGGTTGATGCCGCCCATGCCTCCGCAACAGCCGCAGCAACAGCAGATACCTCCGCTAGAGCAGTCCCCCCCCGCAGAAGCACAGCCAATTATTCCGAAAAGGGGAAAATCCGCCTCTTTGGTGATCCTAGCGATAATTGTGGTAGTGGTCATCGCGCTGGCGTTGTGGCAATTCCACATAATCCCGCTCTAAGGGCATGTTTGCATGGACAGGCTTATGGATTACATCAAGGCTTACGATCTTCTGAAAAGGTACGGCATCGCCGCTTCGGAAGGGAAATACGTATCCAATGCCGGCGAAGCAATAAGTTTTGCAGCCAGCGGCCCGATTGCGCTCAAGGGCATATCACAGAAGGCTCTGCATAAAACCAAAAGCGGCCTAGTCGCCCTTGACCTAAGCACTCCTCCTGAAATAAAAAAGGCATTCCTCTCAATAACCAGGACCGCATCAAAGTTCAGGCCCTACAAGATCCTCGCGCAACGGCTCTTCCCGCCAAGCAGAAACAACATGGAAATAATAGTCGGAGGAAGACAGGATGCGCAGTTCGGGAAGCTTCTGCTTATCGGCCTAGGCGGCATATATGTGGAGATATTCAAGGACTTTTCAGTAAGGCTCTGCCCGGTAAGCAGGCATGATGCAGAGTCGATGCTTGACGACCTCAGGTCAAAAGCAATGATTGCAAAGGCCCAGCAGCAGAGAGAGATGCTTGTGGGGATCCTCATGAAGGTTTCGAAACTTCTGGAAGAAAACGCGGTAAAGGAGCTTGATCTTAATCCGATAATAACCAATGGCGCAAGGTACTGCGCCGTTGACATAAGGATCCTCATATAGGTTTTTTCGATGGAAGCAAAAAGGCAAAAATACAGGCTGTTTCAGTACATGATGCGCCCGAAAGCGGTGGCGATAATAGGCGCATCGAACAATCCCGACAAGGTCGGGCACATAATACTCCAAAACTATCTAGATATCGGGTATTCCGGAAAGCTTTACCCAGTTAACATAAACGCCGATGAGAATATAAGCGGGCTCAAGCCCTACAAGAGCGTGCTGGACATAAAAAGCAGCATAGACCTGGCAGTAATAGCAATACCTGCGGCGGCAGTCCCTTCTGCGTTGGAGGAATGCGGCAAAGCGAAGGTGAAGACCGCCATAGTCGTAAGCGGGGGCTTCGCAGAGGTCGGCGAGACAAAGCTGCAGGAGCAGCTTTCCGATATAGCAAAGAAATACAAAATAGGGGTCGTGGGCCCGAACTGCCTCGGCGTCATGGACCCGAAGTCCAGGGTTGACACGCTCTTCCTTCCAACATTCAAGATAGACAGACCAAGAATCGGGGGGGTGAGCTTCGCATCGCAAAGTGGGGCCGTGGGCAGCTCTGTGCTCGACATGATAGCCAACGAGGGCTTCGGGCTTGCGAAGTTCATATCATACGGCAACGCGGTGGATATGGACGAAGTGGACATACTAGAATACCTTATGAGGGACAAAGACACAAAAGTGATTGTTTTCTATATAGAAGGCGTGAAGCGCGGCAGGGAATTCTTCGAGATGGCGAAGAAGGCAACAAGGATAAAGCCCGTAGTGGTCGTCAAGGGGGGCACGACAGGCCAGGGCGCCACCGCAGCGCACTCGCATACAGCTGCATTGACCGGAAACTACGAGGCATACAGGGCAGCATTCAGGCAATCAGGCACGATAGAGGCAGAAAGCCTTGACGAAGTAATCGATTATGCAAAAGTCTTCGACACGCAGCCATTGGCAAAGGGCAACAGGATTGCGATCATAACAAACGGGGGAGGCACCGGGGTACTTGCCGTAGATGCGCTCTACAAGAACAACCTCATTATGCCAGAGCTCGCGAGCGGTTCCCTAAAAAAGCTCAGGAAGGCGATGCCTCCGATAGTGAACGTTAGGCTGCCGCTGGACATGGCGGGCGATGCAGACGACAAAAGGTTCAACTCCGCGCTTGAAACAATAACAAACGACCCCAATGTCGATGCGACAATGGTCATAGCACTTTTCCAGACCCCCGGAGCAGACTCAAGGGTCGCGGCAAGCCTCATCCATTACGGCACGCTCATGAAAAAGCCGCTGGTAGTCGTGAGTCCAGGGGGCACATACACGCAGGCGCACAAGAACATGATGGAAAGTTCAGGGGTTCCCGTATATTCGTCGCCAGAGCAGGCCGCCCAATCCCTTTCCGCGCTTGTCAGATATTCCAGATACAGGCAAAGAGCATGAAAAAGAAAACAGGGAAAGCAAAAAGCATCATAGAAAAGGACAAGGAGCTTTTTTTCTCCGCCACAAGGGAGCCATACCAATTCGTGGCAGAGAGGGCATACGGGGATTTTGCTTACGACATAGACGGCAACAGGTTCATAGACTTCTCGAGCTTCGTATCGGTTTACAATCTGGGAGGCAACGGCATCCCGTCAGCGAGAGCCGCAGTAAAAAAAC
>CAYMJD010000030.1:0-8223 GCA_964390895.1 Microcaldota archaeon
GAACTGCGTGACATACTGCGGCTGCAGGTTGTTGCATTGGCCTACAAGGGTTATCCCTTGCACTGATCTAAAAACCTTGCATGAACCAGCTTTTGCTTTGGGCGCAAAGCCTGCGCCATTGAAAACGCCCAATGAAAACAGTGCCGCCACCACAACAGCTATTATCAGAATCGCCCAGCCGTATGTCATAAGGTACTCCATTGCGGACTGCGCTTTTGCTTTGTAATATCTTTTAAAAGGGATTTCACAAAAAGGGTCAGCATTGGCTAAGCTTTGCGCTGCGTATCCCCTGTTTTCTTTCTTTCTCTCTCTCTCTGCATGCGCATTGATTGGTCTATGGTGCCATTTTCCGATATTTTTGCCGAGCGTATGCCAACACCTACTCCTTTATGACGCTGTCCATTATCTTTACGAGCTTGTATGCGGTTTTTATCACTTCTTTCATCTTTGGGTTTAGCTTGTAGCCCAATCCATAGCCCTTCTCTGTCCGTATGTGCGTGGGTTGTATTACATTCAGTTCAAGTGAAAGCTCTCTTAGTGTTATAATAAGCGTCTTTCTTGTGAACCTCTTTTCCAATATCGAATAGAGCTCGCGGGTTGTCCTTGGCGACTTCTTGAGAAGAATATCCATGACCGCAAAGTTCGGCCTGCTCAACACCTTCCTCAGAGCCCATATCTCATCCTTGTCAGAATCTCCCTTTACCATAGTGTCAATTTGTGTATCAATATTTATAAAGCTTTTTGTACTACACGTTTGTCCACAAAACTATCCACAGCAAAGATTGCTGCGGCAACAGTTTTTAAGCAGCATATCAGAGCCCATATAAAAAGGTATAAATATTTTCCTAGAGTAAATATTGGTATACATTAGTAAATGCTACTGTCATACAAAAGATCGCTTTTCTGGGTGGGTGTGTGGGTTTTGTGGTTACAAATCTGAGAAGACTCTTCGGCAGTGGTAACCACGAGTTCAAAAGCACGCAGCTGAGCTTCACAGTGACGAATGACTTTCCGGAAAAGGTGACATATCAGGATTCTACACAGCTAAGAAAGGCCGGAACATCAAGGAGCGGGAATATTTACTCCATAGGAGACGCGTTTACGGCATTCGATTCTAAGGAAGCTGCACTTTTGAAACAGCAGCTTGTCGATAAGAGCCTTGACGCTGAAAGAGGGGACTGGCGCTCCAGTGTAAGAAGCGCCCACAAGTCGCTTCTGGATTTGATAAAATCTTGCGACGGGCAGGCGAAGGAGCTGCTCGCCGACGTTATCGCCCACGATACTTTCGGCTTCGGGCCGTTCAGCATTTTGCTGGAAGATTCCGCAAACATAGAGGAGATACTCGTAAACAGGCCAGAGGCAAACATATACGTGCACCATTCGCAGCTAGGCCTATGTAAGACAAACCTCCGCTTCAACAGCGAATCATCATTAAGGTTCATGCTGAACAGGCTCATCAGCGATGCCCAAAAGGAGCTTTGTACTGATACGCCAATAATAGACGCCTACATAGACGATGGTTCAAGGCTCCATGCACAGTCTAAGCCATATTCTGTTGCTGGCACATCTGTATCCATAAGGCTAAATAGGAGCCGCCAAATAAATCTGAGAAACCTTCTTCTTCATGGGACTGCAGATTCTGACACGCTTGCATACTTGTGGCAGGCAATAGAAGCCGATGCGAATATAGTGGTTGCTGGCGCTCCGGCCTCTGGCAAGACCTCTCTCATGCTGGCCCTCACATCATTGGTGCCAAGGTACAACCGCGTGATCATAATAGAAGAGGATACAAACGAACTGATGCTCGGCAGCAACTTCATAAATTCTGTGAATCTCAACAGCTCAGAAGAGCGCAAGGTAGCGCTAAAGGACCAAGTCATAAACGCGCTCCACATGCGCCCCGATCGTATAATAGTTGGAGAGCTCCGCGGAAGCGAGTCGAAGGAGGTCTTCTCTGCCGGAAACCTCGGGATACCATTCATGACAACTCTGCACTCCAATGTGGGAGGCAATGCCCTCATTGATAGATTGGCTTCAAAGCCTATGTCTGTTGAGGAGAGCTCGCTGCACAGCCTTGACATTGCGATATTCATGGAAAGGGCCGGGACAAAAAGGAGGATAGCAAAAATATGCGAATACAGGTGGGTCTCCTTGATGGAGCTGGGGATTACAGAAGCCGCTAACAGGCAGTACGAGATTGCAGAGGTCCTGAATGAAGGGAAAGTGGACAGCCAAAAACTCCAGGACTCGAAGATACTGCACAAGTATGCAGACCGCAATGTTATATCAATACAAAAAGCGCTGCAGGAGCACAAAAGGAGATCGAGGTTCATTGGGGCATTGGCCGCAAAAGCCAATGCCGAAAGCTGCGACGAGTACATACAGAGCTATAGTGGGTAGATGATGGACAATGATGGGGGCCTGTTCCTGGACAGGCTGTATGCGAACACCTTTTATTCCGGGAAGCCGACCCTCCAGGCCCTAGATGAGACGCTCTTAGAGTTCACTAAATCGAAAAGCCCGTTTGCGAGAGCTTTCATGAAAATAAGCAAAAGGATGCATCTGGGAGAGTATGCAGCGAGTGCTTTCAGAGAGGAAATCAAAACAATGAGGATAAAGGACAGAGCGCTCAAGTCAAAGATGATTGAGCTCTGTAACGGGAATGACATAAAGTCAATCATTGAAAACATATGCAAGGAGTTCTCCTATTCGGAAAGGATAAAACTGGAAAAGGGCTTCGGCTCATTACAGAAATATCTCGCGGTAGCGATGCTGGCCAGCACGATTCTCCCATCTCTGGCGCTCTTCGGGTTCGTCGGCTATTCCATACTCTATGGATCGCAGCAGATATTCATTGTGTTTTCATCCCTTCTCTTGTTGGTTTTTCCCGGGCTTTTCATGATCGCGAAAAGGCGCATAAGCGGTATTTATGGCCAAGAGTGAGCTGAAGCTTTTAATCTCAAGCGCATTCTCTTGCGCAGCAATTGCGCTGCTGGCGCTGAATCTTGTTTACATATCTATCGCCCCGATGGCACTGGCAATAGTGTTTTTTGCTTTGCATGCAAGGCTGGAGAGGGGCAACTCTTCAAAGCTTGAGAAAGATGCGCTCTCATTCCTTGAGAGGATTGCCGCCTCAAAAAGAAGGCCGTTTCTGAAAAGGATTGAGGAGTCGCTCCAAAAACACTACCAGTTCTACAGCGATATGGCTATCTGCATAAGAAGGTATGCACTATCGTCAGATGCAAACAACTCATTCAAACAGCTTTTCCAATACAGGTCAGAATGCTTGTCCGAGACCGTTTTCCTTGCAAGAAACGCGCTGGAGAGCGGCACAGACGTTGACAGGCCTCTGGCACAGCTTGTCAGCAAATACAGCTATAAAAAGGAGCTAAGGCTCAGAAACCTAGGCGGCGTGTCCAACACATCCTCAATTGTCAGCATGGGCACAATAGTCTTCTTCCCGGCCTTCAGCGGCATCGGCAGGGACATAATGGGGATGTCTGTCATAGGGGGTTCCGGAGCTAGTTACGCATACACGTTCGTTGTGCTCGCGTACATAGCGATCATAGGCGCGATAGCCTCCTTATACAGGAACTCGGACAGCCTCGAAAAGGCAAGCTCGTGGATTGTGATGCTGGCCGCTGGGATGTTCACGTATTTCATTACAGGGAGCATGGGCTCCCTTCTGATATAGTTATGTGGTGGGAAAATGGGTATACCATTGGTTGACGCGACAAGGGCGATGCTTGCCATCGCAAGGGCAAGGAAAGGGCAGGGCTCGATAGAGTACATAATGATGCTGTCGGCTGTAAGCAT
Source organism: Microcaldota archaeon (assembly GCA_964390895.1). Taxonomy (GTDB): domain Archaea; phylum Micrarchaeota; class Micrarchaeia; order Micrarchaeales; family Micrarchaeaceae; genus A-MIC-10. The sequence goes on from CAYMJD010000030.1 coordinate 3,817, forward strand.
CATCATAGTCGTGGCCCTCGCAATGATGACGCAGCTGAAGGGCGCGGCGCTCGGCTCCTTCTTCAACGGGAGCTCGGGGGGCATAAGCTCGCAGCTGGCCAGCAAGCTGGGCAATCTGACCAAGCTAACGTAGTGGTGGATTGGCCGCAAAGCTCCAGATGTCAATGGAAATGCTTGCCTACATAGCAGTGGCTGCCGCGTCTCTGGCACTGTCGCTCTCGATGTTCGGCAAGTATTATCATTCATTGGAATACGGGAACGATGCGGCCCAATTCGCCGCATTTGTGGGCCAGATAAACAGCGCCATGGGCTACTACTCGTCAAGTTTCACAGCTCTTGTGCCAAAGTCGTTCTGCAACTCGACGATACACGGCTCAACGGTTGCATATGGCAACCTTACGTTCCGCGCCGATGCAGCAATTGAAGTCGACAAAGGGCTGTGCTCCAGCGCCGGCAAGCTGGTGCAGTTGCACATGGACATGCAGTCCAACGGAACGTTCGCCATAAGGTAATGGAATGAAATCGCAGATATCCCTCTCTATACTCATCTATATTGCGGTAGCTGCATCGTTTTTCGCGCTCTCCACGCTATTTTACCTCCAGCTCTTTTCAAGGGAATACAGTTGGTACGCTAATGCCTCAAGGATCGGAAGCCAGCTGTACAATTATGCCGCATACGTGCCTGGCGGCGGAATTTTCATCAAAGGGTGAGCCTATGCATAAGGCAATGCTCGTCGGGATAGACCTGCTAGTTGCACTTGCGCTGGTTGGTTCTGCGGTGCTGGCCGAGCTTGCCAGCGTGGTTACTACGCAGGCGTCGTTTGAGCACATGGTCGGGCGCCTGCAGCAGCTACTTCGGACAAACGTCTACATACAAGGATTGGAGCAGATGCCATACGCCGGCGCTGATCCGACAGCGCTTTTCTACGGCATTTCTGATTACACGTTGGTGAAGCAAAGCGCAGCCCTGCCGACCAATCCCAACGTTTCCCAGGAAAGGATCCTAGTGCTGAACGGGAGCACATACTATTTGTTGATGAGATGATTGCGCAAACGAGCGTGGAGTTCCTGATAATACTTGCGGCAGTGACGGCGCTGATGGTGCTGGTTCTCGGGGTATATTCGGGCTTTTCTTCGCAGCAGGAAGCGGGGTTCAATGCGCTAAATGGCATGGTAGCCTTGAACCAAGCGCCCGGTCAGGGCATGATGCAGAGCCAAGCAGCCAAAGCATCCATATACCTGCCTTCCGCATCATACACGAACATAACCAACGCAGCTTACCTTGTGGTCTATCCTGGTTCGCAGGGCAGCATAAGGAAGGCCCAGCTCGATTCAATGGGCGCGCTGTTTCTCCCAGAAAACTATTCAGGAATCGGCTACCAAGACCCGTACATACTGTATTTTTCCATGCTGCCCACAAAGGACGGCCTCATACGCGTAAATGCCACAGTGGTGCTCCAAGAGGGCAACAACGAGACGTTGCTGTCGGCGAACAGCACCACGTTTTCAACGCAATGGCAGGGGAACACTACATCTATTCCAGTGCAGACTGCCTCTGCCTCGATATCAAGGCGCAGCGAGTCGCTTTCATATGGGATTGCGAACTCTACAAAAATCTTTTCGATTTCACAGTCTACGAGCTGCACAAGGCTGAACTTCTGGGCGAATCCATTGCCGATAACAGACCAGTGCGGCAATGCATCGTGGATGGTGCGGATCTATACCGCGCCCTGCTTCTCGGCAGGCTCCCCTTCCATGACGTATTGCTTCTACAAGAATTATACAGGGAGGAGCACAGGCAGGATAAGCGCCTCCTACGACGCTACATACAACATAACACTGGGCCTGAATTTGGGCGGCCTCGCGCTGACCTCGGACCTGACGAGCGCAAAGGCCAGCTCTACAATCGAGGGATCTGGCAAAGCCTACGGCAACACGGCAGTATACGGGGAGGTGATAGGCTATGGGGACCAGCCTTCGCAGGGCCTTGCCATTATGCAGGCGCCAGGATCGTCTTACTTAATCCCATTGAGCTATTACCAGACGTCCCTCCAATACTGGAACAACCTGGAGTCGATGCTGGGCTATTACAACAATTCGCTGGTGAGCGAGGATACGCTCTCAGCCATACAGCAGTCGGTAAGCGCCAACAACAATTACCTAAAAACCCTCTTCAATGCATCAGCGGGCCAAAGCCCATGCAATGTAGCAAGCAGTTCGGTGACGTGCAAGCCATCAGCGCCGCTGATATACACCAACATTACCGTTGCATTGGACAGTGCGCTCCCCCCATGGAATTCGACCCTCAACGTGGAAGGTTCCACCGTCAACATAAGGTAATGGCATGTATTCGTTCGCACTGTTCATGGAAGCCGCAATCGCGATATCGATACTGTCGGCATCCGGCTCCATATACGCAAATTCGATGTACTCGGCTTCGGTTGCGAACATAAATGCGATGAACCAGTACAATTCGGTTTATGACCTGTTCATGGCGATCAGGCACAACTCAACGTACAGTGCATGCCTCTCTAACTGGGATGACGGATGCATTGCGGCTCAATTGGCAATGTTCGCCGCCGCATATAAACTGCAGTACATTTCCCTGTATGCAGGCAACCTCTCTGCATACTACGGGAACCAGAGCCTTTGCACATACAAGACAGTGCTCTGCCTCCCTGTCACAATAAAAGGCAGCTTCCGGGCGGTCTGCAGCGTTGCATGCAGTGATTGAATGCCATCGTGCGGGTTAATCGTGGTGCTTGCAATAATCCTCTCAATCGGCATCATGAGCTCCGCAAGCAACGACGCCTCGATACTCGCGCCGCTCCGCGTCTCCTACGCCGCATATAGGAATGTGCAGATAATAAGCCTGTACGCGCTTTACGTCAAAGGCTGCCTCTCCAACGTGCGCAACGCAACAGAACTCAGCATGTTGATTGCCGCAACCAGCGTCTCGGCAAGCGCGAGCGGGATAGGCGTCCAGGCAACAGATAACTCGATAATCCTGCGCACGCTGGCGGAACCAACCGCATATGCGGTAGTGCCGCTGAACCAGCGCTAAAAGGCTTAAATACGTTCGATAAGCATTAGATTTATGGCCTTAGTGGTGTAATGGCTTGCACAGGGGACTGTGGATCCCCTAGACCGGGTCCGATTCCCGGCTAAGGCCCGTACTAAGCTGCCCTTCCCTCCTCAAAATCCCTTTTCAGCTTCACTAACGCCTCTGTCATTATGCGGCGCGCCTTGTTTGCACGGTAGAAAGCGAATTCATCATTTGTTCCCAAAGTTACAAAATCTATGACCCTGCCCGGGGTTGTTCTGCTCGCCCGCCCGTTTCTCTGTGTCGAGGCTATGCCTGTGCTGACCTGGTCATAATTGATGACATTGGCTTCCGGTATATCAAGCCCCTCCCTGCCCGCCCTTGTGGATATCAGTAACCTGCTCCTGTTGCCCTCAAAGGCCTGTATGGCGCTGTTCTGGTGCTTGCTCCTAATACCACCGCTTTTGCCAAGCAGCAACGATGCGTCGACTCCCAGCGATTTGGCCACTCTTCCCAGAAATCTCACCTGCTCCCGATATTCCGCGAACACTATGAACTTCTCTTGAGGGTACTCCTGGATGACGCTCTTGAAAAGAGCAACCTTCGGGTGTTCAGGCAGTTTGTCTATGTTTTCAGATATGTACCTGTACATCCTCATGAATTTTTCGTTCTCGCGTATCCTTCTCTTGAACGCCTTTGCGTTTTTTGCTGTATTTCTATTAAGCTCTTTTTCCCCATTTCCATTTCGAGCCCTGTTTGGCCCATTACGTCCATCAGCATTCCCATTACCCAGGCCGAAGAGCGTGGTGTCGATGTGCCTTAGGCCGGCCCACAGGCTCTGCGTTTCAAACAGGTTGGACAGCTGCCTGTAAAACATCAGCTCTGCGTGCAGCGAGAGCGCGTGCCTCGCATCTACCTCTTCCTGCGTGAGCTGAAAGAACGGGATGTCCCCCGTGCAGCTTGGGGCCTTTCTCAATATCTCTGATTTTAGCTCATCAAGCTCTTTGTGCGTCAGGTATCTGGATACATTATCAACCCCGATTCTGCGACCGTGTTCAGGCCCATCATAGTGCCCATAAAGACCATCGGCTCTTTTGCTTCCGAGCATGCCTATCTTATCAAGCTCTGAAAATACGTCGCACGATATTTCGAGTATCCGTCTGCGTATATGCTTAAAGAGCTTTGGAAGCTCGACATCCTTTCTGATGTAAGTTGTCTCAGGTAAATAGCTCGCTACCTCCCTATTGGTTTTTGAGTATATCTCAATGTTGTTTATCCCCAAGTTCTCAATGACAGCCATTATTTTTTCGTAGTTGTCTCCGGGGGAGGCTGTCAGCGCAAGTCGGGGCACACCCGCTTCTATA
>CAYMJD010000031.1:0-4047 GCA_964390895.1 Microcaldota archaeon
TAGATACGGGTTTTGGCGCAATTCATAAATATAATGAGCATTCGCCGGACCACTTGCTTGGTGCCCTTGCCACCGCACAGACTGAGGCGGTAGAGATTGTTAGTAATCAAGTTAGATTTATAGCAAAGGTTTTGAGGCCACAACAAGGTTTAGGGTGGGTTAGGGATTTTTACATAAATTGGTGGGTTGGACAGGGTGCTATGCGTGATGCGGAGTTAAAGACCTCATCTATAGTGATTGAACAGTTAGATATAGCAAAAAACTATAATGAACACGCAAAGGCTTGCTGGGATGTGTGGGAGAAAGGTTATGGGCTTTTGCACGCCGAACGTGGTGTTTTTTATGTATATGCAAGCTTGGAGCAGCTTCCTGCTCATTTTGAGCTATTACTCAGGCAAAAAAGAGAAGACGAAATATTAATGGAGAAACTAGGCCTTGATAAAAGAGCACTGCAGGTTTACTTAGATTTAACGACCAATAAACAGAACCACATTGATGAAAGAAGCAAGAAACATCTTTTATCAGAACTTAGACGTAGAAGCTAAATTTCCATAAGTATAAAATATCCAGTTTTCATTGTCTAACAATCCCCAGTTCCATTATAACGAAACAAAAACCCATTCTTTGTAGAGCATATCTTCCAGAATTATGGAAAACATGGCCTTTTGGTGAAAGGGTATTGCTTGCACTACAAAAGAGATCCAAAAACAGGCGTTTCCCTCGAGAGCGCTTTTTTAGCTCACTATTATGGAATAGGCATATGGATTTACCATAATAGTGAAATCTCAAATTCTAACCTCGAAAAATGCCGTTAAAGCCAACCCCGACGACAAAACTTGCGCGTATTTGGTCTCTATAAACAGCAATCTACCATTAGCACTGATTTGTGCTATGGAAAAAATCGTTTGCTACAGCGCAAATAAGGAGAAAATGGTTTTGCACTAACAACAATATAGAAATTCTAAAATCTTTCTAGAGTTGTTTGGTGCTCTACTTGTTTTATCTATATGCCCTATGCATGGCCGCCTAGCTATCTATCTCATTGGCTTTGGCAGATTTCGGTTTTGGTCTGTAGGATCCATAAAGCGCAGTGCCCGAAAGCACCCGATATAAAGCAACAGATCTGCCATGACCACAATATTACAATCAGCGTGCAGTTATCTGTAAACCCTATTTTGTTGTTGATTGCCCTCACCAACCCTATCCCGCAAATAGCCGTTGCTGAGGATACTAATCCTAGGGTAAATCCCAATACTGCATTTTTAGAGTTTTTACCTCTCGCCTTGACATATCTGGTGCTCTCTCATTTTGCTGGATTGAGCCATCCTTCGTTTTGACTGCCATAAATAGCCATAGGTTATGATTTTCGTTCCTGCCTTAAAAAAGATTCAGAATTTCTAGGAATCATTTAGAAAAACTGACAATATCTAATCAGCCCTTTGAACATCCTCCGCATCGTCCGCATTAGATTTCTTCTCTGTAATTCCTCCTCTGTAATAGCCCCCCATTTCACCTACGATATCCCATGCTATATCGCCCGCTTTGAACCCATCATCTGTTGTAATCCAATATAGTGCACCATCGTTCAGCACCTTCTCTGCAGCTTCTTTATGCCTTACCACTGCTTCGTGGGTGACAGTCCAGAAACCATCCCGGGTTTTTATACTAGCTATCCTGATATCATCCAATGCCGCAAGCGCAAAGCCCTTGTCCGCTCCGATTGATATAAGCAAACCCTCAACTGTTATCTTTCCCCTGCTTATTAGATTATCCATACGTCTAAGCAAAGTCGTCCTAGCATCTGTTTTTTTATTATCAACTATCATCCAAACACGTTATTGCCGCTTTAAACCTTAACATTATTTTAACCGTACATTTAGCGTCATCTTTTCTTAGAAATACCCTTTGCACTGTTTTATTCTGTTACTGGGATTTCTGGCGTTCTTCGCATACGGTTAACTTCCTGTTTGCATAAATCAGCGCCCGTCTGCTTCGTTGTTAAACACCTTTATAACCTTCTCTGCCAATCCTCTGTCTACAAGGGCGCGTATAACATCCACAAACTTTAGGTCCCACAGGAAAGTGGCAGGGCTGGGCGGCAAGTCTTTATACTCTTTTAAAGTATCCTCTTCTGCCAGGCACCATGCCAACGCCAACTTTTCTGGTTCTGCGCTCTTTTCAGCTATCAGTTCGACAAAGCGCTTATAGAGAAACTGCTCTTTATACCTTGTTTGCGTATCCTCGCGTTTTAAAAGACCGGCGTCCGCCAGTTTCCCAATAAGTACATTTCTAGATGGCATAATAGTTCTGGTTTTCTCCATTTCACCACACACTAATCACTAAAAATCCCTATGGATCAGTTGGCAGAGCCGAAAGGTCTGGGTTCTTCTTGGATGGTCCCCACTTGTTTGCTTGAATCGCCGTGCATCTTGTCAAGAGTCCCCCTTAGGTAATAACCTTTTATGACATTAAACATAAACTTTGCCGATGCCCTTGTTCCAAAAAAGCTGGCTCCTGCCATGGCTAAGAATTCCCACCCTTCCCCGAAACCAAGCTTCAGCATTAGAAACTGGCTAAGACTGGCTGCAATTAGTGCATTGGATATTGTGAAAGAGATATATCTGATGGGATGTGACTTAAGCCATTTGAGGCTCTTGAAGCGCGTATCTACCCATTCCAACGGCAGTTTTGCTATCAGAAAATTGTCGAACTCGTTTAGCTCGGCTCTAGAGTATTTGCTTACAGGTACACTCCGTTTCTCAGGCCACATAAAAAAGGACTCAAGAACCCAGTAGAGTTGGTCTGTGGCATGATTTAGCCCGAGGGAGGAGGCCGCAGCGCTTTTTACCAACACATTACCGTCTTTCCTCAAGAGCCTAAGGGTGTTGTAGTTGCCCGAAGCAAATGCAATCCCCGCCCTCTTCGCGGGACCAATGCTTGAGAGCTCCTCTTTGGTGTACATCTTAGAATAATTCTTCGTTGCCTCCATGAAAATCTTGCTCCATCTGGTCCTTGTTGTTTCTGTATCCTCAGACTAACTGTCCATGGAGGAGTTGCGGTTTTGGATTCTCTCTCCTTGCCATGGCAACAGTCCTTTCGTAGTCTTGGATTGCTGCGCAAACATTGTCCACTGTTGCCCTTGCCTCTGACTTGCCAACCCTCCCATTCACCATGACCGCAATTGGTCTCGCGAGGTGCAAACCCTCTTCATTCTTCCAATCGTGACGCATCGGGAAAAGGATTGCCATCTTGGCATTTTTCAAATTAAAAGCGATACTAAAAAACCATCTGTATCCGTCCTGCGTTGTGGCCTCCATTGCCCCACGAGGATCCCTTAATGCTGCCGCACGCAACCCCAAGGTAGGTGCGGTTTATCGATTTTGCGGCATCGTATGCCCGCTCCAGGTTTGCTGCATCTATGCGCATTTGCTTGTATCCATCAAGCTGTACATTGGTCTTTGTTCTGTTTATGCTCATCATTTTACCACATTTTTAAGAATCATTTGCAATATCCTACTCGTCGGCTTTAAGAATTGCACTTTAGTCCCTCAATCTGCAAACACGCGCGATTCCCGACGATCTATTTACGTCCCCTATGGAACCTATTACCTCTCTGCTCAGAGGCAGCATTTTTAACGTGTACCTGCGTGAACGGTACTTAATGTCTGGCTTACTGTTTCCCCCCACATCAACAAAGGTCCTTGGATCTCTGAACCAAGCAAGCGCACCGCCCGCCTCCAGAAGATCCAGCTTGTCCTCTATGGTCTTGAACCATTCGTCTCCTGAATCTTGCCTGTTTAATTCAGGCCTTAAGCTAAAGTCTAGGCCGAATGCCTTCGCAATATCGTCGTCCCAAAATTGCCCGACACCGCCCTTAGTGCCTTCCAGCTTGTCTGCGATTTCCGATAGACCCTTCAGGATATCGGACTCTACAAAACCTCTTATGTTGGTGACCGGTAGCCTACTATCGAGAGACACGGCGATCTTTTTTTCCTTACTTCCTAGTTTTTCTGTTGTCATATTATCACACGATAATCTGGTTTCATT
>CAYMJD010000031.1:4147-8211 GCA_964390895.1 Microcaldota archaeon
TCATTTCCTCCTAAGCTTATGTTTGCATATCTTAATTATGGGTTTGGATAGGTTATAAACGGTTGAAGGAGCCATTATACATACAATAACCCCGAAGGTCAGAGCAGCTAATTGCGCCCCGTTTGAGAGCCCATAGTTTTTGGCCAGGGAGGCGGCCCATAAACCACTGATAATGCCCATGGCAGGGAGCCCAAAGGTAATGGCAGCGCCGAACCCAAGCCCGGTGACTGTGGTCTTCTCTGCAGGGGTAAGCTTTGCTTTACTATCTGTCGTTTTAGTCTCCATGTTATCACCCTAAACATTAGTCCTAAGAGAAATTCCTGCTTGTTCCACTGCTTGGATAATGCTTGCAGTGCCGATCCTTTGCGCAAGCTCCCTCCCTAGCGGGCCAAGCGTTATGGTGTATCTGCAGCACCAATCTTCCATTGAATCGAATTTCCACGATGCGGAATTGCTTGACCAGTCTATGGCGTCTACCGACTTCAAAGAGTCCAATGCCTCTTCTATAGCCCTGAACCACCCGCAATCGCCGAGGGACATCCCAGAAGAATCAATTCTTCTGCTATCCAGCGACATTTTTACCTGTTCCAGCGCCTTCGCTTTCAGGTTCGTATCGATGCCGAATGCTTCTGCGATGTATGAATCATCGAAATCCCTTGTCGCGCTGTGGGAAAGCTTTAAGTCATTCGCAATCCGCATCAAGCAGTTTTTTGCCTCTTTGCTGAGTCGCCTGTGGGGCCAAAAATCCACACTTCCGTCCTTGTGCAGGGCAACCAGCCCGATTTCCCGCTGGGCATTGCTCACGTCCCCTAAAGGTTTTGTTACGGTTTGTGTTTGTTTTTCTACCATATCCTCACTTAAATGTCATTTGGCTTTGGGAGGTCCCTCACTTCTAATCTGCGTATATCCTTTGTTAGTTGCGATGGCCTGCTACTGCCTGAACTTGGCATTTCCTCAAGCCCTGTAACTAAATGTCTTCCCAGATCCGTCAATCTGATTATGTAGCTGTGCCCGTTCTCTCTTGTATAGCCCGCCACTATCGGCTTGCTGTTTATGAGCCCTGCAGATTCAAGTTCGGCAAGCTTTCGTGGCACGTCGGCGCAACCGAGGATTCTGGCAGCTTCCTTTTCTGGAAGGGTTCGGGTTCCAATCTTGGCAAACCCGATTAGCGCCATTGCATCCTTGTCAGTCAGCTTAACCCCAAAAACAACTGTTGTCTCGCCCTTCCAATGCGACAGGGATAGCAGGCTTATGTGGGCAGCTTCATCCCCCATCTTGTCTGCGGCGCTGGTTTTTTTGTTTGGTGCCATTACCATAAAATTACCTTCTAAGCACCCTCTCAAGTTCGCAGAAAGTTTTGTATATTTCTCGTATACTCCGTCTTAGCTTTACTGCGGACACCGCAGTCATACCTCCTCTTATCCGCCCGCCAAGCTCGTCAAGCAGTTTTTCCTGCGCTACCCTGATTTCTGTGACACTTTTGTTTTCCAGCCCCTGTTTCTTAATCTCTTCGTTGCAGTAGCTCAGTACATCGTGAAGTATCTGCACCTTCTTTTTCCCGAAGGATTTTATGCGCATTAACTCCTGAAGCGGAGCAGACAGCATGAGTTCTACTTCTGATAATGCAGAGGTATCAACCCTAAAACGGCTAAATCTGTCGCTTGTATTGAAATAGAAAATAACATCGTTTGCCCCGCTTAGCGATATGCCTGGAATCATCATAAGTATCTCTACCTGCCTGTTTTTTTGCTCCACCTCATTCAATCCCTGTCTTACGAGTAGAAAGTCTGTTATCGCATTCTTTATTTTATCCTTTACTGCTAAGTCGACTTTGTACCTGCCATCGCCGCCCAAGGTCACTTCTTTGATTTTTGTTGGCATATCCTCACTCGAAATTGATGCATTCCAAACCATGGGCTGGCCTTCAACGCCCTCTGCAAAGAAATGAACGTTCTGACGGCTGCCTTTGCTTCTGTCGAACCTTCTTTAAGGATCAATTGGCCTGCTGTTTTGCCTGACTCAGCCTCGCGCCTTAAAAAGCTTGTCGTTTCTCGCCTAACTTTTGGGCTGCAGCATTGGGTAAGCCATTCATCTACCGGTGCAAGGGGGATTCGTTGGTTTGTCTTTGTATTCTTTGTCATACCATCACTCAATCGTTTATCTCGATGATTGCAACGTAAATCCTTTTTTCCTGAGGGCCTAACTCAGTGAAAACATGCGCCGCGTGGGCGGTGTCGAGCTCTGCAGAACCTTCCATCCTACTCGGCGATAGCGCTGTTATCGGCTCTATCGCGACATATCCCTCTCCTTTGTTCCAGAGCTGCGTGTTCCCGAAATTATGGTTGAAATGAACGGAAAACGTCGCTGTTTTGTATACCACCTCGTCGGAGTATCGGGATACCACGACGTTGCCTTCGGAGGCCTTTATGGTGCCCAGCTCGATGGTTGTTGAGTCATTACCTCCCAGCCCGAAGACCATTATAGTTGACAACGAGTCTTTCGGAGCCAAAAACGCCGGGTGCCACCCCGCGCAATAAAAAAGCGGCAGATCCATCGACGGGTTTATCACTTGGAGGGTAAACTGAAGGGATCCTTCTCTATCTATGACATAGCTCTTCTCAAGGTCAAAATCGTTTGGGAACACTGATACGTCCCCCCTCTTGTTTATCATTCTTGTATACGCTTTGTAATGCTGTTGCATAAGCACATAATCGTTCCCTTGCACAGAAACCTCCCAGGTCATGTCCCTGGACAAGCCGTGCTTTTGCATTGGGTATGACGTCCCGTTTACCAATATCCTGTTTTTTGGTGCTGAGCCTACTATGGGGGCCATGGTGAGCTCGCTGTTCGGCCATCCGGATTTCGGCCTTAGTTCCTCTGGTGCACCCCCGCCCCACATTACCTCCTGATTCCTGCGCGAAAGGCTGAAAAGCTGCATGTTGGTTGTATTTATTTGCGCAACAGTATCTGAACCCGATATTTCGATTATTTTGTCCATATCATCACTGCATCATTTTCTGCGCATCGGGTCTTTGAGCCTGATTATGCGCCTGGCTTCAATCCTGACATGTATGTCTTCATCCTTCATTAGGTATATATGTGTTTTCTTATGTGTATGCGTGTTAAGCGCAACCTCCCTCCTACTGATCCGGTCCGGATTTTCCGCCAGCTTTTGCAGTTCTGCCGGATCTTGTGAAAATGCTGCGCGCCTTACTTGATGCCCGAATTTGCTTCTTTTGGTTATTGGAACACCAATCAATTAATCACTTAGTAGATATTTATAGGTTTCTCTAATCTTTGGTACGGTTTGGCAGATATTATATATATATTAGGAGGATATAAAATGTAGTGTTGAGAGGAATGCAAAAAACAAAAGGACCGCAATTGGCAAATGGTAAACCAAAACGCGCATCGGCAGAAGAGATCAAAGCTTTCTGGGAATCTGCATGGTACAAGGATGAGAGAGCAGGCTCGACGACCGTACCAAATATTGCATTTGACCTTCTTAGGGTAGACTCCCAGTCGGTAAAAGAAGTCCTCAATGTCGGTTGTGGGGCCTTAGAACACTACAACTTTGATTTTAATGGTCTGGGCCGTATAACCGGTGTAGACATATCCCCTACTGCACTCGAATTGGCGAAGGACCACCATTCCTGGTCAATCGAGAGATTTAAGCTTGTAGAAGCAGATGCGTTAAACTTACCGTTCCCAGATGGAATGTTTGATATGGTGACCGCTTTCGAACTCATGCATTTGATGGGACAGGATTGGCAGCGGCTGTTAAAAGAATTGCATAGAGTCTCAAAAGATTACGTCTTGTTCAACGCCGAACATGAGGCTATGGCGCTATTATGCTTCGAAGCTCCGAAGTACCTTATTGAGACGTGCGTGCTTAATGAGGTGGAGATTGGGAGCGAACTGGCAAGACTTTCCTTCAAAGAGACCGAGATGCAAGTGCTCACAGTAAATGAATTTTATAATTATGGAATTCCAATATACAAGTGGGAAGACTATACGCATGGGGAAGATAGCTCTGTCATCTTCGTAATGGCCCGCAAATAAAG
>CAYMJD010000032.1:0-8204 GCA_964390895.1 Microcaldota archaeon
TTCATGGACACATGCTTGAGGTTATCGGAAAACCTATTGAAATCTTCCTTTCTTGGAGATTTCTGCTTCGGATTTCCGAACCCTGCTTTGACGTCGAGATTTTGAAATGCAGGGAGAGAGATTTGAACTCTCGCAGCCCTAAGGCACAAGGTCCTAAGCCTTGCGCGTTTGACCAGACTCCGCCATCCCTGCCCTTGTTGATAAATTATCATAGCATTTATTTAAGTTGCATTGGTTAATGCTTAGGTGGTTGCTGAAAATCTAGTTGCTTTATATCGAATACCCAAAATCTATGGATCTGATGTTATCCGATCGTTCTGAATCTGCATTGCTGCTGAACGCGCAGGGATTCTTGCTTAGCCAGAACAGCAAAGTGCTTTTAATTGGGGACAGGTACCCTGCCACAGAAAAATAACAACAGGAAAAGACTTATCCTGCATTGAAGGGTTCAATTCATATCCGCCTTAAAGGGCGGTCTGGGTTAGGTTTCTTGAACCCTTCAAACTACCCATTTCTCTAAACAGTTGGGAATGGATGGTATGCTGCTGCTTTTCATAATGCAAGAAAAACGTAAAACTTTTTGTATTAGTGGAACTGAGGGTTTTATAAATTTTCAACATCCTCGCTTAATTGAAAGGCGATTGAATGGCTGGAAAAAACCAGAAAAATGCCGCCAACGAAAAATTAGAGGCTTTCGGGGAGAATATCGTTGACGAGATCTACAAAGGCAAAAGCCCGAGGTTCGAGACTTCTGTAAGGTCGCGCTCCAACATAAAGTATGACGAGAAGGGCGGCATTTTGAAGCTGGGCAACTCCAAGGAAGAGAGAAACTTCATAAACATAGCGCAAGCTAAGAAGTTCATGCAGACAACTGCCATTGCTGCCAAGTGCCACACGTTCATAAACGAGAACCTGCATACATCCATAAGGGGGCTTTTTTACCAACTGAAGTACTCGCTCGGCGAGGACATAGACGAGAACATCTTCAACGAACAGAGCGAGTCCAATCCCCTAATAGAGGACCTTGAAGTCACGCTCAACCTCAAGAGGGAAGACCTCAACCTGAGCGCTAACCGTAAAGGCTTCCTTGCCGGCAACATGCGCGTCATCGACAAGTTCGGGGATGAGAAGCTCGAGATAGATGCGAGCAGACAGGGAAGGGGCGGCTGGGGCATACCCAGCGACGTCGACAACGACATCGAGTTCATTGACGTGAAGGCGAAATACGTGCTTGTTGTGGAAAAGGACGCTATATGGCAAAGGCTTAATGAAGATGGCTTCTGGAAGAAGGAGAACTGCATACTCATGACGCCCCAGGGGCAGGCCTCCAGGGGAACAAGGAGGCTTATAAGGAAGCTCGCGGACAAGGGGCTTCCCGTATACGTGTTCAACGACTGCGACGCTTGGGGATGGTACATTTATTGGACGATAAAGACAGGGAGCATGAACCTTGCTTATATAAGCAATGAGATCGCGACGCCTGAAGCGAGATTCCTTGGAGTCACTATGTCCGACATAGAGCGCTACGATTTCCTGAAGAAGCTGACCATGAAGGCCAACGAGGTTGACATAAAGAGGGCCCAGGAGATGCTCTCCTACCAATGGATAGGCAAGCACAAGGAATGGGTCTCTGAGCTGAAGAAAGTCATACAAACGAAAACCAAGCTGGAGCAGGACTCGTTGCAGGGGCCGAGGCTCACGTTCATAGGAGACTACATAAAAGAGAAGATATCCGGCAAGGACTTCCTCCCGTAATCAGACGAAAACCGCTGGCTTCATCTTCGATAGGCCGAGCTTCTTGAGCATCGCGTCGGGATTGTTGTAGTAATCCCTTACCATGTTGTTTATGCTGACCATGTCCCGCGTGCCCAGCTCGTTCATCTTGTATAGTATGTTCGCCCTGACGTCCTCCTCTGCGAGCACGTCAGACGGAGGAATTCCCAGAAGCCCTGCCACCGTGTCCCTGTAGGTTATGCTAGGCAGTATGGGCGCCCCTTTGTGCAGCTTGTAATCGAACCTATAGAGATCAGAGAGGAGCACCTGGGTCTCTATGCCTGATATCTCTGATATCTGCACTATCTTTCTCACAGGGGCTCCTTTTTCATAGAGCTGGGACAGCAGCACGAGTGCGTCTATGGCCGGTATCATGTCTTGCGGCACGTTCATGTTGGAGTGCTGCAGCCTGTTTATTATGTCCCGGCTCGACGACGCATGTATGGTGCTCATCGCTATCTTCCCTATGTTCATGGCAGTTATCATGTCGCTAGCCTCCGGACCCCGCACCTCCCCTATTATGAGAAGGTCCGGGCGCATACGCAGGGCGTTCTTCACGAGCTCGTCCATCGGGACGTCCTCGCTGGTCTCGAGCCTTACGCAGTTCTCTTGCGTCTCTGTGTTGAGCTCGTATGTTTCCTCTATCGTCACTATCCTCGTCTCGGGCCTCAAGAAGGAGAACATTGCATTGAGCAGGGAGGTCTTGCCTGCAGCAGGCATGCCGCCGAAAAGGAGGTTGGCGGGCCTTACCTTGAACCCATCAACGTATATCCACAGCCTTGCGGCTATCTGGTAGTTAAGCTCCCCGAAGTTTATCAGGTCTATTATGCTCAGGGCCTGCTTCTTGAAGTTCCTTATCGTAACATCGAAGCCCATCGGGGACGACACTATGTTGGCCCTGCTTCCGTTGGGCATGTGCACGTCCATTATCTTGTCTTTTACCGCTTCGTTGGTCGCGTAGAGCTCCAGCTTCGCTATCAGCATGTTCAGCGCTTCCCTGTTGGGTATCCGCACGTCGAGCTTCTTCTGGCCTTCCTTTGAGTCATAGACGAACACGCTCCTCGTGTTGTTTATCATTATGTCCTCTATGTTGTCCGCGTCGAGGAATGGGGTTATCGGCCATATGTTGTCCATATCTTCCATCATCGACTTCAGGCTCTTCGGGCTGATGTTCGGCGCGAGGGACTTTGCTATGTTGGTTATAAGCTCTGCTTTTTTCTTTTCGTCTGAAAGCTTGACGAATCTCCCTTTGAGCCGTTTCAGTATCTCCAGTTCCAGGTCGTACGTGTCCTCTTCCATTGGATGCGCCTTACTAAAGGGTTGACTGAACAAAATTATAAATGCTTGTCTGCTGACTTAATTGTCCGTGTGGCATACAGATCCGGTTAAATTGGAACAAAGTTGCGTTAAAGTAAGTCTTTAAAAGTCTATCCCAAAAGGCTTAAATATCGTGAAAAAGCCATACAAACCTGATCAATTGAAAAAATTGACTCTGGCAGTTACCAGCAGGATAGATAATAAGCTCCTATTGAGGAGATGGCAGGATTTGCCTATTGGGAAACCATCAGATATTTTTGTAAGCACTTTCAAAACCTTTCTGGGCTTAGCCAATCTATTGACGGACAGTACCTTGACCCTAGGAGGCCATTTTGGGCCTAGCATGGCAGAGGATACAGAGAAGCTGCTGCAAGTGCAAAAAACACCAAATTCAGCGTGGTTGGGACTGTGCTTGGCGGGATGGCATTTGTAGGGGTAACGTATTACATGATCAACGAGACTGTGTGGATTTTAACTAGGTAGTGCCCGCAAAAGTCCGTTGTACTTAACGCCGACGAATTAAGGCTAAACGGGCTTGTCATTCGGCAGAGCTTTCTTCCGGAAGTATCGCGTCGATTATTATTTTGGGGTCGTAAGGGATTATGTCTGTGTACTTTTCGCCCGTTCCCAGGAAAAGTATGGGTATCCCTGTAACGTTTGCTATCGATATCGCGTTGCCGCCCTTCGCGTCGCAGTCGAGCTTTGTCAGTATTATTCCGTCTATCCTTATGAACTTCTTGAATTCGCTTATCTGTTCTGCTATCACGTTGCCTGCCGTGCTCTCCCCGACGTAGATCGCCAGGTCAGGCTTGACGACCCTCTCCATCTTCTGTATCTCATTGATGAGGTTCTTGTTGGTTTCCTGCCGGCCCGCGCTGTCTATGAGGACAGCGTCTATGGCGTGCGCCCTTGCGTATGCTATCGCGTCGAACGCGACGCTTGCCGGATCGGCGCCGTAGCTGCTCCTTATTACAGGCACATGCAACGCGTTCGCATGGTGCTCGGTCTGCTCTATCGCAGCCGCCCTAAAGGTGTCGCTCGCCGAGAGCGCCGCGCTTATGCCTCCCGACTTCAGCATGTACGCTATCTTCCCTATCGTTGTGGTCTTCCCTGTGCCGTTCGGCCCCAGGAAGAGGATCTTTACCGGAAGCTGCTTTGCTGCGACCCTTTGCTCAACGAATTTTACGATTTCGACCTTGGGCAGGGTTTTCGCAACCACTTCCATGAGCGAACCCTTTACCTTTCGTACCAGCTCTCCCTGTATGTGCTTCGAGTCTATGCTCGAGCTTTCAAGTTCTCTCTTGAGGCTTTCGAGGAACTCCTCTGTTGTGCTGTAGGCGACGTCGGATTCGAGCATTGATATCCTGAGCATCTCTGTGAAGCTACCTATTTCTGAGTCGTTGAGCTTCACCTTGTGCAGTATCGCTCCCTTTATCTTCGTGGTTACAGAGAGGTTTATGAGCGGCTTCTCTGGCGGGCGCAACCTTTGCCGCACCGGCTCCCCCCGCTTTGCCGTTGGCGCCGGCTTTGCCTCTTCCCTATGCTTCGCCTGCGGTTCCGCGGGCTTTTGCTTGTCTTCGTGCATCTGCGGCTGGCGGGGCGCGGCCTCGGTCCTCTGCCCTAGTTGCGGGGGCTTGGCCTCTTCGGCATTTTCCCCGAGCTCCTCTTCCTCTTTTTTCGAGAAAGATTTTATGACGTTTGAAAGCTTTTTTTTGAGTCCCTCGAACATCTTCAACCAACCGCTTCGCCAATCTTGTAAGAGAGGTCGTAGACTATCTCCTCTATCTGCCTCCTTTCCTGCATGAGCCTGTCCAGCGCGCTGGTCTGCTTGTCAAGCCTCGTTTTCAGCAGCCTGAGGGCGCTTTCCGGGTCTTTTTCCACCACTATTCCGGCGCCGATAGCTATCGCAACGGTTCCGGAACCCTCTGACAGCATTGGAATGTAAAGCCCTCCGCCTGCGTTGACGAGCGCGTTCTTCTTCTTCAGCTTGGACGGGTCGGCGAGCGCCTCCTGTGCGGCCCCTGTGCCTTCTATCGCCTGGATTCCCCTCTTTATCTGCTCGGTCAGCGCGTCGTAGCGCTCCTGGTAGGCCTGCAGCATGTACTGCAGCTCCTCCCTTGAATAGCCTTCTTCCTTTTTTGGGCTGCCTTCCATAGCTCGTCAACCTTTCTTTACAGATGTTATCCTTATCGCGTTGCGCTTGAGCTTCTGCGTGCTTCCGATCTTGACTATCGCAAGGGCCCTTGCGTGCTGCTCGCTGTTTGCATTGACTGCAATGTCGAATTTCATCTTGTTCCTTATTATTCCGGATACCGAATATTTCGATGCTGCCATTCAATCGTCCTCGATGTTCAATCCCTCAAGTATGCGCGCGAGTTCGAAGCCAGTGGTGTTGCTGCCCGCGACGACCCCGTGCGAATTCGCTACAACCGCTATGCCTACGCCCAATGAGCCGGTGTTCGCCGTAGCCCTGACAGAGCTGAATCCTGTTTCCCTGTCAACCTTCGCCTTCTCCTTGTCTGTGCAGTAATTGTTCACCACCACTCCCCTGTTTGTCATTATATTATTCGCACCAACAGTTTTAAAGCCGCCGGTGGAACCCCTGACGACCTCAACCCCCAATGCATCTCCTATGGCCTTCACGGAAAGCTTACCGTAATCCGGATTCACTACAGCTATCCTGTCGTTGGCGATTATGTTGTTCCCCACCGCGTTTAGGGGATCGTCAAGGACGCACACCTCAATGTTGAGATCTAGCCCTTTTAGGTAGGACAACTCCCGCTCTGTTACCAGGTTTGATATGAGCATTCCCCTCGAATTCGCCCTCGCGAATATCCCCACGAGGTTCGAATTGCTTATCGAAAGCTCCACGACCTCCGCCTTCAGCGTGTTTGCGAGCGTCGCCCTGTCTCCCTTGGTTATGCCGGGCCCGGCGAAAGCGTACTTTTCCGTAGCAGCGGCGAAGGCGCCTATGCAATCGCTGCCGCGTATCACATATTTGGCTGCTCTCATCGCTCTCTTTTCTCAAAGGGTTTTATTGCGGTTTCTTGCTGCCTGAAAGCTTAGGCTTGTCGGCTTCCTTCGGCTTAGCGACCTTTGGAGAACTTTTCACATCCTGTTCTTTGGCGTTTGGCTTTTGCGCCTGGGTAACTTCCTTCGGAGCGCCGAACAGCCTCGCTGTCGCTATGTTATTGTCTATGCTTATCGAGAGCTTGACAGGATGCATGCTCTTTGCATAGGCTTTTACTATCTCGTTGTTCAGCTCCTTGGAAAGCTTCACGTTTTCCACATCGATTTTCATGAAGTGGGAAACCCTTTCCCTTATGTACTTTGGGGCTTTCCTCATGCGCTTCGTCCTTGGCTGCGCCACAAGGTATCTCCTTAGGTTTATCGTGAGCAGGCGTTCGACCATTTCAATCACCCAGCTTCAGCTTCTGCCTCCTCCAGTTCCTTGAATGGAGGTTCGACTGGAACTTCCTGTGCGTCCTCAAAACAGCGAGCAGCGGCATGCGCCGCGACTGCTTCAGCTTCTTGCCCAGCCTCATCTTCTTCGAACGCGTCTTCTTTGACATACGACCACTCATTTGTGCTTGAACGATATCTTTGGTTCGGGCCTGAAAGTGACCTTCTCAAGCAGTGATACCAACTGCTTCTCTGTTATCTTGCCGGACAACCTTTGCGACTGTATCAGCGATATTATCAGGTTGACGACTTGTTCATAGAGCTCGGGATTTGAGGCCTTTATGTTCATGAGCCTCTCGTAGGCGCTGTTGTCGAGGAACCTCCTTGCTATCTCCCTCCTCTGCTGGTCTTCCTGATAGCGCTTCACCGCGCTTTCGAACTGTTTTCTGGCCTTTGCGTTGGGATCCTCGTTGCCGCCTTCTGCATAGTTCTCCCCCATTTCAAACATCCTTTTTGGCTGCAGTTCCGAGGTCGTTGCATACCTTGTCGATGAAGGACCTCCCTTTCGGGGTTATCTCCCGGCCGGCCCTAGTCTTCTTCACGAAGCTCGCGGCCTCCAGAGCGTTCAGGGAATCCTGTATCAGGCTTCCCCCCGCCTTCGTGTGGTGCCTCCTGTGCATCACGTGCTCCTTCCTGCTGCCATACCTTGTCCTCAGCCTTGATACACCCACAGGCTGGTTTATGTACACCTGCCTCAATATCGAGGCGCTCCTGACGTACCAGAAATCAGGGTCCTGGGGCTGTCTTTCCCGGTGGGCGCCTGACTTCACGTAGCTTATGTACTCCGGTGGCTCCTTGAGGATTCCCTTGAGCCTAGCGGCTGTCTCCCTGACAAGCGCTGAAGCGTTTACATCATAAACATTGGACATTGCATCAACCAGATTTTGCAGGCAAAATCTAAATTAGCATCTGGATCTTGTTTAAAGGATATTGACGAAAAACCTTAAAATACCTTGCTTGAATGCGAAGACTATCCTGATTCTGGTCAAAAGCGCTGGATTATTCGTAAAGATTGAAATCGAATGCGACCAATTCGTTTTCGTGTTCGGCCTTTTTAAATGCCTTGTTACCTCTGGTATTATCCTTGGGAGAATTCCATATTCCAGCAGTATTAAGGCGGTTAGTCTCTCCCCTTCAGACTGGAATTTTATATCATCAAGGTAGCAGGCATTTTGCTTGTAGGGGTTGCTGTTGTACAGGTTCAAACGCACTTTCGCGCCGAGCTTTTCTTGTGTGGCCGTCCCCCCACGTCTTCTTTGTGCCGCAAGGCCCATCGCATACAGGGGCAGGCGCATACGCATCCCCCAATGACAATATCCGGAGGGCTTGCCAACGGAGCGATAACCTCAGTCACAATGTCGATACCCCCGACGGTTGCGGCAAACGCCCCTGGGACTACACTAAGGGGCATACTGGTTGCCAACTACACAGTGGCATCGGAAGGCACGAACTACGTGACATCCGTAGCTACATTGGTGGCAACGGCGCAATAGCCCCTCCTGTTTTTGCCTTGTTTTTGTAGGACGTGCTTGTGTAAACAGGATACAGAAGAGCATTACTGCCTTGCAAACACTGGCGAGAGGCGACATGCTGTGCGTGCGGCTCTGTACTCAAATACGGGGGATAAATAAATGGGTTGCCAGTGACTGAGT
>CAYMJD010000033.1:0-8123 GCA_964390895.1 Microcaldota archaeon
GTCACTGTCACAGACAGCGCAATGTCATCCAATTCAGCATCAGGCACAGTAACTGTCAATGCAGGACTTTCAGCTACTGTAACGCCGAGCAGCCTTATAATGGATTCCGGGCAATCCACCACACTGACAACAAACGTTGTTGGAGGCATAGGTCCATTCAGTTACAGATGGTATGAAAATGGGCTTTTCATATCAGGCGCAAACGCCCCCACCCTAAGCTTGACCACCAGCCCAACAGGTACCTTCACATACAACAGCCTTGTTACAGATGCATACACAACACTGAGCGTACGATCGTCAGACGCAGTAATTAGCGTGGACAGCAGGCCGCTTGTAACATTAGCGAGGAGCGGATTGATTCTAGACTCGGGCCAAGATGAGACATATACAATAACCGTAACAGGCGGCACAGGCCCATTCAATGTTGAACTATACAACGTGACAGGAAGCAGACCTGTAGGGAACGTTGTCATATACTCGCCAGGTGGCAGCAACACGATAACCTTCACGTCGAGCTCAAACATACTCGGCAACCAATTCACTTACAACGCCATTGCAATAGATGTAGGCACAACAGTGCCTTATATATTCAGCTCAGATCCAAGCACAATAACAGTGAATCCACCGTTGGCAGACCCTCTAACAGTCACTCCCAACACTATCGACCTGGGTCAGAGCGTAACCCTAACAGAGCAACTGAGCTACCCAGGCTCAAGCCCATACACATACAACTTCATAATAACAACACCCTCGAACGTCATAATATACAGCCATGCGTACTACGATGTCGCACCAACCAGCAACTCGCTTGTCTGGACCCCGGGAAGCATCGGCAGTTACCTGGCGAATGTGATAGTGACAGATAACGCGAGCTCTCCAGTGACTGTAAACTCAATAAAGATGCCATTTACTGTAAATCCAGCGTTGACAGTTTCGGTAGCTCCAAACAGCGTATCTGAGGATTACGGCCAGTCAATCACATTAGCAGCAACAACATCTGGAGGTTCAGGCTCATACACATACCAGTGGTACAAGGGCGCAAGCCCGGTATCAGGAGGGACAACAGACACACTTATAGTAAACGCTGTGAGCACAGGCACGTTCAGCTACCACATTGTAGTGACCGACGGCTTTGACACGGCAACATCCAGCAATGCGACAGTGAATGTTAATTCGGCGTTCGGAAGTCCCATACCTACAATATCACTCAATGCGACTGTGCTTGACCTCGGCCAGAAACTGGGGATAGCTGCGAATGCAATCGGAGGCACGCTTCCATACACATACAACTTCATACTAACTGACAGCGCGTCAAACACGATGCTCTTCTCAAAGGTTGGTTCATCTAACATCTTCGCATTCCTTACGAACAGCACTGGCAGCTTCTTCGCGAACGTAATAGTGACAGACAGCGCATATTCCCCAGAGAGCGCGAACTCTCTGAATAGCAGCATATTTACTGTGCACACCGCACCCACAGTTTCTGTATCGCCGAACTCTGTGAGCATAACTACGAGCCAGTCTGCAACGCTGACGGCGAACGTCGTTGGCGGCACAGGCCCATTCTCATACCAATGGTACAACAACGGCGCCCCGATAAACGGCGCAACATCTAACAGCTTCACAGTCAGCAGTGGCAGCACAGGAACAGTCAGCTATTCGGTCATAGTAACCGATACAGGCACCACAGCATCCTACTCATTCGCTTCAGCCAATGTGCCTGTCACTATTACCTCTTCTGGCGGCGGTGGCGGCGGAGGCACTGCAATAACAATACTCCCTACAGTCAATAACAACGGCAACAGCTGCATAATACTCAACCTAACGAAAGGCGCGTCTGTCAAGTGCATATTAGATAACTACACGTTCATTGTAGGAGAAAACTTCATATATCCAAATGAATCAGGAACGAGCGTCAACACCAAAGGCTACACTCTCACTCCGCAGTTCAGCACTTTCGACGTGAAGGACACGAGCATAAAGACATACTACATAAAGCTGCTCAATGTGACGTACTTCAACTACAAGATCGGCGCGCCGAGCGTCGACCTGGAGCTTTACGGGCAGCTGCTCAATACAGGCACAGTAACAGGCACAGGGGGCAAGCCTGCCGCGCCCCCACTGAACAACAGTTCCAATGCGCCATCCAACACAATAACATCCACAATACCAACTACAGTAATCACAACCACAATGCCAGCGACGACCACGATAGCTCCGATACAGCAGGCAGCCAAGCCGTCTAGCATACCATGGCTCTACATAATAATCGCGATAATAGCCATAGCAGCAATAATAGGGATACTGCTTGCAATGGCGAAGAGGAGGCGGAAGAAGCAGCAAGGCAAATGAAGCCTCATCTTGTGAGCATGCACACGTGAGCGTCATATGGGAGCAGCTATGAATAAGCATGACAGAAAGGCAAAGAGTGCCATCGTTTTCTTGAGGCGCAGCAGCGTTTATATCGGTGCAGTCGTCGCGGGCTCTGCGGCAGGCGCAATCGCTGCTCCTTATTCCGCTACAGAGGCGATAGCCCATTCAGTCGCTGCAGCCGGGGCGCTTCTGCTTATCAGGGAATGGCTCCGCAGATAGGGCCGCTGCCATTTGCTGCACAGGCCCTCCCATACTTTTTTATTTATGCTTATGGCATTTGAATAGAGGCAAATGCCAAACAAACCAGCCACAAAGTTCCGGTTCCATACCCCGGTAATAACGATCTCCCTGGCCGCAATCATAGCGTTCGTCAGCTACGCCTATTCTGCACTGCCTCTGCAGCTGAGGAGCAGCAACCTTCTGATATGGGCCACGTCGCCGTTCAACCTCTATTATGAAACAGCGAACAACGGCATCCTGTACAATTTCGTGCTGGTAATCGCCGCTTACCTCCTTATAGAACTCTACAGCAGGAACCTCGCCGACCTTAAGGGAAGGGATTCTCTGATGGACAACGCGTTCTACATAAGCATAGGGGCCGCATACCTGACCTCGCTCTCTGTATGGCTCGCCTTTGGGGTTCCCTCTGTCGGAACCTCGATATTAGGCTTTACTGTATTAATATTCTTCGCCGTTGAGATAACCGATTCCGAGCTGATTGAAAGGCTGGGCTCTCTGATGCCCAAGGCAAGGTTCATAGTGCCAATAGCGCTCTTCGTCTTCGCAGCCCTTATGCTGTCTGTGTTCATGCTGCTCTTCACGTACCTGAACGGGAACACCTATTGGTACATACACATCATAGGGGGGGCAATATTCGCCCAGGGGTTCTTCATGTATGCGATGTGGCTCAGGTCATCTGTAGATAAAGAAGAAGAAATGATAAAGAAAGACGTCGAAAAAATAGGTAAGGGTGTTGTCGTTGATATTGAAAGATTGGAAGAGAGAAGGTCAAAAAACAAAAAAGGGAAAGGGGAAACCCGCCCAAACCCTCAGCTTTATTCGACAGTGACCTCGTGCTTTGTTGCCCCTTTTGCCTTCTTGATGTCTATCCTCAAAGTCCCGTTTTCGTATGCGGCCTTTGCGCCGTTCGGGTTTACTTCTTCAGGCAGCTGCACCACCCTATAGTACCCCGATGATGCCCTCTCCCTCGCATAGAAGCTCTTGCCTTTCTGCTCCCTCTCGTTCGAGCGCTCTGCCTTTATCGCAACTGAATCGTTCGATACATTCACCTTTATCGCCTTCTTATCCATGTCCGGCAAGTCTGCAGTAACAACAAAGCTGTCCCCCTTGTCCTCTATGTCGATTCTTGGCATCCCGAAGCCCTCGTTGAAGAAGTGCTGCATAAGCCTGTTGCCGCTCTCGAAGCCCTTGAATGGGTCAACCAGCCATTCTGGCACGTTCATGCCGAATGGCATCACACCTGCCTTTTTCCTGTCCTTCTCGTTTTTGTCCATATTCACACCATTGTCAGCTTTTATTTGACATATCAACAATAAATATTATGAAACGAAGATTATTTAAACATTTCCGTTCATAATAATACCATGAAGAAGATAGTGATAAAAGCGGTCGAGAAGCCAGTCTATAAAGAACCAGACGACATGATAAAGTGGTTCTGCGAGGCCCTCGGGCTGTCGAGCGGCGACCAGAAGGGCGGCATAGAGGTCGAGCTGCTGAAGAGGTTCCTCGTCGCGGCAGCGAACAACACAGGCATATCCAGCTCAGAGGTAAAGCTGCCCTCCAACGTGGCAAGGACGACCATCATATACCACATAAACAGGTTCATAGAGAGCGGCCTGGTGGTGAAGCGCGGGAGGAAGTATTACCTCAGGGCGCAGGAGCTTTCCACGTCGATAGAGGAGATAGAGTACGACATAGAGAGGGAGATGAGGCGCATGCTTGATACGGCAAGGGAGTTCGACATGCTTTTCGAGGGCTATTACAAGAAAGGAAAGAACGTTCCTGTGAAATGAAGTGATCCTATGCCAAATGGGGAAAAACACGAAGGCAACCGGGATTCCGGGAAAGGCAGCCGGACAACTGCAGAGCCAGATCCTATTGGGGGAGACGCTGCCAAGGCTGGTGCGCGGGAGAGGGTTTTAGGAAAAACCATGGACAAGGGGCCCGCCAAAGAAAACGCAGAAGAGGCAGCGCCCAAGGAAGACTGCCAGGAACTAAAGGAAAAGTTCCTTAGGTTAGCCGCAGAGTTCGACAATTACAAGAAGAGGGCCGCACAGGAGGCAGCGCAGACAAAGGAGCTGGGGATGGCAGAGCTTGTGAGGCCGCTGCTGACGGTCATAGACGAGTTCGAGCTTACGCTCATAGCCGCATCTGAATCCAATGACAAAGGTCTCGGCAAAGGGGTAGAGATGGTCTACGCGAACCTCATAGACATAATGAGGAAATCCGGTCTGAAGGAAATAGAAGCAAAGGAGAAGTTCGACCCGTATGTGCACGAGATAGTCATGGCAAAGGAAAGCGAATCAAAAGAGGGCACAATAATAGGGGTAGTGAAGAAAGGATACATGTTCAAGGACAAGCTGATTAGGCCCTCTTCAGTCATAGTTTCGAGCGGCCCTGCAGCAAAGGCATCCATCAGCAAGGGGGAAACTGACCCAGACGGCAATGAAAATGATGTTTAGGTGATTGAATGAAGATAATAGGCATCGATCTCGGAACAAGCAACAGCGCAGCAGCAGTACTGGAAGGCGGCCGCCCCACAATAATACCAAGCAGCGAGGGCGCAAGCCTTTACGGCAAGGCCTTCCCAAGCTATGTGGCGTTCACGAAAGACGGGCAAAGGCTTGTGGGCGAACCAGCAAGAAGGCAGGCGGTCGCGAATCCGGAAGGCACAGCGACAGCCTTCAAGAGGAAGATGGGCACAGACTACGTATACAGGATACACGGCAAGCAGTACAAGCCGCAGGAGCTGTCGGCCATGCTTCTGCAGAAGATAAAGCAGGATTCCGAGGCGTACCTGGGGGAGCCAGTGATAAAGGCAGTGATAACTGTCCCTGCATACTTCAACGACAACCAGCGTCAGGCTACAAAGGACGCAGGGGAGATTGCGGGACTGGAGGTTGTCAGGCTTGTCAATGAGCCCACTGCGGCATGCCTTGCATACGGGCTCGACAAGGCGAACAAGGAGATGAAGATACTTGTTTATGACTTCGGGGGCGGAACACTTGACGTCACAGTTATGGAGTTCGGCAACGGTGTGTTTGAAGTCAAGTCCACAAGCGGAGACACACAGCTTGGAGGGACAGACATGGACAACATAATAGTCAATTTCCTTGCCAACGAGCTGAAGTCCAAAAACGGTATTGACGCCAGCAAGGACATGCAGGCGATGCAGAGGGTCAGGGAAGCGGCAGAGAAAGCGAAGATAGAGCTTTCCACAGTGCTGACGAGTGACATAAGCCTTCCGTTCATCGCGCAGAAGGAAGGAGCCCCTGTTAATTTCACATACCAGTTCACTAGGGCGAAGCTGGAGAGCCTTGTTTTGCCAATAGTCGAAAAGTCCACAAAGCCTGTTATGCAGGCCCTCAAGGACGCGAAGCTTGAGCCGAACAGCATAGACAAGATAATAATGGTGGGAGGACCTACAAGAATGCCGATAGTGCAGAGGTATGTTGAACAGCTTCTCGGAAAGAAGGCAGAGCGCGGCGTCGACCCTATGGAGGCTGTGGCGCTTGGCGCAGCAATACAGGCAGGGGTGCTTACCGGAGAGGTGAAGGACATAGTGCTTCTTGACGTGACTCCATTGACGTTAAGCATAGAGACATTGGGGGGAGTAGCGACAAAGATAATCGACAGGAACACGACAATACCAATAAAGAAGTCGCAGATATTTACAACTGCGGAAAACAACCAGACACAGGTAGATATACACATTGTGCAGGGGGAGCGGGCGTTGGCCAAGGACAACATAGAGTTGGGAAGGTTCCAGTTGACAGGCATACCGCCATCACCAAGGGGCGTGCCGCAGATAGAGGTGACGTTCGACATCGATTCCAACGGGATACTGCATGTGACGGCGACAGACAAGGCAACAGGCAAGGCGCAGGGAATGGACATAATAGCGCCCCACAAGATGGACAAGGACGACATACAGAAAAAGATGGACGAATGGAGCAAATATGAAGAGGAAGACAAGAAGATAAGGCAGAATGTCGAGACGAAGAACAGCGCAGAATCATTGTTCTACACTACAGAGAAGACCTTGGAGGAATACAAGGACAAGATACCGGGGGAAGTGTACGACAGCATAAGCAGCGCAAAGGACGCGCTCGAGAAGGCGCTGAAGGACGAGGACTACGTCGCAATGAAGGAGAAGAGCGACGAACTCGCGAAGAAGCTGCAGGAAATAGGTCAGAGCATGTACAAGGGTGCGGGCCCGCAGGGCCAAGCAGGGTCCGGTCAAGGCCCCGAGGACAGCGACAGCGGGCAGCCCGGCGCGACAGACGCTGACTTCAAGGTAGAAAAATAAAAAGCATGATCTGAATGCCGAAGGACTTTTACGAGGTTTTAGGAGTAAGCAAGAACGCCTCTGCAGACGAGATAAAGGGGGCGTACAGGGCGTTGGCTCTGAAATATCATCCAGATGTCAACAAGTCAAAAGCCGCGGAGAGCGATTTTAAACTGATCAACGAGGCGTATGCAGTACTAAGCGACCCAGAGAAGAGGCAGCAATACGATACATATGGCCCAGAGGCGTTCAGCCGGAGGTACACGGAGCAGGACATATTCAGGAACTTCGACTTCGACAAAGTGTTCAGGGACATGGGCATCAACATAGGCTTCGGAGGCATGGGTGGCTCTGAGAACGACATATTTAGCAACCTCTTCGGCTTCCATGGAGCGGCGCAAAACAACGACATGGGCAACGACATACTTGCAGAGGTGAGCATAACCCTCAAGGAAGCATATACAGGGACCAGCAAGAAGGTGAGGGTGAGGCATGTGGCCAAGTGCGACCGCTGCAACGGGAGCGGCGCAGAGCCAGGCTCAAGGATAGTCAGCTGCCCCAAGTGCAACGGGACAGGGCAGCTGAAATCCACAAGGAGGACAGTATTCGGAGTGATGCAGAGCATCTCCGTATGCCCCAAGTGCGGCGGCACGGGCAAGTCTTTCGAGAAAGGCTGCAGGGCATGCGGCGCGTCAGGCAAGAAGGTCTGCGAGGAAACAATAGACATAGAAATACCAAAGGGAATAGAGACAGGCATGCGCCTCAGGGTCAAGGGCATGGGTGACTTCGGAAGGGAAAGGACAGGCGACCTCTACATAGACGTGAACGTGCAAAGAGACAGAAGCTTCGCAAGGAGCGGCAGCGACCTGCATTCTGAGCAGAGCATACCTTTTTACATTGCCATACTAGGTGGCAGGGCAAAGGTCCAGACAATGGACGGCGACAAAGAAATCTCTGTGCACGGCGGCACGCAGAACGGCGAGAAGATAGTGCTCAACGGATACGGAATGCCTCACTTCAAGAGCTCTGGCAACGGCGACCAAGTGATAACAATAAAGGTCGACATACCAAAAAGCATCACAAGGGAGCAGGCTGAGCTCATAAAGCGCTTCGAGGAGTCTGATTCAAAGGGGAAGAAGTTCGGGATATTCTAGAGGGAATCACTTCCTATCGTTTCCAAATCCCCCCAATCATCGCATGCTTGATTGAACGCCTAAGCAAA
>CAYMJD010000034.1:0-7763 GCA_964390895.1 Microcaldota archaeon
GCCTCAACCAGTTCTACCATCAAAATACGATTCGAAGGAAAAGCATAAAATAACGCCTAGCTAAACGTTTGAATAGTCACGATTTTTCTAAGTAAGCCGGTTGTGAGCGATATGAAAAGCGCTATCTCTGATACAGCTATTAGAGATGCAAAGAACCCAGGATTTACTGCCGTTATGGAACCCCAAAACATGAACCAACCGTTCAGCCATTGGGGCTGGCCTGCCGCTGCGCCCACCACAAGCGCAGAGAAACTCTGTGAAAAGCTAGGCTGAAACTTTAGAACCCCGTCAATTCCCCACACAATACCGAAAACAATTTCTATAAGTCTGCTTATGCCCTTAGCGTTCCTGTCAAACCAACTGTCTATAGATGAGACATTTTTCGATAAATCCATAAGATGGTTTGCCTAGAAAACTATTTCTTATTATTGGTTTTTCTACTTGGATGATTAGCCCTTTTGTACGCATCAAAATAGTGCTTTCCCTTCCAAGATGGAGCGCTTGTCACGGATTCCACGCTATAAAGGAATCGGCCAAAGGAAGCAACTCGCTCAACCCTGACTTGTCGGGGAACGACTTTCTATCAGTTCTGAATACAGATGGGGCTTCTGCCTCTTCATGCCTATGAAATCTACTATCTTGTTATAAGCTAGCTGTAGAGCGGTCCAAGTTGCCGCAGACCTCTGCTCCGCATTCGTAGGAGTCAAGCAGCAGTTCGTAGCCGAAAACCCTTTCTTTCATGGAAATGGAGATGATATTGGGGATCCTCAAGAGCATACCAAATAGGAATGTGGAATGCAGCTGTAGGAACTCTTTGGTTGGGCCGAAGTTGCTGTGTGATATACCCCCACCTAAAGCATATGGGATTTCTCGCTGTTCGGAGTTAAAGCTCAAGCTCTACAAAGTCGGACTTAAGGCCGCGCATCAGTGCCCCCCACTTTTTTGGTGCGATAGCCCTTTTTACGACAAAGCTTTTCCCACTGTGCCTTTTTATGATAATCAAACAGCGCTCTGCGCTTGCTTTTACAGCCACTTTGATAGATACGTTGCCGTGTTTCAGCATAGCTGCCCTTAAATGTATGGTCCTGAAGTCGGGCAGCTTGGAAAAGCCTCGCTCTGCGAATAGCTTCCACGTCTCCCTGTAGCCAACGTTGCAAAACTCCTTCACAGCTATCATTGCTAATATGAGGCATGTGGAGTGCAGGGTGGGCCTGCCTGCAGCGCCTCTCCTTGATGCTAGCCCTTCTGCTGCCCTCACAAGCTCCCCAGAGACAAACACGCGTATTGGTCGCGGCTCCATTTTATCTACACTATATGCGCAGTAATTATTGGACGGAGAGCCTATATATGTCTTACAGAGTGTATTGTTAGTGTGTTTTGCATGAAAGAGAGAACTATTTTGCTGGCTGTGTTGGCTGTCGTTATAATCATAGCGGCGCTCTTAGTCATTGAAGCCGTTGCAACTTTTAGTAGCTACGCTTACGCTTACGTAGAACCATATGGTATGATTCAAGGGTCTGGCGGATTTAATGGCATGATGGGTATGATGGGCAACTATCAGAATACCTCAATGGGTATGATGGGCAACTATCAGAATACCCCATATACTTCAAACATGCTGGCCTATTGCGACAACATGATGGACCACATCGCTGCCGGCTACAACGCAACTAATGCCCACTAAACGGTTATAAAAAATGGTATCCAGACCCTTGTATAGGCTGCTGTTCCTGTCCTTCGCTCTTGCTGTTTATTTATTCTCATCTGTGCCATTGGCATCTGCGATGTGCCCATTGTGCGTTATTGGCGCAGCTGCGGGTCTGAGCGTCGCAAGGTACTATGGAATTGATGATATTGTTGTTGGCCTCTGGCTAGGTGCGCTAGCAGTATCAACGGCGTTATGGGCAAAGAACGTAATCAACAAACGAATGGGCAAGGCGAACATTAAAAAGATACCTTTGCAAGACGTGCTGGTGGTCGCGGCGGTAATTGCGGCCACAATACTGCCGTTCTATTTCGCCGGCTTCTTCAAAGGGATGCCAACGATGTCTGACACCATTTTCGGGATAAACAGGCTTGTGCTTGGAACGATTATAGGAGGCGCAATCACGTTCGCAGGTTCTCCCATAAGCAACCTCATAAAGAAAAGGAGAGGCGCTGCGTTCCCTTATCAGACTATAATCCTGACGCTCGGGATCCTCGTGGGGCTCTCTCTGCTGTTCTGGTACGCCACAAAATATTTTTACATAGTTTAGGTGCTAAGATGGGAATGAAGGCTGATACAAAAGAATTTGCCGAAAAGGTGAACGCGTTCAAAGATTCGGGAATTATAGACCTCTCTTCCGGGGAGGACCTGAGCGTAGCGCTTATGAACCTCATATCAATCGAGGAGCATCTCTACTTCAGCGGCATGAAGACAGACAAGAGAAAGTATTTTGAGCTAATCAAGCGTGTCAGGGAGATGAGAAGCAAACTGCTGAGGGAGCTTGTTAGAAATCCAGAGGGGGAGGAGTGGTGCATATCAAAGCACCTCCTTGCCGCATCGATGCGGCTCGTGGAGGTTGGAACAAAATACATGTCAAGCAACAGGGAAGGGGAGGCGATCGAAAAGTATGAGCAGGCGTTTGATCTTTATTCGCTGTTCTGGGGGCTGAACCTTGGCGCAGAGCCATTGAACATAAACAGAATTGTCGATGAAACTCAAAATAAGGGTAGGAAGACAGGAAGTTTCGATGCTATAAAGAGCATGGTAAAAAGAATTGTGGATTGCTGCAAAGAATGAGAGTGTGATCAAATGGGAAAAAAGCGTAATTTTGTCATCGGAATAGGTGTGGTAGCTATACTGGCGCTCCTGGCGGGCGTCTACTTCGGTTCTGCAAACAGTACAGGCAACATAACAACCACCATATCGCAGCCGAACAATCCCAACTCGTTTGTTGGAAAGATTGTGGGAGAGAGTTTGCCTGCAGAGGCGTTTACTGGCCTTAATGTGCTCTCTGATCGGGGATGCACCACAGACCCACAGACGCAGCTGAGCAACTGCACATCACAGATACAGACGCCTAATGGGATAGTCAGCTTCAACTACGAGCACAACATGATGGTTAAGCCGTGTCTTTCACAGGGTGACATAGCGTCGCTTACTATAAACAGCGATGGCACTGCTGTTGCAACAAGGACATTCTGGAGCGGTAAAGGTGGTGCGTAGATGCAAAAGGTTGGCACGCGAATAAAGAGCGGCTTTGCTTCAAATAAGCGGCAGATACTGCTTTACGCACTGATTGGCTGGCTCTTCTTCTCTGCGGTTTACATTATAGTAAATGGCAATCTCCTCAAGGTTCAGAAAAGCGCGAGCTCCAGTTCTACGATTCCAAACACCGCGGATATCGCCGCTGTACCAACTACAGGCATTAGTCAATCTAGGCTAATGGCTTTAGAGGGGAGCATGTTCCCCGAAAAGGGGTTCACATTTAATGCAAGCTGGGGCGATTCTGTCAAACGGCTAGTAGAAAATGATGCCCTGAATGCCTCATTCCTTAACGAGATACTGAACCAGAGCGGGCAGCCTTTGAGCAAGGCAGAGCTGAAGATAATGAATGGGACATATAGCGGCAAGATCTCGATCAATAAGAGTGACTCAATGTTTATCTTATATGTTCTATGGGGCTTGGGGATAAACAACAAGAACCCGATAATCAATAGCTCGATACTCAGCTACAAAAGCCCGTATGAACTGGCAAGCACCGGGGGCTACGGCTCTTTGGGGACCCTCTCAATCGGAAACCTAACAATAATAACGCTTAATGAAACCCAGCAGAGTCTTGCAGCATCTATAGCTGCCAATGTATACAGGCCCTGCTGCAACAATCCCGCCATGTTTCCAGATTGCAACCACGGGGCAGCGCAGCTAGCTCTAATAGAGCTAATGGCCTCGCAGGGGAGGAACCAGACACAGATATACAATGCGCTAAAGGATTTCAATTCCTTCTATTACCCCCAACAGTACCTTGAAGCGGCAATCTTCTTCAATTCAACACAGGGGAAAGCGTGGAATGGCGTTGCTGCAAAGCAGCTTCTTAGTTATAATTTTTCAAGCGCTTCCGGGTATTCTGCCCTTCACAGACTTTTGTTGAGCAACAATCTGCTTCCTTCTGTTAGCGGAGCGCCTGGCAGTTCGTGTGGTGTGTGACCATATGGCAAAGAAAAGAGATATAGATATTGGTGTTTTTACTATAATCATGAAAGCCAAAAACCGGGCCGTCTGCTTAGTCTGCGATATGATTGTAAGCAAGGAGACGCATTTCAAAACAGTATTCAAGGGAAAAAGATACTACTTCTGCTGCAATGACTGCAAGTCCTCGTTCACGAAGAACCCTTATAAGTACACATTGGGATGATCAGAATTATTTTGGCGAGCAAATGAAAAAAACCAAATTTTTGCGGATAGATGTAAAGGCGGCGATGATAGCTGGCGCAGTGATTGGATTTTTGGCGTGATTTCTCATGACCCCTTGGTACGGCAGAACCGGTTTTAGCTCAGAAAGCGTGATGGGCCATTTGATGGCATCTGCATATCCGATATCTGCGCTGCTATTAATTATAATAGCGATAATTATAATAGCGATAATAGGAGGAGCAAGCGCCGGAGTGCGGATGGCAGTTGTGCTTAACTGGGCGCTGAAGTTTTGATACGGTGAAAAATATGAAGGACCCTGTATGTGGAATGGAAACCAATAGTACAAAATTCAAAAGCGAATATAAGGGCAAACTATACGCTTTTTGCTCAATCAAATGCAAGGAGAGCTTTGACAAATCCCCGGGCAAATACGCCAAATGATGATTGGATGGGATACCGTTGCAAGGTTTGTGGGCTGAATTACAAAATCAAATCGCATGCTGACAAATGCTACAAATGGTGCTCTGCGCACAACAGCTGCAATCTGAGCATAACAAAACATTCTGTGGAGGCAACGAGAAAGCGGAGAGGAATGTAGATGGCCACCGATCCGGTCTGCGGCATGCATGTCGATGAAAAAACTACGCAGTTGACAGGCATGCGTGAGGGCAAAAAATACTATTTTTGCAGCGCAAGCTGCAAGCTGCAGTTTGAGAAGCCCGAGAGAGAGCTCAGGAACCTGAAGATATCGCTAATTGTCTCATGGCCGCTCACGATAATAACAGTTATACTGACATATGCGGTTTCTGCCAGCTATGGCAATTATATAATGCTGGTCTTTGCGGGTCTTGTGCAGTTTTATGCTGGACAGAGGTTTTATGCTGGGACAATCGATGCGATTAAGAACAAATCTGCAAACATGGATACCCTGATAGCGATAGGCACAACTGCCGCTTGGGCTTACAGCGCTGTTGTAACCCTATTCCCATCCGTCTTTCCGACGGGGGGAATCTACTTTGACACTTCAACGATTATAATATCTCTGATATTAAGCGGCGTTTACATGCAGAGAATCGCAGAATCTAAGGCATCAAACGCCGTCTCTGCGCTTATAAACCTGCAGCCAAAGATAGCGCATATGATAAAAGGCAACAAAATAGCCGATATACCAATAGAGGCGATTAAAGAGGGTTATCTGCTGCTTGTAAAACCAGGAGAAAAGATACCGACAGATTCTGTCGTGGTTGAAGGGAACAGCTCTGTAGACGAATCAATGATTACAGGCGAGAGCATGCCGGCTGCCAAGAAAAAGGGCGACAAGGTGATTGGCGGCACAATAAATTCGGCAGGCGCATTGAGAATCAAGGCAGTAAAAGTCGGCAATGACACGGCTCTGGCCCAAATAATAAAGATTGTGCAGGATGCTGCTTCCAGCAAGGTGCCGATACAGAAGCTTGCAGACAGGATATCATCATATTTCGTGCCATTTGTTGTAGTAATAGGCGTACTCGCCTCTTTATCATGGTATTTTGTAGCTGGTATAGGGCTGAATGTTACTGTGCTAATTTTCGTCAGCGTGCTGATCATAGCATGCCCCTGCGCTCTAGGGATAGCAACCCCTGCAGCGCTGCTTGTCTCTTCAGGAAAGGCCGCAAAAGAGGGCATATTGGTCAAAAGCGGCGAAAGCCTGCAGATGGCCAGCAGAGTAAACGCGATAGTCCTTGACAAGACTGGGACGCTCACGAAGGGCAAGCCAGAAGTGACGGATGTGGTGTCTATTTCAAACTACAGCGAGGAGGAGATACTCGGATTCGCTGCAACAGCCGAGATAAATTCGGAGCACATAATCGGAAAGGCAATAATAGAGAGGGCGAAAAGTCGCAGATTAAAGATTGGGTTTCCAAAAAGGTTCAGTTACAAGCAGGGCAGCGGCATAATCGCATATGACAAAAATGGCAGAAGAATCGTTGTTGGGAATAGATACCTGTTTGCCAAAGAGCAAATTGGCAGATTGGAAAAGCAGCTCAAACAACTGGAGCTGGAAGGCAAAACAACGCTAATAGTCAGTATAGATAACAAAGCGGTCGGGCTGATATCTCTGGCTGATGTGCTTAAGGAAGACAGCAAAAAGGCCATCAAGGCGCTCAATGCTTCTGGAAAAGAGGTATGGCTTATAACAGGTGACAACGAGAGAGTAGCAAGCGCGATAGCAAAACAGCTTGGAATCAAGAATGTGATCGCTGAGGCAAAGCCTCAAGAGAAAATGAGAAAGATAGCAGAACTGCAAAAAAAGGGAAAAATCGTTGCTATGGTCGGTGATGGCGTAAATGACGCCCCGGCGCTTACAAAGGCTGATTTGGGGATAGCGATTGGGGCTGGTACAGATGTCGCCATACAGGCTGGCGGCATAATACTTATAAAGAACAGCATCTATGATGCGTTCATCTCCTTGGAGTTGGGAAAGAAGACCATGTCGAAGATAAAGCAGAACCTCTTGTGGGCGTTCGGCTACAACACTGTCTTGATCCCGATTGCTGCTGGGGCGTTGATACCGTTCTTCACTGTAAGTGTGTACAGCTACCTTCCGCTGCTAGCCGCACTTGCTATGGCGCTAAGCTCTGTCAGTGTGGTTTCTAATTCGCTGCTGTTGGCAAAGTTCAGGCCTTCTTAGTTTTGCAGGCCTAAAAGGTCGTGGTATCCAAAGAAGCGTGATGCAGTTGCATTGCAAGAGTTGTTTGTCTTTTTGGGATATCTTGTCTTCTGGTGGATTTTGTAAAGTTCTTTCGTCACGAGGTCCAACACTGCCGTTACTATATCCTGCGCTCCGGAAATGCCTTTTGAAATACCTCAATCTGTGGTTTGAAACTTCCCTGGACACCACATAAGACAGATAACCTTTCAGTAATTGAACTGCATACGATACAGACATTGTATTCGGTATACTTATCTCCAGATGCACGTGCGAACAATCGTCTCCGAATGAAAGTTCTTTTATTTTCATCCTGTATCGTTCAGCGACGTCATAAAGCGCGTTGCGGACCGCATTTATCGTTTTGAGTTTTCCGAACATTTTGTATCTGTATTTTGTCACGAGAACAAGGTGTTGGAAGTTGTATTGATGGCCAACATCGTTGGCAGATAGTTCTTTACCTCTTGCATACGCTATGCTATTCGTATACTCACGTTTCTGGCAGCATTTAGGCGCAAAGAAATTTGCGCCGCTGTCATTAACGGAATAACGACAGAAAAGTAGAAATAGATTGTATCGTAACGTGCGATTCATCCACGACCTAAAGGACATGGAACTCTCGCTTGGTGACTATTCAAACGTTTAGCTAGACGTTATTTTATGCTTTTCCTTCGAATC
>CAYMJD010000035.1:0-7706 GCA_964390895.1 Microcaldota archaeon
CTATCGTTTCCAAATCCCCCCAATCATCGCATGCTTGATTGAACGCCTAAGCAAATCGACCAACAAATCTATTTATATTTCAACAGTATAAGCATATTGGGGGCAGAATGGAAGTGGCAAGCCGCACTGTTTATCACAAAGGAGTTCAGGATAAAGCAAGGGAAATACTTGACAGAGGGATCGCGGAATTAGACAAGTTCATAGTTGACAGCTCAGACCTCCTCGCAGGCAACCAGTTTTTGCAGCATGTCCTAATAAGGATAGCTTGCGAAGGCACGCACGCTTTCCTGGTAAAACTTGCATCGAATGAAAAGATATGCGCCTTGGAGCATAAGGTTGATTCCAAAATCCAGAAGATGGGGCACCTGCTTGCAGATTGCCCCAATGAAGATGTCCACTTAATTCTCGCATCGAGCAAGCACGTGCTCATGCTGAAGGATTCCAATGGAACCAGCGTAGGGAAGCTGCTCTTCTCAAAGAGGAACTCCGGGAAGCTGCAAAACGAGCTCCTTAAAACCGCGGACTCCATGGCAGACAAGGAAATAGAGGAAACATTCGGCCGCAGCTTCCTTGTCTGGAAGAAGGCGATAAAGCTCCTTAGAAGCGGCATTGGAGGGATAGACAAAACCTTAAGGGAAAATCCCCACGAATTCACTATAAGCGATGAGATCGGTTGGAACGTAACAATGGCGGTTGTATCTGATAAATCAGCTGAGTTCATGCCGATAATGGAGGCTGTCCAATTGAGGATATTGGGAGAGGACTGGCTGCTCACATACGCGAACAATATGGACTGGATGGTTGCTAACGAGCTCAACTTCTCTGCCGCGACAGACAACGTGAGGCTGGAACTGCTCAAGCATAAGGATATTCTGGGAAAGAAGACAAAGATGAACGGCACGCTGATCGGCAGCATAATGCGCCATGGGGGGCCAAAGGTAACCGAAGAATGCCAAAAGATTCCGGAATACGGCGAGGTGCTGAGGAGAGAGGAATCAAAGGACAAAGCATATCTTAGCGAATACATAAGCGCCATAATAGCTGAGCGCGACGCGGCCCTGTCGGCCAAGGCCGGATTAGCGCGCCTGTTGGAAGTGCAGACAAAAAGGGTGCGAGAGGTCGAAGCATTGCTGACCGCCAGGGACGGCGCAGCCACGCCGAAAAGCTGACATCGCCTGCGAACCGGAGCGGGCAAGCCATTGCCTATGTATTCCGCAAATCTCCAATAGAGCACAATGAATATAAACCCCGTATACAATATAGGCTATAAGCCCGGGGGCATGGGGCTTTCGCCGTTGCCATAAGCCAGCAGCTTGGCAATCCGGCAATCCTGGTTAATGGGTGTGGGCATGGCAGACGCGATAGCAGAGGGATTGAAGGCAAAGTTCGACGAGTTCTTCGACAAATACTGCGAGGATTCGATCAACGAGCTGATAACCGCATACCCGGAAAGGCCGAGCCTGATGGTCGACTTCAAAAACCTAGAAATGTTCGACCCGGAGCTGGCAGACGAGCTGATCGAGAATCCAGACATGGTGCTGGAAGCCGCCACAGAGTCCCTGAAGGAGCGGATGGGCTTTGCCTCGCTGGAAGGGCAGGAGCCGCATGTGCGGTTCTTCGGCCAGAAGATAAACAACCCATTGGTGCAGGACGTCGGCGCGAAGTACATAATGAAGCTGATAACGCTCGACGGGCTCATAGTCAAGCGCTCGGAGATAAACCCGAGGGTGAGGATAGGGACATACAAATGCACCTTCTGCGGGTCTACGTACAAGCTCAGGGTAGACAAGGATGAGGTGCCAGACATATGCAGCCAATGCAAGCGCAAGTCCATAAAGGAGGTTCCAGAGGAATCGAAGTTCATAAATCTGCAAAAGATAGCCATACAAGACCCATTGGAAAGGCTCAAGGGGAGCACCCCGACCTGGCAGCTCGAGACATGGATAGAGGACGACCTTGTCAACACAGTTATACCCGGGGACAGGATAGAGGTTACAGGGATACTAAGAATAAGGCCGAGGAGGAACAGCCGCGGAAAGGTTGAGAGGAACCTCTACACGATGTTCCTCGACACTGTTTCGATAGTCTCCAAGCAAAAGGAGTTCGCCGAGCTGAGCATATCCGATGAAGAGGAGAGGAGGATAAAGGAGCTTTCTACAGACCCGGCGATATTCGACAAGATAACCGCTTCGATAGCGCCCTCCATATACGGGCACAGGGAGATAAAGCAGGCTGTCGCCCTTCAGCTTTTCGGGGGCACGCCGGGGAAGCAGCTTGTAGACGGCGGCCCCATAAGAAGCGACATGCACATTCTGCTGATAGGCGATCCGGGAAGCGCGAAGACAAGGATACTGCAATCGGTCGCAAGGCTTGTGCCGAAAGGAATATATGTCAGCGGAAAGTCTGTAACAGGGGGAGGCATGACAGCCGTCGCAGAGAGGGACGACTTCTCTGACGGGGGATGGACGCTAAAAGCAGGGGCAATGGTATTGGGATCTGGAGGAACCGTCGCGATAGACGAGTTTGACAAGCTGAGCGACGAGGACAGGGCCGCGCTGCACGAGGCATTGGAATCTCAGACGATAAGCGTCGCAAAAGCAGGTATAGTAGCTACGTTTAACGCGAAGACGTCTGTGCTAGCCGCAGCCAACCCGAAATACGGGAGGTTCGATTCCAACATATACCCAGCAGAGCAGTTCGATATACCCCCGACGCTGCTCTCGAGGTTCGACCTTATATTCCCGATAAAGGACATACTCGACGAGGAGCTGGACAAGGACATAGCGAGGCACATACTTCTCCAACACGAGGCAGCAGGCGCGAAGATAGCAGAGGTAGAGAAATACGACCAGGTAGAGGCTCCCCCCATAGAGGCAGACTTCCTCAGAAAGTACATCGCCTACGCAAGGAGGGGGGTGATGCCGAGGCTGAGTCAGGAGGCGAGCAATAAGATAGAGACATATTATGTTGAACTGAGGAAAACAGGCGCAAGGCAGGGCGCTGTCCCAATAACCCCCCGTCAGATTGAAGGATTGGTCAGGATGGCCGAGGCTTCGGCGAA
The DNA here is from genome assembly GCA_964390895.1 of Microcaldota archaeon. Classification (GTDB taxonomy): domain Archaea; phylum Micrarchaeota; class Micrarchaeia; order Micrarchaeales; family Micrarchaeaceae; genus A-MIC-10. Next base: position 3,062 of record CAYMJD010000035.1, read on the forward strand.
GGCGAGGCTCTCAAGCAACGTGGAGCTGCCTGACGCAGAGAAGGCCATCGCGCTGAGCGAGTTCATGCTGAAGACATTGGCGGTAGACAGGGGAGGCAGGAGGGACATAGACACGATACTTACCGGAATGCCGAGGGAAAAGGTGGACAAGCTCAATGTTGTGCTCTCGATAATAAAGAAGCTCGAGGAATCAGAGACAACCGCGCGCATGCAGCGCATAATAGAGGAAGCCGAAAAGGCGGGCATGGACTTCGACACGGCGAACAAGTACATACGCGAGCTTGAAAGAAGCGGCGACGTATACTCCCCAAGGCCAGGCATAATACGGATTGTGAGGAGGGAAGGGGAATAATGGGCATGCCCATCAAGCTGGAATAAAAAGCAGTGGGGGAGGGCGCCGAACTTACAACAACATTTTTATTTGTAACGCTCTAACTACATCTTATGATATCTGCGATTGCCGGGACAGGCATAATAAGCGAGCTCATCATAATAGGCATAATAGCACTGGTTCTCTTCATAATACTCAAACTCGGCAAGGCGATACTCAAGCTCGTCTTCGGCATCATAATAAACAGCGTGCTTGGGGTCATAGTGCTTTTGTTGTTCAACTACTTCTTTGCATTGGGGATTGTTATAAGCCTTGGCCTTATGATTCCTGTCGCGATATTCGGGCTGCCCGCAGCCGGGACAATCATTTTGCTTAAGTTGCTCGGCGTCGTAATTTGACAATGGAATCGCAGGCAACCCAATCATCATATGCTTTTAAGCATTGCGATGGGGCCAGAGCCCATGGCAGCTGCATTATGCCAGAAGCCTGTTCCGCGCCATAATGCCGCCCAAGTCCCAGATGCAGCGCTCAAGAGGATGCGAGCTTTACGTCTGATACATCAACGGTCTTGCGCTTCGCGTGATGCGCCAGCCTGACCGCGTTCTGGGCGGTCCCGAAGGCCATCTTGTCTACGTATTTCCTCAGTTCCTTTGCAGCCCCCCTGCTGATCCTCTCTGCCCCGGCATCCTTGAGCATCCGCTTTATCGCCGCTTCAGTTATGTACATCTTAAGCACCCAGTAAAATATCAGTCAAGCTGCTTAAATACCTTTTCAGCTATCTCCTTCCCGAGCAGCTTTTTCACAGCGTCGCGATTCTCCCTTATGTCTGACACTGTCCTTATTCCATTCATGAACATCAGCCTCGCCCTCACTCTTCCTATCTGCTCCAGCCTTACCAGGTCGAGCAGCTCTTCCCTTATGCCGTACTTGATGCGCACGTTGAGGTTCAGGAGGTCGTGGGCGCTCACGTGCATGAGCTTCGCAAGCTCTATTGATGAATAAAGCAGCCAGTCCGCGTTCGTCAGCTTAGTGTAAAGCGCCCCCGGGGTCGTTGAATACCTCTCTACAACGACGTTCTCCTTCGTCTCGTCTATCCATTCGTTCAGCATAAGCGCGGTCGCGAACGCCCTCTCTGGCTCGTATATGCCGTAATCAAGGCTCCCGTAGTCCCTGGATAAGGCATCGTCGGAAAGCATGCTCCTGTACGCTACATACTTCGAGAGCGCATCCTCTGTCGCCTTTACATAGGGCCTCATCTCCAGCGTATTCGCTATCATGAAAAGGTTGCCGAGCAGGTCCCTTTTCCTCTGCAGCGACTCTATGATCCATTTGGCCGACAGGGGATCGATGTAAAGCTGGCTTACCCTCCTGCCTACGCGCGTCGCTGTCAGGGCGCCCCCCCTCCCGTCTACGAATTTCCACTCCCTAAGTTCCTTGAGGATCATCGAGACGTTGGCCTTTATGCCGCTCATGTTTCTGTACTGGTGGCCATAAAACGTCGTGGCCAGGAATTCGTTGATGCTATCCTCTGTGTTGAGGAAGTTCTCTGCTATGAACGCAAGTATGTGCGTACGTAGCACAGGCGCTATCCCTATGCTCGAATCGATGGGTTCAAGCTCTCCCTCTATGTAGTTCGAGTAATACCTTTCGAGCTGCTCTTCCCCAGAGGCAATCAGCAGCGCACGCCCCTCTGTGTCATAGTTCGGCCTTCCAGCCCTCCCGAAGAGCTGCATCACCTCATTGACCCGCAGCAGGGAGCTGCCTCCCCCGTCATACCTGTAGACATCCTTGACAAGCACAGTGTGCGCCGGAAGGTTCACGCCGAGGGCCAGGGTCGGAGTCGAGCAAATGCATTTGATTAGGTTGCCCTTGAACGCCTCCTCTATCATTGACCTCTGCCTGTTTACGAGCCCTGCATGGTGGAATGCGACCCCGCTTTTCAATAATGAGGAAAGCTTCTTGCACTGCTCTGTCGGGTTTCCAAGGACGTTGAGCACGCCGTCGCTCAGCTTCCCGAGTTCCTTCCTCTCGTCGTCTGTGAGCCTCTCACTAGTCTTGTCGGCAATCCTGGAAGCCCCCTTCTCCGCGTTCCTCCTCGACGAATAAAAGACAAGGAGCTGCTTCTTCCTTATGAGCGTGTCTTCAACGACCATTGTTTCTGGTATGGTGCCGCTTCCTGAAAGCTGTTCCTTCTCCCATAAAACATCTTTTTTCTTGAAGACGCCGCGCTTTCCTTTGCGCCCGTAATAAGCCTCCCCGTTGAGTATGACCCCCTTCCTGAGCTTCACAGGCCTGAAATCGCTTTCGACGAGCTCTGCAGCGAGCCATTCGGCTATCTCGTCGGCGTTGCCTATGGTCGCGCTCAGCGCGACTATCTGAGCGTCAGTCATGTTCCTTATCTTTGCTATGAGGAGCTCCAGCGTCGGTCCCCTGGAAGAGTCGTCGAGCATGTGGATCTCGTCGAATACGAAGCAGCCTATGCTCTGCAGCCAGTCTATGCCGTGGCGCAAGAGGCTGTCGAATTTCTCGGTAGAGACGAACACCATGCTGCACTCAGCCAGCCAGGAATCACCCGAATCCATCTCCCCTATGGAGAGGGCGCTCTTTATGTAAGGGTAGGAAGCCTTGAAATCGCTGTATTTCTCGCTCGCGAGCGCCCTCATGGGCGCTATGTATACTGCCTTTTTCCTGTCCCTTATTATGGAATTGACGCATGCGAGCTCTGCCACGAGCGTCTTGCCGCTCGCCGTGGGCGATGCGATGACCATGTTTTTCCCGTTCAGGAGCCCCTTGTCTACGGCGAGCTCCTGCGGAGGTGTCAGCGCAGATATGTTTCTTGACAGGAGCGACTCGAGTATCTCGTTTGGGATTCTGCCTTTCAGGTCAAGGATGTGCATTCTCTCTGTACGACATCTCAGCCAAGCTTATTATGGATTATTTCGAGGCGAATGGCATAAATGCTTTATACGCGACTTACACTAGTGATTCCATGAAAGAGGACATGAAAAGGCTTTTGAACGAGTTCTACGATTCAGTAGGTAAATGGCAGAAGGACAGCCCCACGCAGATAGGGAAGTTCATGGAGTTTTTGGAAGTGATAGAGAAGCCAGGAGCCATGGACACGAAAACTAAGGAATTGATAGCGATAGGGATATCTGTAGTAACGCACTGCAGCTGGTGCATATCCTATCACGTAAAGGCCGCATTCGACGCAAAGGCGAACGAGCAGGAGATAAGGGAAGCTGGATGGGTCGCTGTGCTCATGGGAGGAGGGCCTGCACTGGCCTACAACCAATTGGTAGAAGACGCAATAGAGGACTTCAAGAGATAGCCAAGGAACAGGGAGGGGGCGCAAGGCTAAAGTGAGGGTCGCCTGCTACTTGCTGTAAGAGAAGTAGGCGTTCATCTCCCCATACCTATTGTCAACCCTCCTCTTTATGAACTGGTCAAGGTCGCGGGGCTCCTTTCCTTCTGTAAACCAGCCACGAGCAGATGACATAAGGCGCGCATTGGAAAACAAGGCAGAGGTACAGCTTGTTCTCCTCACCTCAGGAAAATACGTGAAGGAATTAAGCAAAGACGGAAGAAAACCCTTCAGCGAGATAGATAAAATCTATAACTTCAGCCAAGGAGCTTCACACTATACCTTTGAGAAACTCAAGGATGATGGCAAAATATGGGAATCGACAGTGCTTATGCGGGATGTAAATTCAAGATATAATGGTTTATCATTATTGGAAATTTTGGATAGCAATCTTTTCAGAAAAAATAGGAAGGAACTCTTAGAGTTAATAATAAGCGAATACAAAGGCCCAATAAATAGATTTAGTCTTACTGGAGATTTCGGAATACCCCACGGAGTGATGTTAATATCCCCAATTTTCGAAGAAGGCGATTTCGAGAAAGAAACCGAACCCCTCCTTAGTAAAATAAGGGGCGTAAAAATCGAGAAACTAATAATAACAAATATACTTATCGGTGAATTAAGTTATAGAAAACTCGATGAAACTTATTCGACCCAATATGAGATATTGTTTAGGGATTACTATAAAAAAATATAGAGAAAAGAATAGATTACGAAGTAAATTTGACGAACTAAGCTCTAAAAAGACGAATCCATGATTTAATTAACCACTCCCCCCTCCAGACTCTCCTTCTCCTCCCATTTCAATCACTTCAATCTGTGCATCTCTGGTAAAGCTTAAACGTTTTTGCTTTTGGTAATACTGCCGTCTAACTACCTTATAAGATCCCATCGAGGCGTATGTTAGACATACGCCCCGGGTGGATGAGAATAGGGTTGTTACAGAACTA
>CAYMJD010000036.1:0-7243 GCA_964390895.1 Microcaldota archaeon
TGCGCGTATTGGATATGAACGAGGTAATCGGAGTGGTGGCCGCTATTGATGTTGTTGAGGTTGATGAGGTTGAGGTGGTAGATGTCGACGATGTGGATGTTGTTGAGGTTGATGAGGTTGAGGTGGTAGATGACGTTGATGTTGATGAGGTTGAGGTGGTAGATGACGTTGATGTTGTTGAGGTTGATGAGGTTGAGGTGGTAGATGACGTTGATGTTGTTGAGGTTGAGGTTGTTGATGTCGTGGATGTGGATGTTGTTGAGGTTGTTGATGTGGATGTCGATGAGGTTGAAGATGTTGATGTTGTGGATGTGGATGTCGATGAGGTTGAAGATGTCGAAGTGCTTGTTGTTGATGTGGATGTGGTGGTGGTCACAGAGGTGGATGTTGTGGAGGTTGAGGTAGTGGTGGTGATTGATGTTGATGTGGTTGAGGTGGACGTAGAGGTTGTGGTTGTTGTGGTGGTTACAGAAGTCGTTGTAGTTGTTATCTTGATCGTCGACGTTGAAATTGATGTGGTAGCAAAATTTGGGGGTACGTTGGTCGTCTGGGCCCTTATGGCTCCCGTGTAAGCGAAAGCTGACGAGCTTTTGCAAGTCGTGTTATGCAGGTCTGGAAGCGAGGGGGAGCAGTAGTTGGCCGTTATCCTGAACGTCCCTGAATACTGGGCCCCTAGGCCCGGGGTTATGCTGAAGTTCGCGGTGCAGTAGACGTAATTGCCTGTCATTACCGTTGCAGGCTTGCAGGAGCCGCTGGTGCTGTTTACGTTGTTCAGCGTCGCGGTGAATCCGCTTATGTTTATTATGCCGGGCTGCATGTCTAGGACGGCGAGCGAGAGGACGCTGTTCCTCTGCGTTGTATGGTTGAGCGCGTAGCTCGAATCCGCGCAGGAGAGCCCGTTGTAAAAAACGCACTGGCTGGGAATGGTTGCCCTTGGTATACTAGTAAAAAGGAAGAGCACAACGACTGCCATGGCTATGATCAGGATTACAAATGAATATGTGGACAGGAATTCAGCTGCGCTCTGCGCCATGAATTCGCTCATTAAACCCAAATAATAATAAGCTGATTAATATAAAAAGAGTTATGGAAGGTGCGTTGACCGGCAATTCAAGGATAAAGCTCAAGAAGAGGCTTGGACAGAACCTTATGGTATGCAGGAACGTCGCCAGGAAGGAGGCGTCCTTTGCCAAAGGCAGGAATGCGATCGAGCTCGGCGCAGGCGCGGGAGCCCTGACAAGGGAACTATGCAGCGCTGCGAAGAGCGTCTTTGCGGTGGAGCTCGACAGCAGACTCTTCAAGCTCCTGAAAGAGACTCTCAGAGAGCAGAACCTCAGATTGGCCAATGCTGATTTTTTCTCTCTAGATCCTAAAACCCTGGAGGGCTACGACATCCTTGTATCGAACGTGCCATACAACCTGTCTAGCAGGCTTCTCCTCTGGCTTGCTGCACGTAGGATCGAGGCTGTGCTCTGCCTTCAAAAAGAGATTGTGGAGCGCATGCTGGCTAAGCCGTCCACGAAAAGTTATTCTAGGCTCAGCGTCTTTTCGTCGCTGATGTTCAAGGTCGAGAAGACCATGGACGTACCGAGGGGCTGCTTTTTCCCTGTGCCCGGGGTAGACTCGTGCGTCATACACATAAAGCGCAGCGGCTCAGATGTTGGCAGGGAAGAGATGGCTGTGCTTACCCTATTGATGGAACACAAGCGCAAGGAGCTGAGGAACGCTGTAATAGACTCGAGGAAACAGCTTGCAATCAGCAAGGAGGAGGCTGCGAAGCTCGCCGGGGGGCTCGAAGACAGATACGAAAGAGTCTTCAAAATGGGCCCGGAAAGGCTGCTTGCGGCAGCACGGGAGATTGGGAAGCGCACCAAGGGCAGGGAATGCTAAAACTTCTTGTAATCCGGCTCCTGCACTTCCTTCATTATGCGGGCGCCGTCGACCTTATCCTTAAACCCCTGCTCTGCCTTCGCAGAGCCTTCCCTGCCAAGCAGGTTCTTGTAATGCATCGGTATGGTGGTCTTTGCGCCTATGGCTGCGGCGGCCTCTGAAGCTTCGCTTATGTCCATCGTATATGTTCCACCGATAGGAAGCAGCGCTATGTCAGGGCGAATGCCCCCCATCTCCCTTATGAAATCGGTGTCGCCCGCATGATAGAGCCTTTCCCCTTCAATCTCCAAAATGTAGCCCACCCAGTCGTTCGACTTCGGATGGAACTGTTGCCGCTCTTTGCTTGTGTTATATGCAGGTATCGCCTCAATTTTTATGCCATCGATTAGCTTCCGGAAGCCCGGCTTCGCGACCGTGATGTTGGCGAAAGGCCTTTTTTCCAGGCATTGCGGCGCTGCGATTATCCTCGTATCTTTTTTCATGACTTTCCTTATGTCGCCTTCGCTGCAGTGGTCGAAGTGCGCATGCGTAATCAGTATCATATCCGCCTTCTCTCCCAGAGAATGAGAGACGTTGAACGGGTCTATGAACACAGTACCGTGTTCTGACTTGATGTAGAAGCTTGCGTGCCCTATCCAGAAAAGGTTTTCCAATATCCCCAACCAATCACTGCATAAGCATCGGAAACCTGCAATTTATATGTAGACGGCCCACTGCATTACGTTTATTACAAGGCTTATGATGACAACAGCTGTCAGGAAGTTCACGAACCTCGCGCTCTTTATGTTGGTTTTGTAAATCCTCCATCCGTCGAAACCCGGTATCGGAAGCAGGTTCACTACGGCGACAAGGAAGTTGAGCATGAACGAGAGCGCGAACACTGTGTATAGGAAGTAGACGGCCCCTGCATAGGCGGTGCCCTTTATTCCCTCCTTCTGATAAAGCCCGACGCCTATTATGCCGCGCGTCGAGTTCTGCGCAGCCGCTGCAGTGAAATTGAATGTTCCCTTGTCTGTCACGACGCTCACCTTAGAGCCTGCTGTCTGGCCCTTAGACGCGTTTTCGAGATCAGCGAGCGTGGACACGCTGTGGCCGTTCCAGTAAAGGACATGCATGCCCTCCTGCAGGGAGTTGTATGCAGGATATCCCTGCGTGCTCCCCGAGACAAATATCCCAAGGTTGGTTGTTATGCCAGGAAGAACCGCATAGAGCAGCGCCACCATCAGCACGAAGAAGACGAGCATCGCGACGAAGTTGGCAGACATGCCTGCAGAGAATATCTTCGTCTGCCTGGTGCTGTCGAGCTTCGATATGCCCTTCTCGTCAGGTTCCACGAATGCACCCATCGGTATTATGCCCACGAGCACGAGCCCTATGGATTTGAGCTTCACCTTGGCGACCCTTGAGAGCACGCCGTGCGAGAATTCATGTACCACCAAAAGTATCGCGAGCGATATGACCCCTGCAAAGAGTGGTATGTCTATGCCTGGTATTATCGGGGCCACTCCGGGAACCTGGCTGGTCAGCGCGGATATCTGGGGATTTCCTGCCAATGCCCCTGATGCGAAGACTGCGACTCCGTTGAGTATCAGGAAGGAGTTGTAGAGGAGCGCGAAGAATATGTAGCCGGCGAAGCCAGCTACAACGCTCACCGCGTCGATTATTGCAGATATGTAGCTGAATGACGGCGCTGGAGCCGACTGCGCGGAAGCGAGGGCGCTCTGGAGCTGCGGTATCTGTATGAATGGAACAGCGACGCTAAGGTAAGGGAGCACGAAGAACATTATAACGATCAGCGAGACCATGCCGAACGCATAAGACCTCTTGCTTATCCTGGATTTCAGGAAAGGGTAGCTGAGAAGGCCGAAGCTCAAGACTATCCCCCATATGGCCATCTCGCTCCAGAAGCGCTTGCCCTTCGTGGAAAGCTCGTCTATGAAGCTGAGCCCCTTCCTGCTCCCTATTAAGTAGAGGAAGCCCCAGCCCTGGAGCCCGCCCGCGCTCTTTATGAGCGCACCTGATATGAGAAGCGAGAGGAGCGCGAGCGCCCACTGGCCGAATATGCCCAAGGATGATGCATAGTAGCTAAGGGCCAGCACGCCTATCTCTATTGCTGCGATAAATGCTATCAAAAGGCGCCTGCCTTTCGGTATGGCGCTCGCTGCCAGCCCCTGCCCTGATGTCCGGGACGCCTTTCTCAGGCTATCCTGCTGCCTGGCTTTTTTTCTTTGCATCGCAAAACACAGCTCTTGGAAGCTGATGTATACTAACGTATGCTAAATTATATAGCTTTCGCAATGCGCTGAAATGCGCTGCAGCACATTGCGCCATGACGTTTCTGGACGCTAAGCTTAATATCCTAACAGTGCAGAATATATTGGTGAGGGTATGGAGGATTGCGAACTGTGCGGTAATCCGGTAAGCAGCGTGTCGGTAGTGAAAATCGAGGACGTGGAGCTCAGGGTATGCCAGGAGTGCGCCAAGGGCAAGAGGGCCATATACAGGGAAGAGCCGAAGAGGGCGCAGAAGGGGATGGCAGCGCTGCAGAAAAAGGCAGCGCCGAAAAACGAGGAGAGCGAGATAATAGAAGGCTACGGGGCTGCCATAAGGAAAGCGAGGGAAGCGATGAAGCTGCCGATCAAGGTCCTTGCAGAGATGATAAACGAGAAGGAGAGCCTATTGCTAAGGGTGGAACAAGAAAGGACGAAGCCTTCTGTAGGGCTTGCGAAGCGTCTGGAGAAGGCGCTGAACATAAAGCTGGAGCAGGAAGCTGACAGCGCTGAGTCGAAGGGGCACTTCTCAGGAAGCAGGAAGAGCGCGACCCTTGGGGAGTTCGTCGAGTAGGTGCAAGCGTGGCGGTCGACCTAAGCAAACTTGTCTCAAAAAGAAAGATAGAGCTGGCCGGGCTGGCCAACAAGAGGATCGCGATAGACGGTTACAATGTGCTCTACCAGTTCCTTTCCATAATAAGGCAGCAGGATGGCACGCCGCTCATGGACGAGCACGGGAATGTCACGAGCCACCTCTCGGGATTGTTCTACAGGACCATAGAACTGATATCAGTCGGCATAAGGCCCATGTACGTCTTCGACGGCATACCTTCCATGCTGAAGCAGAAGACGATACATGCGCGTATGAAAAGGAGGGAGGATGCGAGGGAGGCCTGGGAGGCTGCCAGGAAGGAAGGCGACATCAAGAAGGCGCGGCAGTTCGCACAAGGGAGCACGCGCGTCGACAAGGGCATTGTCGAAAGCGCGAAGAGGCTGCTGGACTGCATGGGCATATATTACATAAGCGCGCCGAGCGAGGGGGAAGCGCAGGCCAGCTTCCTATGCAGAAACGGGCTCGTGGACGTGGTCGGAAGCCAGGATTACGATACGCTGCTGCTGGGGGCGCCGCTCGTTGCAAGGAACATCACCATATCGGGCAAAAGGAAGCTTCCCGGCAAGAGCATATACGTGAACGTGGAGCCTGAGCTCATAAGCCTGGGCGACACGCTCGCCTCCATGCAGATAAGCAGGGAGCAGCTGATCTGGATAGGGTTGATGCTCGGTACAGACTTCAACGACGGCATAAAGGGCATAGGGCCGAAGACAGCGCTCAAGATAGCAAAAAGCTCGGGAAGCGTGGAGGAGGTGGAGCGCTACATAAAGGAGAGGTACAAAACGGAATTCGAGCTTGACGTACACGAGGTCATAGCGCTCTTCGAGAATCCCGAGGTCAGGGAGGTCGAAGCAAGCGAGATAGACGTAGGCATGGGGAAAAAGCCCGACAGGAAGTCGATAATCGATTTCATGTGCGCTGAGCACGGCTTCAGCGCCGAAAGGGTAGGCAGATACGCCGACAAGCTCATATCGCTGAGGGGATCTGCGAGGCAGCAGGGCATAGGGGAGTGGTTCTAGCGGTTGCTGCGCAGGCATATGCAATGACGCTCGCCCATATATTTTATCCGTGTGCAGGGTAAAGGCGGCAAACCAATAAATAGATAAGCAAACAAAACAGTTTGATGATCAGATGGGTGAACCAGAGGACGGTGCAGAGGACAGGGAGGACATGGAAGAGATAAACAGGTTCAACAAATTCGTTTCAAAAGTTATAAACAGCCTTGCGAAAACGCTGTCAGACGCTGGCATCGCGGGACAGCCCCCGCAAGGCTTCGAAGTGCGCATAGGGAAGAACAGCGTGCCCATAATGGAGAGCGTGCCCAACGAGTTCGCCGACAGGGCGGCAGGACAGATGCAATCGGAGAAGCCCCTCGTGGACGTGATCGACGAGGACGACAAGGTGCACGTAGTGACAGAGCTGAAGGGGGTCGGGAAAGGCAGCATAAGGGTGACCGCCAAGCCCGAGGAGGTGAACATAAGCGTCATCGACAGCGAGCACACCTGCAACAGGACCATAAGCATGCCGTGCATGGTGGACCCTGAGCGCTCGGAGGCGAGGTTCAACAACGGAGTCTTAGAGATACTGCTCAAGAAGGTGCGCTCCGGCAGCGCCAAAGCTATAGAGGTTAAATAGCTTCTTATCCAAGACGTATTGTGATGTTATGCAAAGGACAGTCGCGAACTCCAAGAAAAAGATAGGGAAGAAGTACAGGAGCGTCAAGGTCAGGAAACTGAAAAGGGCGCACAGGGAAACACTAAAGGCGCAGAGACGCAAGAGATAGCGCTCAGCTTATGTCCACATACATCTGGTCGTTGAACTCGTATGCTGTAGTATCATCCCCCATATTGAACGATTCGAGCATCTCGTCCTTGTCTTTGAAGTCTTTGGCAGCGCCGTCACTCAAGTTGAACAGCGTGATGCAACCTTCGAAATCGTAATAGACCCTGATCTCCCTGACGGAATCGTTAATTATGACGAGCACCTTTGAAGACGGGTTGCCAAGCGCTATGAAAAGGCTGCACAGCAGTATGTTCTTGTCGGTCATGTCCCCTATCATGAAGCGCATTATCTCTTCGGGAGTGAGCCAGAACTGGAGTGGAAGCGTTATGTCCTCTATGCCATCCTTGACGAAGCTGAAGAGGGAGAGGCTCGCGTCGCGGAAGTTCGATTCGTATGAAAACGGCTGGAAGCTGCTTTTCGCTTCTTCGGCTTTCCTGAGGACAAGCTGCCCCTTCGGCATCACAAGCATTGGAAGCTCTGCGACAGACAGCTCTTCCTTCTCTTCTATGTAATCCTTGTACCTTGATATCATGAGAAGGTAGATCTGGTTAAGCTTGCTGTACCTTTCCTCCTTTTGCCTTTCTTCAGCAATCTCCCTGCCTGCGCCCTCATCCACCTCTTCGGAGCTGTTTTCCATATAGTTTAAGCCCAGTAAAATGCTAAAAATCTTTGGTGCGGCCGCAGTATT
>CAYMJD010000037.1:0-7196 GCA_964390895.1 Microcaldota archaeon
AGAACTGTATATCATCCGATATACAAATGGCAAATAAGTTTCACAGCAACTCTCGGCTATCGCACCTTTCTAAAAATTATTTTGCCGCAATTCCGCAGCCTTGAGACGAAGCAGGTTTCTGTCGCTTTACCGTTCCGGTATGATTATCCTTTATTTAGAAGATACTCTCTCAATTTCGTCGCGGCTTTCATTCTGTGGCTAAATCTTATTCTTTCTTTAATAGAAACCTGGCATACAAACTTTACTTCGTCATCTGGTATAAACAACTGATTGAAGGGGAAGCCACTTTCACCATTCCCCTTAAATTTTAATGATAATTTTCCAGCAGTCTCATCACTAAAAGTAAGCGGTGTATCTAATGATTCGTCCAGGTACGAAAGCACTGCTAAGAAATGTGCTCTGTCGCCCTCATCTATAAGCCTCTTTATCCCACCTACACCAAGGTTGCTAACTATCTGTTTAGTGTTTACACCTGGGAAATTCTGATATTTATCAATATATATGCCTACATCATCGACTACAACTGGGGACTTTAAGATATTAAACGCTTGAATTGCCTTATCTCTCGATATCTCTCTTATGTCCTCGATTTGTAGTTCATGAAACTTTATCCCAACTGGCTCTATTTCGATTCCACTACCCGCAAATACTTCTCTGAATTCCCTTATTTTACCCTCATTGGATGTCCCCACGAAGAGTTTACCTTGCCATGGTTTTTTCATATTCCCACTATAACTCAGCTTTCATTGCGCATACTCTTATTACACGAGCGCTTTCAGATCCATCGAACCTTATCTTATAAAATTTTCTCTCCTTTAATAAGCTTTCCATTTCAGACCTAGTAAATGCCTTTTTGTATGATTCTTTAGCTTTAAATTTTACAGTTTTCTTATTAGATAAAAAATCCAATATGATAGCTCCTCCTGGTTTCAGAATTCTGTGAATTTCATCAAGCAAACTATCGATCTCTTTTTTGTAAGCTACGAGCGAAACTATAATACCCCTGCTAATTGCAATGTCTATGCTCTGATCTTCTAATGGTATGTCGGTTCCAGAGGCATATAGAACTATGGCCGAGGGATACCTTGTTTTTGAGATTTTTAGCATCCGGTTCGATATATCAAGGAGGTAAAGCTGTTTTACATATTTGGTTAACAACGCACTTGCCGAACCAGTGCCACAACCTATATCAATCCCTGAAGTTTTTGGACCAACCTCTCTTAGGATATCAGACTCGAATTTTGCGAACTTTTTATATCCGTCTTCGAAATTTACAAAATGATTGGGGTCTTTTATATCAGTATCCCAGCTTCTGGCTACGCTATCCCAACCGCTAGCCTTCTGTTTCCATTTTTCAAAGTTTCCAGCAAACCTCATGCATACACTTAAAAACTCACCGAATAAGAGGAAGGATTTTGTCATTCACGTCTTTTTCGTAGATGTGCAACGACGCTATGAAAATGTGCAATGCGCCGATCTTAAGGTTTGTTCCCTGCGCTACCCTTTTCATCAGCTCTCCTATGGAGATTATATCAGCGTATATCTTTTTCCCCACATCTTGGGACCTGAAAAACGCAGAACACTGCAGCCGACCATTTCGTATTTTAAAGTCCATGGTGCATATGCAAGGAACATGCTTTCCGTCGTTTAGCGGATCCATCAGGTCTATTGTGGCCGACTTTGCCTCCTTGTTGCCCTTCAGCTTGTTAATTACCTTTTCAAGCTGATTGATGCCGTTGTAGTTAAACAGCCTTGACCCGTACGAGTACCCCCAATCAAGAACAGGCTCCATCTTTAAAAAGTTGCCCAGCATGAACTCTATCATTTCCTTGTCAGCAAAGTTGTCTAATACAGCATCGCGACCTGTGGGATTTGAGCAGATAAGCATAACGTTGATAAGTTCCCTCAGGTGCTCCTCCCCATCCATCACCTCGGAGCCTTCGTTATAGACCATTTTTGCAGCGTCCCGCCATAGAATTCCAGGGGTTTCTGCCTCTATGATGTGCATATTGATATTTTTCGGCAATCTGATATATAAAGCTTTTACGTGCATGAGATTGCGTCGAACCTAGGCTCATGGTGGGCTACTACAGGGGGGCGTTATATGTCGTGAACGTGGAGCGTAACAGTTAAATATTTCATAAGCCATAAATATCTACTATGCAATCGTATAGGAATCCGGGCTCTAAAATTGCAACGCAGAATGTGGAATTTAGTGCGCTGGGGGTGAGAATTAGCATTTCCATACCATCGGATTTAGCAGCGTCGCTTATGGAGAAAAGCGCCATATTCCTGCCAATAGACGGAGATAAAACGCCCAGGGCGGTAGAGCCCATAGAGATAAATGTCATGAGAGGAAGCCCTGGCCTAAGAGTAGATGGAAAAAGTGCGGTTTTTGTTTCAAATGCTGATGACAACTCTATTGTCACCGATACTTTAATAATTGCGTCTAGGCTACTGGAAAAGGTGCTCAATGAGCACGGAGTTTTCACAATGCACGCTGCCAGCGTATCTTATGATGGTAGGGCGGTTTTACTTCTTGGTCCATACGGCGGAGGTAAGACCACGGCAGCAGTACATCTGTGTCTGAAGGATCATACAATAGGGTACGTCACAGGGGGCAGGGTATTCTTGGATGCGGGAAGCGGCAACGTGCTGTACGGGATGGATACAATTTCAATGAGAACGGGCTCAGTGATAAACGAGTTTAGGGCTGTGGATGCAGATCTGCCTAGAAAGTTAGGCTTGGACCCACAGAGGATACCGCCTTCACAATATGTAGATGCATCGCGAATCTATTTCGGCTCTTCAAAGCTAGGTTTAAATAGAGCGAATTTTCCACTAAGTGTAGGAGCCATAGCATTGATAAGAAAATTTGAGGGCAACTTTGTAATGTTCAAGCCAGAACATGCTGGAAGCCCTGAGATCTTGGCACTGCACGCCGCCCTTTGTGAATACAGCGAGAAAGGCTATGTGATGCTTGGACCAAGGTTGCATTTCCCAGACATATTCACGCAGGAGCTTAAATCTGAGAGACTTAATTATGCCGAGCGCCTGGCAGAAGAGGTACCTGTAGTGTATGTTGAGGGCAGGCTGGAGGACGTATCCATGGCTCTTAGGGGCTTGTTATTGAGGCGCTGATGCCTAATTATTCCAGCGAGGAGAAGAACTCAGCATTAGAAAGCGGCTTCAGGTCATCTACTCTTACAATCTCTTTGCCATACTTGCGCTCTCTATCCACCAAGACCGCTTTCATCCCGCTCTTCTTTGGCCCCTCATAATCGTTTACTATATCATCACCAACAAACAGTATTTCGTTGGCTCTGCATTTGGATTGCGCTATCACATGCTTGTAAGCCAGTGGGTTCGGCTTTGGCACGTTTGTCGTATCCTCTCCAACAACAAACGAAAAATAATCGGTTAATCCTGCTTGTTTCAGGGTCTCGTTGTAGCTTGTGGCTGCGCCAGCCGTAAGAATACCGAGTCTGTATCTGCTCTTCAAAGAATCAAGAACCCCCATTACTTCGGGATACAATTTTCTGTCGCCAGCCTGCGTCCATTGCACATTCACAACCTTGGCAAGTGCGATAGCATCATTATCCTCAAACCCAAGAAGCATAAGCCTAATCTCATTTTCCACCAGGTAGCCTTCATTGTCAAGCTTTATAATCCCCTTTGAGTGCAACAGATTTGCTATCCTCTTCGATAGCATGAATGCGTTGTTTATTTCAGCAATGCTTTTCTTATGACCTTGCGAGTTCAGTATTTTCTGTATCTTTTCGCCCTTGGACAGGCTGCTAAACAGGGTTCCCTGTGCATCAAATACGATAACCTTTATCATAATCGTATATTTATAGACATGTTCTAAAAGGATTTCGCTACATCGCAATTTTCAAGGTTTGTTGCTATTTATCTCGTCCAAAAAGGACAAAATTTCCTTTTGTTGAGATATTGCAGATGTGCTGCCGTCTATCCTTTTTACCCTCCTTTCCATCAGAAGGAAGAAGGCATCGTAGAAGAATCTCATCATTTTCAGTTTCGCTGGATTTGACCAAATCTCATGGGGCGCAGCCCTTTTCTTCCTTTTCAGGCTGCGTGACACTGGCGTTTTGATGTATATGTAAAAGGAGGGTTGCCACATAAGGCCCTGATTCTTGCTGGAAAGATACCATCCCAGTACCTTGAAAAAGGTAAAATCAAGGTCTAGCAATTTGGAGAAGTTATATGAGAGGGTTGAGACGTAGTTCCTATCCATTATGATTAACCCTTTTTGTGGCACTTTTCTGTATTTTTCCAAATCATTCTGGAGAAAAAATTCCTCACTTGCTTTTTTAGGAACCTTTAGCTGGATCTCGTGTATTACTTTGTCTGAGCGTCTGGAAAGGTATTTCAGATGGCTGGTTTTTCCACTCCCCGGCAGGCCTTCTAAGACTATGAGCTTACTGCCATTTGAAGAAACTAATTTTTCCATTTTTTACAACCGCATAACTGTATTTCTTTGGCAATCTATATTTTGAAGTATATCTATTCTTTACAATCATCTCGACTAACCATGTCGGAAGGACATAGTTGTTTTTTTCAACCATAAAGGAATATGAAACTAACAATTAATATAATTATCTATGTATCGTATCCGGGCAAAGGTTTTATAGAACACAATAAAAGGGATAATCATGCGCGTCGCAATTTTCAGGGATGGGCCGTGGCTTCCGGCAAAGGAGGGCGGCTCGTTCGGGATAAATCAGATGATATGCGAGCTGGTAAAGAAGCACGTGGAAATAATCCTCGTCAGATGTTACAGGGGGTGGGATGACATCGAGCTTTACAAGAAGGAACCATACACCACCATTCTGTTTCGTGAGGAAGACTTTTACGGCAGGCCAAATTTCATTGCTGATTTATTAGTTAAAAATAAGGTCGATCTCGCCCATTTTGATTCTCCAGAGATATTGGAAGTATATGGCAAAATCCTCAAGGAATCGTCCATACCTGTAGTCTGGGAAGTCCACAACATACACAGCGATTTATCAAAACAGTTACACGTTGGCAGGAAAAGAATAGACACACTAACGAAAAGAGAGAAATCGGCGGCAGAGATGAGTGACGCTATACTGTGCCGTTCTAAAAATGACCGTAGTAAGCTAGCACGAATCTCACACGTACCTATGTCTAAACTCTTTCTATATAGGGGCTGTATAAACACCAAACCACTAAGAGGAGTAAAGCCTGACAGGGCAGGTAAACGTATTGTTACTTTCGGTAACCTATATTATGAGCCGAACAGAAGAATGGTACTTAACATGGTAAAAATTCTGAAAAAGACTATAAAAAAAGACAAACGGATCAAGCTCGATGTCGTAGGCGATATTCCCTTAAATTTAAAAGAACAGATTATGTGCCAAAATGTTACGGTGTACGGGTTTGTTCCAGACATAACGAGTATACTGAAGCACGAGGCATTGCTAGTCGCACCAATAGATAGTGGCTCTGGGACTCGGGTAAAACTGCTTGTAGCGATGGCTTCCGGCATCCCAACGATAACAACATCGAAGGGTGTCGAAGGACTCAACTTCAATGGCAAGATAATAGTATCAGATAGATTCGAAGAATACCCGAGCCTGATAGTAACTCTGCTTAATGATAAGCGGCGATATGATAAATTAAGCTCTGCAGGTAGAAAATTCGTACAAAAGGAGTACGACTGGTCTAAAAACATACAAAAAGTGATTAAGGTTTACAAGACTTTACACTACAAGCGCGCACTTCATAGATAGACGCAGCTATTCTGTGCTTAGAGCTACGCCAAACCCGATCTCTGGCCCGTAATTCGTATCTACACCACGTTTTCTATGGCCAAGCACGCCTATACCGCCTCTGCCTCTAACTAACGAGCCTATGTAAGGTTGCCCTATAACTCTTCTGAGGTAAAGCGCCGCTGCATCCTCCCACGAGGTTTTTTCATCAAAAGGCACGCCAGTTTCGGCATCCGCTCTATACCAACCAATGCTAACCGGCCACCTAACTGTTTTTATCACTTGGCCAGTTACAACACCGGTTGTTTTATCTATCTCAACACTATTTGAGTCAAGAACATATGCTATGTTTACCTTGCCCCAGTCGCGTTTTGGGACATCAAAAACAAGGCTGTGGAAGCTCACCTGCTTACCAAAAGGCTTATCTACGGCTTCGGCCACTATAAACTCTCTAAGTCTAACACCAATATGTTGTGTAGCGTTATCCCGAGCATCGATCGATTTTTGTACATCCTTACCACTTGCAATATCTCCTTTAAAAAGACCTAACATAAGAGACTGGCTCCAATTCCCAGGCCTTAGTTCTATCCTTTCATGATTATGTAATCTTTCCGTGGTACCGGTCACTTCGTTACTGTATATGTTAGTTTCTACAAGCCTTGTTTTTGGATTCCATCTGTATAAAACCCTGCCAGAATTAGCTTCGTGTGCGATTTCCTCAAAATTCGCGCTTCCATGTGATACCAGAGCTTCTGGAATGCGCATGCCGAAGAGGAAGAATATTTCCCTATTTGTACTGCCTGAAAATCTCAAAGCAACATCGGAAGAGAAGCTAAAAAATTCACAAACATCATCCACAACCAATAGGGACCTGTCGGTTCCATCCAAAAACACCTCATCAGTTTTGTCCATATACAGTTGATGCCCTGGGAACAATATTTTTCCACTTCTTGATTTAATGGCGGCTTTGTGAAGTCCCAAAAGCACTAGATCAAATTTTTTCCCCAATGTCAATAAGGTATATCCGACCAGTCTTCCAAATTCGTACCCCTTTATCATTAGTGGTGCAAGTATAACATCGTCTGGAATCGCATTGAGCAGTTTAGATTCTGGTCCTCTTGCAATTTCCTTAAACATCTCTGGTGGATTAACAATACCATATGCAAAATAGTCCCGTAGTAAACCACGCAGAAATTTCCTGTCCTCGACTTCAGCTGTATCTTCGAATTGATCGGTCCACACTCTAGTTCCAAATGTTGTTACGTTAGAAAAATCTGTGCCACCATTTGGTGCTTCGCCTAGGCGCCCCTTTAGTACTCTTACACTATCGGACACAGCTACGCGTACAGGATCTGGGCTGCTGGGTGTAGAACTTCTATAATGCACCTTACCACGTTACACTTAGATTTGTCCAAATATATATAGTCTGTGTGATGCTCGTTT
>CAYMJD010000038.1:0-7179 GCA_964390895.1 Microcaldota archaeon
TGTCTAGTTCTTTTTGGGTCTCGCCTATCCTCCTTATTCTGGGACAGAGCCATAAGCATTCGATATGAGACTGTCTTGTGATCACATGGGGAGTGAACTGACACCGTACGCGATAGTCATACTTGCTGTCGTGATACTGATAGCCGTGATGCTGTTCCTGCTTTTTGGGCTTGGGGCCGCATACAAGGGGAATTTCGGAGGGCTAACGAAAATGCGAACCATAACAATAAAAGCGAGCGGATTCGCCAATGCAAAGCCTGCAGAGGCCGACATGTCGCTTGTCGCCAACGGCACAGGCAAGACAACCAATGATGCCGTGCAAAATCTTACATCCACAATGAACGCCTTTAATTCTACGATAGGCAGCTACATCAACAACAACTTCAGCCTTGTTACGACAACATACTTCAACGTCTACCCCAGAGTAATCTACAACTACTCGAATGGATTTTACACATCAAACAGGAGCGGCTACATCGCAACGGAGGGGCTTACCGTCAAGCTGCTAAATGTAAGCAACGTTGGTGGGGCCATAGGGTCGCTCTCCGGCATACCTAGCATATATGTAGTGTATGTCCAGCAGCGCCTTTCTGACGCACAGCTGACAGGCATGCGCAGCACAGCACTGTCTAACGCACTGGCAAACGCAACCTCCCAGGCAACTGCGCTTGTTGGGACAAACAACCTTACTGTAGAAAACATATCGATCAACAACTTTTACTACTACCCGTATTATGCAAACAACATGTTGGGCGGCGGGGCAAGCACAGGTACAGTGCAGTACTATGGAGGGATAGAGCAGGTCACCGAAAGCATAACTGTGACCTTCTCTTACGGCAGGAAGACGGGCGCTTGGGGATAACGGATTTTGTGGGATTTTTCCCACACATTTTTTTGATTGAATATACAGCGGCTGCAGAAAAGCATTAAATAGCTTTTTGCGCCCTATAATTGCAACAAGCTATGGTGATAATGTGAGTGAGAGGTTTGCAAGGGGTCTAGAAAAGCGAGAGTCTTCAGCTTACTCTATCTAGAGGCGAAAGCGCCCTTACTGGAAGGCTCGAGGTGCTGCATGTTAATATCCACCATGACAGCAATAAGATCAATTTTTGCAGGATACATGAGCTAATAAGACAAGAGAGGGACATACTCCAGGTTGGCGAGGAGCAGCTAAGGCAGAGCTACATAAACGGTTTGGCTGTCGTGCTGCTGATAGATGGGCATGAAGAAGGATACATGCGTTACAGCCCTCTCTTAGATGCAACGCTCGGCCAGAAGCTTGGCCTTCCGATGGGCTTCCCCGAGATATACGAGATGGGGACTTCGGTAGTCGCCCCGCACTACAGAGGAAAAAGGCTTTCCGAGCTCATGAGGAAGGAGTGCATGCGGATAAAGCTCGACGACATATATTCAGACAAACTGCTGGTCCTTGGAACAACAAAGAACCAGAGGTCTGTAAACTCGATCAGGCACATCTGCGGGGAGTTCGGGATAGACTTCCAGTTCGCGTGCCATTCCGCATATGGGTTTATCGCCCCGCTCACGTGCGTGTGCTCGCAGCCGCTCGGTATGGGTTTCCAGCATGCGCCCGACTGCAGTGAAAGGATACACAAAGACGCGCCAATACTAAGCACACTCAACAAGCCCAGAGTGCAGGGAAGCTCGTGGGTCGTCCTGCCTGAACATTTCGAGTGCGTGATGTGGATCTCAAGCGGGAGGCTTGCGCTGCAGATAAACACCGGATTTGAGGAGCACTTCGGAAGCCAGAGCGCTTTTGTGGAGCAGCTCAAATCCCTCAACTATTATTCCTGATATTTCGTGGTTTTTATGGTCAACAGACTTGTAGAATTGTTCTTGGAACTTTCCAGAATATACTCGCCGACAGGAGATGAGGATAGGCTTGCCAATTATATAATCAAAACCCTGGATGGCAAGGCAGACAGAATCAGAAAAGACAGCTACGGCAACGTCTATGCATCGAAAAAAGGTTTGGGGGAGCCGCTCTTCTTTGCGGCGCACATGGACAATGTGCAGCCATGCAAAGGAACAAATCCGAAGCTGCACAACGGCTACATAAAATCTGACGGCACGACAACGATTGGCGCTGACAACAAGGCAGCGATAGCTGCGCTCTTGTACGCATTGGAGAATTTCTATAAAAGAAGGCCAAAACACAGGGCAATTGAATTGGTGTTCACAAGATCCGAAGAGGTCGGGAATTTAGGAGCTCTGAATTTCGACTACAAACTGTTGAATTCGGGTAGGGGATTCTGCTTTGACTCGGCAAACAAGGATGTCGGCCTGATTGTCAGGAGTTCGCCCTTCTATGAAAGGTTCGACATCAATGCAATAGGAAGGGCCTCCCATGCGGCAAGGCCCGAAAAGGGCATCAACGCCCTGCTGGGCTCTGCCGAATTCATAAACAGAATAAAGCTCGGCAGGCGCAGAAACGGCACACTTGTCAATATAGGGGTTATGAAAGCGGGGTCGGCAAGGAATGCCGTGCCGGGTTTTGCGGAGCTGAATGGCGAGATACGCAGCTTAGAGATGAAAAATATAGAATCATGCAAAAAATCGCTGGCCGGCGCGATGGCGCGTGCAAGAGAAGCATCAGGCGCGGTGTTCAAATCAAAATTCACAACAGAGAACCCAGGATACGTCCATAAGAGGGGTACTGCGGCATGGAAGCTGATGGAATACGCCAGAAGGAGGATATCAGGCGCCGGCTTGAAGCCCAAACTGATAGATTCCTTTGGAGTGTCTGACGCAAACATATTCAACAATAGAGGCATCGCATGCTTAAACATATCTAATGGCGTTGAGAACGCGCACACAAAGGATGAAAGGATAAAGCTGTCGAGTCTGGAGAAACTGCATGCCATAATAGAAAGCCTTGCAACCGGGGATTCCTCTTCAGAATAGCTGTCGGAGCTTATTTAAAGCTAATCGAAGGATAATATGTGATTATATGGATGCTAAAGAGCAGGATACAGAAGCTGAACAGGCAGACAGCGCCTCGATGGAAGATTCTGAAGGAGGCTGCGGAAGCGGTGGTGGATGCGGCTGCGGAAGCGGATGCGGCTGCGGAAACCACTAGACTGTTAGTCCTTTCTGGTTTTTGTCTTTGGTGCCATCCAGTACCAGATGGGTCCATTCTTTGAATCCTCCAGAGAGATGTTAAACTCTTCTCTCAGTTTCTTCCTGACCAGATCTGCATCGCCAAACCTGTTCTGCTTTCTGTGGCTCTCCCTTGTCATAATCAGCTCTTCCGCATCTTTTGGAAGCGGATTCGCGTATAGGTCGCCTTTTAATATGCCTATTGTGTGGGAGAGCTCTGATATCTTTTTGAGGGCCTGCTCCTTCACGGATTTCTGTACAGGAATCCCAGAATTCACGAACAGCCTTATCTCGTTCACCAACACAATCAAACTATTCAGCACCTTTGGCGTATCGAAGTCGTTGTCCATCGACTCTTTGAATCCACTCTCGAATTCATCTATACACGTTTTAAGGGTCTCGGCTTCCGGCTCCATGACTGTTGTCTCTTTGTGGTTGTAAAAGAGCGTGAGAGATGCATAGATGCTGTTTATCTTGATTGTTGCATCATTGATCAGCTTTTCGGTGTACATTACCTCCTTCCTGTAGTGCGTTGACGCAATCAGCACCCTTAGCGCTTCTGGGCTGTATGTTTCCAATAGCTCCCTTATTGTTATGAAGTTTTTCAGGCTCTTGCTCATCTTCGCGCCCTTTATGTTCAGAACCCCGGAGTGCAGCCAATATTTCACGAAGGGCGTTTCGCCGAAGGCCGCCTCTGCCTGGGCTATCTCGTTTGTATGGTGCGGGAAGATTAGCTCCTTCGCGCCTCCATGGATGTCGTATCTTGGCCCGAATATGGCGAATGTTATTGCTGTATCCTCTATGTGCCAGCCCGGCCTTCCATCAAGTTTGGTTTCTTTGTCGTTTATGTTGAGGCTTATGCTCCACGATGGTTCTCCCCCCTTCGATGCTTTCCAGAGAGCAAAGTCGTATGCGTTCCTCTTGCCATCCTTGGGCTCTATCCTGTGCTCGTTCAATTCCTTGAGCGACATGCCTGAAAGCTCGGTGTAGCTCTTGAACTTGTCGACATCATAATAGATGTCCCTATCGAGATAGTACGCGTAGCCTTTGTCTAGGAGCAACTGGATCTGGTCCCTTATCTGGTCTATGTAATCGTGCGATCTTGGAAACATGTCCACACTCTCTTTGACATCCATTGCTTGCATGTCTTCCATCAGCCTTTTCTCGTAGTATTCGGAGAGCTCTTTCGCGCTTATTCCCTTCTCGTTCGCCCTGTTTATTATCTTGTCGTCTATGTCAGTTATGTTCTGTATGTATTTGACTCGGTAGCCTGAAAACCTGAGCCACCTTACGATTATGTCAAAGTCTATGTAGGTCTTTGCATGCCCTATGTGCGCATCATCATAGACCGTCTGGCCGCACACGAATATCTTAACATTTTCATCATTTAGTGGTGCAAACTCCACAACCTTTCTCTCGAGTGTATTGTAGACCATCATTTCACGCACCATTTCCTTTATTCCTTTTATTTTATTGGCTGGTATGTTTTTTAATGGTTGTCTGACAAGTAGCGGTATGCAATTTTACGATGATTTCTATTTTGGGCTCTCTGACAAAGTCAAAACAAGCCTTGGCAGAACAGTATCAAGGATAAGGTCATTCGCCCGCAATGATTTCATAGAAAAAAATTTGTTTGATGCATCTGTCCATCTGCTCAGGAGCGAAGGAAAGCTGCTGAGACCAACACTCCTATTTCTTGGCGCCGATGTGCTCGGAGAACCACACCAAAAATACATAGACCTTGCGGCTTCGGTAGAGCTTTTGCATGTTTCGTCGCTGATACACGATGACATAATAGATGCTGGCGTGGCCAGAAGAAATGTAAAGAGTGTGAATCTTAGGTATGGTGATGAACTAGCAATTCTTGCGGGTGACGCCCTCATATCAAAGGCGATAGGGTTTTCGGCAAAATACGGCCCAGATGTTGTTGGCGCGCTCTCCGACGCCGCACTGCGGATGTGCGCAGGGGAATCTTTGGATTACAGTTGTCAAAATGGCAAAAAAATGCCGACAACCAAGGATTACACAAAGATTGCTGCACTCAAGAGCGGCTCGATAACTGGGGCTTCGTGTGCCGCGGTTGCAACACACAAAGAGGATAGGTTGGCACAGGAGCTGTATGATTTTGGGAGTTTGTTGGGGGTAGGATTCCAGATAAGAGATGACATACTTGATTTCATAGAAGCGAAACACACAAATGCTGGCTCTAAAGCGCTGGGGTCGAATATAGTTGCGATCCTGAAGGGAGAACGCGGATTGAATACCGAATCTGCGCTGATGAAGGCGGCAAAGATGAACCGGAGCCTTGTTGATAGGGCTGTGCTCTCACTCAAAACAAAAAGAGCGAGAGAGTATTTCGAACCTTATGCATTGATGATCCGCACTGATTTCTGAAAGCGGTCACTTGTAAGCCGTGAATATAAACGCTGCACCAGAAACAAGGCTTTTGGCCCTTACTCTTTTGAATCCCGTTTTCTCTAAGATGGCAATCAATCTGCTCTTGTCAAATCCTATTATGCTATTTACCAGAAATCTATACGCTTCCTTGTTTACAAGCGACCCCTCTGCGAGCATAACCTTTGTGTAGAACCTGAAGAAAAGCCTTGGAAAAAGTTTTTCTGGTTTTGCCATCTCTAGAAGCACCAGCTTGCCGCCTTTCCTCAAAACCCTGAAGGATTCGCTCGCAAACATTTGCAAACTATCGAAGTCCCTTAGCGCGAACGCGCTTGCCACCATGTCGAATGAGTTATTCTTATAAGTCAACTTTAGTGCGTCCCCTACCTTAAAATGGATCTTTAGTTTAAGATCCGATGCTTTGCGCTCTGCAATATGCAGCATGTCGGTGTTGAAATCCACACCATGGACATCGATTTGCTTGCCCTCTTGTGCTCCCAACCGTTTTATCATTATTGCAAGATCCCCTGTCCCGGTTGCTATGTCCAACAGTTTGTAATTCCTCTTTGCAACGATTGATTCTTGCGCTGCTGCTTTCCTCCAAAAAATGTCTATGCCAAGGCTGAGCAGATGGTTCATTGTGTCATAGCTTTTGTGTATCTGCGAAAACATCTGTTTTATCTCCTTGCCCATCAGACCGCCTCATGCGAACGGCAGAAACAGCACAACAATCTCTATCCATGCTACATGCGTTATTATTGACGGTATTATCCCATATCTGTATGCCAATATGCCTGTAACCAAACCGACTATCGCTGCTGCCGCGACAAGCACTATATTGAATGTCGAAACGTGGACAAGCGCATAGTATATTGCGGTTGCGGCCCACGGGATTTTGCTTAAACCCTTCGCGTTTCTTTCTATATAAGCTTGCAGCGCGCCCCTCCAGTATATCTCCTCGAATATCCCTATAACGGCAAGCGTTACAAACAACAGTATCGTATTCGAAGAACCGTATATCATCTGGTAGACATTTGAAACAAGGCCGTGAAGGCTCAACGATGTAGCGGCAAAATTCCCGAAAAAGAAGATTATTGATAGAATTAGCGCCCCGACAAGCCCTATCGCGATCAGTGAGAGGTTGTTGCTCAGCCTTTTCCATGGTATTATTGATCTGTAAAAAGAGATTGAAAGAATCGCGAGTAAGAACGTTGATGCCAGCATCGCGTATATGAACACTGATTTTAGGACTATGAAAGAGAGCGGCCAGAGCAGCACAGGAAGCAAGATGAATGCCAAATCTTTTATTTTGATTTTCATATATGCACTACAAAGCGTAGATTAAAAACAACAGTACGATGAAGGTCATCGAATATGCGACATTCAACCCCATGTATTTCTCGTAGCTCTTTGGATTTGAGTAGGCAGCTATGCCGCAGAATATTTCGGCCATAACCGGAACTGTGATAAGGATAAGGATGCCCGCCTTTGGCAGCATGCCAAACAAAACGCCAACCACAACGAAAGCGTAAGCTACTATCTGGAACCCCAGATAATAATATGCTACTTTTTTTCTTGAATTTAGGATTGCGACCCCGCTCTTCCTGCCGTATTTCCTGTCGACGCGCATGTCAGGCAGCTCATTCGCTATGAGGATTGCCCCTATTA
>CAYMJD010000039.1:0-7102 GCA_964390895.1 Microcaldota archaeon
TTCAACAGACCTTCTTTTATGCCTAAAATGTTCGATTATTTATCTAATTAGCTATAAGAATTATACGGTGAATTTTTGTAGCTGAAAAATCAGGTATCAGAGTGTGTTTTGTTTTTATGAACTATCATACCTCAAAGCAGAATCGTTGGAATTGGGGTTCAAACCCAAGATTTCCGACGTTGCACATCAAAAACGCCGGGAGTGGGATTCGAACCCACGGAAGCCATTGCTGACTAAACAGCTTAGCAGGCTGCCGCCCTTTAGTGGGCATTGCCAACCACTAGGCGATCCCGGCATTGTGTCACATCATGTGATGGAAGCCTGCCAGCATTAGACTATGCACAAGGTTTGCCATGCATCCACTAAGTTCTGTATCCTGGGAGCATCGCTTCAATATGCTTAAGGTTGCTCCTTCCGGCCTGGCCTGGTTCACACGTAAAGCCATCCCTCAGGGCAAAACCTCATCGCTTAAGCATGGTCCATTATGCAGCCATCTAACACACGACAGGCATTGGCCCGCCTTAAAGGGGTCTGCGTCACAGGGAACCCTTGGCTCCCCGGCCTGTCCATCACAGCAATCTATGTGCATCAACGCATAAATAGTTTTGTTGCAATGCTTTTAGAAATGATGCTTATGGATAATCCCGAGTATGTTAGGCTTTTGGACAGGGCTTTCGAGAAGGCGCCTGAGCTTTCCGAAGCGAAGCTCGACTTCTCGATACCGAAGCTCGACTCCTTTGTGGAGGGCGCGAAGACGATAATAAGGAACATAGCCGCCATAGCGGACATGGCGAGGAGGCAGCCTTCCGAATTCTCGAAATACCTGAGCAGGGAACTGGCGGTTCCGGTCAATGCCGAGAAGGACCGCTTGGTCATAAGCGGCAAGTTCAGCAACGAGGAGCTTGAGAAGAAGATAGTGAGGTATTTCGAGCTGTACGTCATATGCAGGGAGTGCAGGAAGCCTGACACGCATCTCGAGGTGGCAGGCAGAGGCATGTTCTACCTCGTGTGCGAGGCGTGCGGCGCCCGTTACGGCGTAAAGAGCTATTAGTTATTTTAGAGGTTTATCATATGTATTATAGGAGACAGGAACCGCAGCAGAGGGCGCTGAAGCTCCCGGGCCAAGGGGAGCTCGTGGGCAAGGTGAACAAGATTCTTGGGGCGAGCAGGTTCTCTGTAATGTGCAGCGACAGCAAGGAGCGAACCTGCTCCATACCTGGGAGGTTCAAGAAGAGGTTCTGGATAAAGGTCAATGACGTCGTGCTGGTCAAGCCGTGGGTCGTCCAGAGCGACGAGAAGGGGGACATAATATGGAGGTACAGCATAATGGACGCCTCGAAGCTGAAAGAAAGGGGGCTTCTCTGAAGCTGTGCATAAGGATCGAAGCGCTAGCAAGAAATTATAAAGCTTGCATCAGATTATACAGTTGGTTACCATGCAGACCCTGACCGACCTTCTGGTTGAATCGAACATATTCGCAAACAGGGAAGTGCTGTCGCCCCACCACCTGCCTAAAAAGCTCATCGGCAGGCAGAAGGAGATCAACAACATAGAGAAGGCAGTGGCCCCCGCATTGAAGGGCGAACGCGGTAGGAACCTTTTTGTCTATGGCAAGACCGGCGTGGGCAAAACCTCTTGCGTGAAATACGTTATAGAGGAGGTAAGAGGCATACACAACACCAAGGCGCGGATATCGTACATAAACTGCCGCATATACAACTCAAGGTACAGGGTGCTCAACAAGATAGTCTCAGACCATCTGCCCACGTATGCGAAGCGGGGCTACGGGGCGGTCGACCTTTATGAGAAGGTAACGAGCTGGATAGAAGAGGACAACAAGATACTTGCGATAGTGCTCGACGAGATAGACATGGTCAAGGATCTCGACGACCTAATTTACACATTGACAAGGATAAACAGCGACATACGCGCCGGCGGAGTGACAATGGTCGGCATATCCAACAAGGTCTCTTTCAAGGAGTCGCTCGATCCGAGGAGCCTTTCCTCCTTGTATGAGACAGAGATCGTCTTCTCGAGCTATGATGCCAACGAGCTGTTCGACATACTCAGAGACAGGGTGCAGACAGGCTTCAAGAAGGGAGTTGTTGATGAAGGGACCATAGGGTTTATAGCGGCCACATCGGCGAAAGAGGGTGGCGACGCAAGGTTCGCGCTCAAGGTCCTTTCCAAGGCAGGAGAACTGAGCGAGGAGACAAACGCGGCGAAGGTGACGATGGAGAGCGCCAAGGAAGCCGTAAGGCTGGCGGAGGACGACGTTGTCTACGAAGTAATATCGACGCTGCCGGAGCACCAGAAGCTGGTGCTCTACTCGATAGCTACTCTGACGCAGAGCGGCGGGACCTACAAGAAGCTCACAGACGGCGTGGATACGTATCTCTTCAGCGGCGAAGTCTACAACAGGTACAAGTCCATAAGCGAGGGAATACACAAGGACCCGAAAGGGGAACGCTGGTACAGGAAGTACCTCTTCGAGTTGGAGATGCAGGGCCTCATAATAACATTCGAATCAGGGAAGGGCATAAGAGGGCACACGAAGCTCATAAAGCTGCTCTATCCGGCGCAGAAGACAAAGGAGGTTATAGAGAAGGAGGTATTTGGGTCTGCTGCATAGGGGTTGTTTCCTTGGGATACTACGACCTTGTCTTGAAGAGCTGCAGAACCAGCGGCGAGTTCGCCGCGAGGCTTGGCTTCGAAAGGCTTTTCTTTGTGGATGACAAAGGGGGCGCGCTCTGCATTGGGTCTGACAAGCAGATGCTGCTTGCGGGGCTGCAGAGGGGCGCGGACGCTGTGGCTGTGACGGATTTCACGATCGACAGGAAGCTCCTCGCAAGGGTAAAGGAGCGGGAGGCGATGCTCTGCATGCCTTTCTGCGCCATACTTGAGAAGGACGCGGCAGAAAGGGCGAGGCTGCTCTACAGGGCGTCCGCGCTCGCGCATTATGCGATGAGCAACAGGATAGAGGTTGCGCTTGTGAGCCTCGCGAGCTCCAGCCTGTACATGGGCTCGTACATGCAGCTCATAGAGCTGGCGAAGCTCATAGGCATAAAAGAAGAATACGCGCGCAACAGCATAAGCGCAAGCAATAGAAGACTTGGTGAGCTTTGTGATAAGGGTTAAGCACAGGTATCTGCTTGTGGAGGCGAGCGAGCCTGTTGACGAGGCCGCGTTGGGAGCCAGGGCGAGGGAGCTGATACTCAGAGAGCTGATGAGGCAGGCGGGCGCCTCTTATTTCCACAAGGTCAACCCGAGGATAATATGCATGGACTCCAAAACGCTTACCGTAAGGTGCAGCCTTGCCGGACTGTCGGCGCTGGTCGTCGCGTTCACCATGACGAAGAGCGTCGACGGCAAGCCTATTGCATTCTACACGCTGAAGAGCTCGGGGACGATCAGGGGGCTCAACGCGGAATAGCGCTAATCAACAACCAACATAGGTTTCTGAAACTGTAAGCATACACGGTTGGCTTAAGTGATTAGTCGGGCGGGTATATGCTTCTGACTTGCAGTGGCCAGAAACCCACATTTACGCCTTTTTTTATGGAGATGCTCCCCACCACATAAAGTCTAGACGCCGCGATAATTTCTCCCTCTAAAGAGGGACCATGTGCCAGAATTTCCCGCCCTGTGATATTTTTTGCGGAGATTTTTGATGAAAAGATGCAGCTCCCAGGATATATATTCGTTTCTGCACCCTAAACTGCTTTAGGCGGTCATGTTGAACCAACTGTTTAGCTTCTTTCGCCTTGTGTGGGCGATGGCTGTTGCGCCTATAACTCTTCTGGTGGGGCAGCCTTGACCTTAATAAGTTTAAGATGAAGGAAGCTGGAAAGTTTATAAAAAACAAAAAAGAAAAAGAAAGCTAAAGCTTCCCTACCCTGCGCTTCTGCGCCCTTCGCAGCCTTTTCCTCCTTTTCTTGAGCCATTTCCAGCGCATCCTTCCCTTTTTCTTCCATTTCCTGGGTATGCTTCCCAAACATTGCACCTTGTTGAAAAATGTTATTGACCTGTAATTGTTTCAATAGGAAAAGATATATAACGATATTGTAAATATAGGGCTATGGCAGGCAGCAAGGCGCTCGGCTTTTCGGTGCTGGCAGTGATAATAGTCATATTCGCGATCATAGTGTACTCGATGACCGGCTTCAAGAGCATAACAGGGAAGCCCACCACATCTACTTCGAAGAGCTCTGTCCCCGCAACAACCACCGAGGGAAGCACCACGATAATGCAGGGCGCGGTACGGTGCGACCAGGTCTACGTGGGCAGTAGCTCATATGATACAGTGCTGAACAGGAGCTGCTACTGGGATGGAGGGACGCTGGCGCTCTGGGCTGCAAGCGGCAACAGCAGCTTCCTCAACATAAGCATACTGCAGAATTATACAGCTTATGCAAACATAAACGCGACGCACAGTTGCGCTACATTATACGACTATTACAATCTGACAGCCGGCAACTATACTGTGGAGGTCGTGGTCGGGCCTGAGGGCGCAGCAGGGGCGCGGGCGGGCTGCACAACATACTTCGCGGCGATGAACACCAGCACATCGCCGAAAGGTACAGTATATGATATACTGAACGGCAACTTCTCTACAGGCACTTATGCTGCGTGGCAGACAGAGGGGAAGGCTTTCGGGAGCGCGCCGCTCAACCTGCAGTGGGCGGACGATCACGGCTGCTATCCGCAGGCCGAACCGTGGAGAGGCTTCAATGGGAGCTATTTCGCGACAACGTACAACTGCACGGCGCACCTTGCGGCAGCAGGAAATCTCACGTCATACCAGTTCGTCGTTACAAAGCCCTTCCTGAACTTCCAGATAATAAGCGGCAGCCCGCGGACGTACATAGAATTGCTCTCCAACGGCAACGTGGAGATAAGGGCGTATTTCTCTACATATCAGCTTTCAGGCTCTGGGAGCAGGGCGTTCACGCTCAGGAACGCGACGATACCGTTGACGACCCTTTACGGGAAAAGCGTTGAATTGAGGATAGTCGCCAACGAGACCAGCCAAAATGAATACATAGTTGCGGGGAATTTCAGGCTCTCCGACAATCCAAACCAGCAGCAGGGTATTTTGACGAACATAAGCTTCGGCGGTTAACCGCATCTGCCTACTTCTTCTCTCCATTGGATTTCGAGCTGTCGAGGAGCTTCTTTCCGAGCTCGGCCCTGTTCTGCAGCTGCTGCCTTATCTTCTGCAGCTCCTCGGGCTTTAGCACGTTCTCGAGTATGTACCTCGAGTACATTATGGAGACGTTCGAAAGATCGAGAAGCAATGACTGCAGTTCTGCTGACTTCAGGGCGAACTCCTTCTCGGGCTTCAGCACCTCTATTGCCGCAGGAGCGTAGCTGAACACCACATTCGCCAATGGTATTATGCTATCGAACAGTATGGTTATTATCGCGCTCGTTATGAACGTGCCGTCCCTTTCCAATGGCTCGTTTATCTTCCCGTAGCCGAATACGACCCCTTTTTCTTTGAGGAGGCGGTTGTTGAGCAGGTCGACAAGCAACGGTTGCAGCTTCTCCTTGTCCTTCTCCTGCATGTCGAAATACATCTTTACCAAAATTCCCCCCTTGCCGACCCTCTCGTCCGTTATCACATCCATCTCTGATTTTTTCGCCATTTGACCACTACCCTTTTTTGAGCGCATCTGAAGCCTCCTGCACAGACACGAGTGACTCGCTCCCATCTGTCAGGTTCCTGAGCTTCACCTTCCTGAGCTTCTCCTCCTCGCTTCCTATAGTTATTGCGTAAGGTATCTTCAGCGAGTTCGCATACGCGAGCTGGTTTGTTATGTTCCTTGACGCAAGGTTTACTTCTGTGTTGATCCCCTGCGAACGCAGCGCCTCGGCGACCTCCAACGCATATGCAAAGTTCTGCTCGCTTATGTAATTCACTATCACCTTTGTGTAGGACTGCTGCAGCGAGTTCCTAAATCCCAGGAGGTCCATTATCCTGTCTATGCCGAGTGATATGCCAACTGCAGGCACGCTCTTCCCCGAATAGAGACCGATCAGCTTATCATACCTGCCGCCTGCCGCTATGGAAGAGCTTACTGAGCTGTCCATGCTCTCGAATTCGAAGACGGTTGACGTATAGTAGTCCAGGCCGCGGACAAGCGAGAGGTCAAAGGCCGCAGTACCCTTCAGGTTGTAGCGTCCAAGCATCGTTATCAGAGAGCTGAATTCCTCCAATGCCGCACTCTTGCCCAGTACCGATTCCGCATATGAGAGCTTTTCGCTATTTGACCCTTCCGAGCTTACGGCAGATATTATCTGGTCGACTGTAGAGTCCTGGAGTCCGAGGCCGGAAAGCTCCCTTGCAACAGAACCGCTGCCTACCTTCTCCAGCTTGTCTATGATTCTATAGATTTTCATATGGAGCTGCTCCCCTATGCCGAGCTTGGCGAGCAGCAGGTCCGTTATCCGTCTGTCGTTTATCTTTATGCAATATGCTATGCCGAGCGCCTCCAGCGCCCTCGCGGCAGT
This sequence comes from Microcaldota archaeon, assembly GCA_964390895.1. Classification (GTDB taxonomy): domain Archaea; phylum Micrarchaeota; class Micrarchaeia; order Micrarchaeales; family Micrarchaeaceae; genus A-MIC-10. The sequence goes on from CAYMJD010000039.1 coordinate 6,514, forward strand.
AGCGATGACCTCGCAGTCAGTGTACGCCCGCTTTCCCCCTATTATGTCTATGTCCGCCTGGGTGAATTCTCTGTAGCGGTTCTTCTGGGGCTCTTCCCTCCTCCACGCTTTTCCTATGTAATATCTCTTGAAGGGAAGCGGCAGCTCTTGGTGCATCGAATAGTAGCGCGCCAGCGAGACAGTATGGTCGTACCTCAATCCGAGGTTCTCTTCTTTCAATGTGTAGATCAGCTTGTTTTCATCGCCTATTGCGTTCTTAGCCAGGAGTATGTCCAAGGACTCGAACGTCGGCGTGTCTATAGTAAGGAAGCCGAACCTCTGGAACACTCCCTCTATGGCCTTGAGCAGCTCGTTCCTGAAGAGCGCCTCGTTGGGCATGAGGTCCCTCACTCCCCTCGGAAATGGTATCTCTGGCATCGCATCAGTAGTTCATAGAACCCAAAGAATAAAAATATGCGTAGGTTAAATGCCCAACCGGGCAAATACAGATGCTGCATTGAACTAGATGACAAATGGGGCGCACAACCGAAAATGCGTGAGTCTTCAAACGTTTAGCAAGATATAACGATGTTTGATGCATGGCTGCCGA
>CAYMJD010000040.1:0-6904 GCA_964390895.1 Microcaldota archaeon
TTGCTGTTATTGCTGTTGGTGTTGTTGTTGCTGATGTAGTTGTCAATGTTGTTGATGTCGTCGTTGCTCGTGCTGGGCTAAACTATGCTTACACTTGTGTGCTTTGCTCAGTTCACGCGCCCGCCCTCGCCGCACATGCTTGACGCTAGGCGGCTCGGGCTCGCCGCTTGCACGCTTCGGCTCGCTCCGCTCGCCTCGCGTGTAGGACGTTGCCGCATGGACTTACAGCTCACCATAGAGCGCAGACCCTTGATGGATACTTATTCTGTCTACGTGTGGATTGTTGCCGCGTGCGCTTTGCACGCCTATTTATAAAATACAATCAGGCATGGCAAAAGGCACGCATCGGTCCTATACACTATACACTAATAAATCTACACACCTATTTATGGGGTACAAACTAAGTGCAGTCGGCACTTTCCTCGTAAAAAGAACCGAAATCTACACACGCATTATGCGTGAAGTGTAGGAAAACAAAGAGATTTGATAGACAATCCAAGAATTTCAAAACAGGTTAAGGCAGACAGACTAGTATGGATTTGGTAAAACGTTTGTACAGCTTGCTTGCAATCCAAGCGGCGCAAAGAAATAACCGTACATTATTAGGGATGCGAAGATACCGTTCGCAAATAAATTTAAAGATACTTATGATAACTGTTATGATACATTTAGATATTGAATGATATCAAAAATGAAGCGCACTTAACGTCGGAAGTTCGCTGGGTCCATTTATGGCATTACTAATAGCAGCCTACTCTTTGCCTATAGGCGCCTGTGTTTTGACTGCTCTCATAAATATGACGGGTAGCACCTAGATCGGTAACCTTTTTTAGGTCGTAGAGCGCTGCTGGGAATGTGCCTACCACCATGCAGTATCTTTTATTGTTGTACCATCGTATATACTCCTTCAAATCTGCGGCTGGCTCATCGAGGTATTGATCTGGTTTGAGGAATTCCTCTTTCAAGTTCCTTAATGCTTCTTTCAACCTTGCCCATCTCCTCTGGACAGTGGGGCGCATAAACCGCGTGCCAGCATCAGAATGCGGGGCCTATCTCGTAATCCTGCTTCAGCCTCTTCTCCGGGATTTGTGTCGGAGATCCGTCAACAGGCAACTCCTGCTTCTTGTTCTTCGGAAAGAGTATGAACTCCCTTATGTTCTCTTCGCCCTTCATAACGGCGAGCAACCTATCGAGGCCGAGCGCTATTCCTCCGTGAGCTGGCGCCCCATAAGACAATGCTTCGAGCATGAAGCCGAAGCTCTTCTCTATCTCCCCCTCGCTTATGTCTATAATCCTGAAGACCTTCCTCTGCAGTTCAGGATCGTTTATTCTTATCGAGCCTCCGCCAATCTCATAGCCGTTGAGGACAAGGTCGTACTGGCGTCCTATTACGCGCTCAGGCTCCTTGTCCATGTATCTGGCCGTATCATCGCTCGGCGCGGTGAATGGATTATGCGAAGGTTTAAGCCTGCCTGTCACATCGTCCTTTTCAAATAGTGGAAACTCCTCAATCCAAACGAACGCGAATCTGCTCGTAAAATACTTCATCTTTACACTCACATTCCTTCTCAGCCTGCCCATAACATTGAGAAGAAGCGCCTCGGACATGTCCGACCCTATTATGATTATGCTGCCCTCTTTCTTCCCCATCTTCCTAATCAGCGTTGCCTCGGCTTCTTTCAGGCTTTGCGCTATGCTTTCAGGCCTGGAATGCAGCCTACCGTCCTTTATGTAAAGCCATGTAAGGCCTCCAAGGCCCAGCCTCTTCGCCTCCTCTATCAGCCTCAGGGCGTCATTAGTGGCGAAGGCGCCCTTCTCACCGTCAAATTTCGCCTCAATGGCGAACGCGTAGGCTTTGCCTCCATTAGAGAGCACGCGCCGCAGAACCTTATAGTCCGAGCGCGCCAGTTCCTCCGTAACGTCTGCCAGCTCCATTCCGAAGCGCAGGTCAGGCTTATCACTTCCATATTTATGCATCGCATCATCGAAACTCATGCGCGCGAATGGAGTTTTGAGCTGCACCCCGACCGTCTCGGAAAACAGCTTCTTCATAAGCCCCTCTATCAGCGACTTTATGTACCGCTCGTCCTTGAAGGAGGTTTCAAGATCTATCTGCATGAATTCAGGCTGCCTGTCCTCTCTCGGATCCTCATCCCTGTAGCATCTTGCAATCTGGAAATAGCTCCCCAAGCCCCCTATCATCAAGAGCTGCTTGAATATCTGGGGCGACTGCGCCAATGCAAAGAATGCGCCTTTTTTCATTCTTGAGGGCACGAGAAATGTCCTGGATCCAGTCTCGTATGTGTCCTTTACAAGCGTTGGTGTTTCAAGCTCAAGAAAGCCGTTGTCCCAGAAATACCTTCTTATCGCCTTAGTGGCATTGTCTCTGAAGAGTATGTTGCCGAGCATCTTTCCCCTCCTAATATCCAAATACCTGTACCTAAGCCTAAGGTCCTCCTCTGCAACGAATCTCTTCTTCTCTGTAAATATCTCGAACGGGGGCAACTTCGATCTGCCGATAACTTTCAGCCTTTCAACCTTGACTTCAACCTCCCCTGTGGGATTCGTTTTGTCCACAGTCTCAGCATCTCTCAGTTCGACTCTTCCAACAGCTTCTACCGCATACTCCCTGCCCACCTCATCCGCAAGCCTCTTCTCCTCCCCAGCGAAAAGCAGCTGCGTGCTGCCGTATCTGTCAGCGAGGTCTATGAAAAGCTTGTAACCATGATCTCTTATGAGCCTGCACCAGCCATAGAGTTTCACCTCCTTCCCTACATGGCTCTTTGTTATCCCCCCGCAGTTTACCACGTCCATAATATCAACAGATATTCGCAGCAAATGTTTTTAGGCAGATTGTGCAGTCCTATAGCCCGCATTATATTTGCCGCACGAATCAAGGAAGGCCCCCGCTATCGTTTCCGTCTATAATGCGAAACTTTTCTTTTTGCAACTTCTGCAACGACTCTTGGAGAGGCTCCGGTCTCCCTCGAGACCCTGCCTATAATCATGTTGATGCTTTTAGGGTTTTTCTCCATTTCCTCCATAAGCTTCGGATTAGAGTCCAACATCGCCTTGATCGCCTTTGCTATCTTCTCTTCGCTTACGCGCTTGGCGAGCTCAACCCTCTTCCCTTCAGAGATCGCTTTGATCTCCTCCTTGCCCACTTCCTTTTTGCCCTCTACCCGCCCTATGAGCCTCGTGAATCTCTCTACCGACATATGCGCCTTATATTTTTTGAGCAGCTCCAGGGAAGCGATTATGTCCTGCATGCTGTGCCTTCCCGCTGTTGCGGTTAACAGCCCGAGCGCATCCCTGTCGTATGCGATGATCCCCCTCAATGTCTTCTCGCTCGCGTTATACCTCTCTGCATACTCCCTTGCCAATTTGCCTGCAAACACGGGCTTGGGAAACTCCATGTTTGTAGAGTAGAATGTCAGATCAGGCTCGAAGATGTAACCGTATTCCTCGTCAGTCTCCTTCTCCCTGCTGTGCTCAGTCCTCATCGATTCTGGAATATAACTTCTGGTCTCTACTTTAGGCTCCGCGCCTCGCGCGAGCAGAGCGCTCTGCCTTTCTATCTCGTATCTGGCAGCGTCAATCAGATTCTTTATCCCTGTTATGTTTTTTACCTCGACTCTCGACTCTGAAAGAGAGATATTGAGGTCCGCTTTCATCTCCTTGTCTATGTCTATACCTAAATAGTATAGTACGCTGCGCAGCTCCGCATTGAAATTCCTGAGTTCCTCCTCGCTTTCTATATCGGGTTCCGTAACAATCTCTAGCAGCGGCGTTCCGGATCTGTTGAAGTCCAAGAGCGTATAGTCTTCTCCCCTTATGATCTTTGCAGGATCCTCCTCAAGCTGAACCCTCCTTATCCTGATCCTCTTACCTTCCGTCTCTAAGAATCCCTTCTGCCCCACAGCATTGTAGAGCTGCGATATCTGATAGCCTTTCGGCAGGTCAGGGTAGAAGTAAACCTTTCTCACGAAACTCGTCTTCCCCCCTATACCGCAATTGAGCGCAAAGGCAACAGCGAGCCCGAGACGGAGCGCCTCTCTGTTTAATTTCGGTTTGGAGCCTGGCATGCCCATGCAGATAGGGCATATTGAGCTGTTAGGTTCTTCCGTATATGTCCTGCAGCTGCAGTAGAGCTTGCTCTTTGTTGGTAGCGCCACATGCACCTCTAATCCTATCCTCATAGAGATCCTAAATTATATTTGAATTTGTAATCGAAAACCCCCTCCCATTCCTCAACGAAAGCAAGAATCTGCTGCTCCATGAAGGGCGCGCCTATCACCTGGGTTCCCACCGGAAGGCCGTTTATGTAGTCTGTAGGGAAGGAGACATGCGGCATCCCCGCGAGGTTGGCAGGAACTGTGAGTATGTCTACCATATAGTTCTCAAGCGGGCTGAGTTTAGAGACCTCGCTTATCCTAGGCGGAAGCACTGGCATTGTCGGCAGTATAATTAACCCGTTGTTCAGATGCTCTGAAAGGCGCATGCCGATCAATCTGCGTATCTGCAGCGCTTTGTAGTAGTACCTCTCCTTAACGCTCGCGCTCCTGACGTACGTTCCAAGGACCACTCTTCTTTTCGCCTCCACGCCGAACAGTTCTCGCGCCTCTGTGAAGAAATCATTGTAGTTCTTTGAGAAATCCTCAACCCTGCTGCCATACTTGAAACCCATATACCTCGCCAGGTTTGTCGAGGCCTCTGCCATGGCTATTATGTAGTAAACCGGTATCGCGTTCTCGATGTCATTGATTTTTATCTCCCTTATCCTATACCCCATTCCCGAAAGCCTTTCCAAGGTCTTAAAAAAGCTTTTCTTCACATCCTCATTGAGAGGGCTTAAAAGGTTCTCGATCACGAACAGCTCTCTGGCCGCTTCTCTTTTTCCTTCATTTACATCAATGCACGTCGCATCGTAGTCGTCGCTTCCCTTTATTATCTCAAAGGCGTATCTTACATCGCTCGCGCTCCTTCCTATCACACCAATCTTGTCCAAAGAGCTCGCGTAGTCGATAAGCCCATATCTCGAAACTCGGCCATAGGTAGGCGTAAAGCCCACAACGCCGCAGAACGATGCCGGTGCGGCGATCGAACCGCCAGTAGATTCAGCAAGCGCGATGTGATACTTAAGAACCGATGCGGCTATCGCGGCACCCGCGCTCGAGCCTCCTGGAACGCGCTCCCTATCGAAAGGGTTCCTCGCAATCCTTTCTGAGTTTATGCCAAAGCTGCCAAAGCCAAACTCATCCATGTTGGTCTTGCCGATAAAACCAAAATCCCTGTTCAGGAGTCTTTCTACCGCTGTTGCGCTGAAGGAAGGGATATAGCCTTTGAGGATCTTCGACGAAGCGGTAGATTCTACGCCCTTTACACATATGTTGTCCTTTACGCTGAGAGGGTAGCCCCCTTTTACTGAAGCGTTTATGTTGTTAAACGCGCCGAGCTCCTTGTTAAGTTCTGAGAGCTCAGAGATAAGATTCATGTAATACTCCTCGCCAGGACGTGCCTCCTTAAAGTGCTCTATGCTATTTATCTTCCTCATACCTTCGGCCCAACGATGTAGAATCTATACGTTTTCGTATTCTTCAAAATCATGTCAGCGTCTTCGCAATCCTTTACCACATCCTCACGGAGCTGCTCTGGCAGATCGATAGGCTGGTATGCCGGTTCAAGGTCGCATTTTATCCTTTCAATTTTGTCAAAGTAATCAAGCACTTCGTCTATCTCCCTCTTCATCTTTTCCTTTTCTGGATCGCTGAGGTGTATTCTGCATACGCCGAGCAGCCTCTCAAACTCCTTCTCTTCCATGGTAGAATCTTGAGATGTAAATTATTATACTTTTGCTGTGTTCTATGCCTGTTTTGCATGGGAGAAAAAGAGCTACATACGGCCGAGCACATATTCGCAAGAGCGCTACAAAATCTAGGCGTAGAGCTGCACGTGCTCAAAGTAGACACTGAGAATGGTCCGGTAGGCAGAGCGATATTTAAAGAGAGAATAGAAAGCAAGACACTCTCAAAGGCGGAGCTAGCAGCGAACAGAACATTGTCAAAAGGCCTTGAGGTGAATGTAGAATTCTTCAACACTCTTAGCGATGCGAAGGGGAAGTTCCCGAAAGTGAGGGTGTACGAGGAGAGGCTGGAGAGCAAGGACTCTCTCAGGCTTGTAAAGATCGGAGATTACGACTTCGCCATGTGCAAGCGTCAACATGTCGATAATGTTCTCCAGATAAAGGCATTCGCTCTGAAAAGCGTATCTTACCCTGAAGGGCGGACAAGGATAGAGTTCGTGGTGGGTGAAGAGGCAATCGATTATCTTCTCAACATGAATGCCGGGGCGATTGAGCAGGGCATTGCGCGCAATTTCAACCCCGGCGAGATAGCGGCGAAATACGCGCAGGCAGAAAAGAGGAATAAGGATTTGGAGGGGGAATTGAAGGATCTATTTTATGCGATGTTGAATGCAGGTCAGCGCCTATTCTACTATGGCGATTTGGACGTAGGCAATTTTTACAAGTTCGCCAAAAGATACGTGGAGAGCAATGAGGGAGAATACGCGATACTGCTCAATAAAAACCAGATTACCTGCGTATGCGGGAACAAGTGCGAGTTTGATTTGGGCGGGCTCGCCAAAGCGCTCAAAGACTCCTCACTGTTTGAAGGTGTTGTTAAGGAGCGCACAATGAACGGGAGGATCACCGAAGGCGATAATGTCTATGGGGTTGTAAAGGAATTCATCGAAAGTAGCCGACAAGATAATAAAGAACATAGAAAAAAGCGGGAGCAAAAACGAGGTGGAAGGCCTTAGCATAATAAACAGGCTCGCGTCTGGAGGGGCAGACCGCACCAAGAAGATTCCCTTTCACCGCTTCGTTGGAAGCTTAAAGCCCGTC
>CAYMJD010000041.1:0-6823 GCA_964390895.1 Microcaldota archaeon
CAAAATAAGCAGTCTTAATGCCCATCCCACCAAGAGCTGAAATTAAGAGTTTTGGTTGGGTTTCCTTGCCAGAAGCGTCCATCCCCTCTATCACTACAAGCTTTCCAGGGTTCATAGGTAATAATCACTTAAATGATATTTATTATTATCCCTGCCTTGCAGTCGCGACGGCGCTCTCCGAATCCCTGCAAAAGCCTTTTAAGCCTTTACAGAGACTTGAAAGCGTAAGTGATTAAATGGTTGGAGAAGGACCAGGCGGATACTGACCGTTTGCTTTGCAGGGCAGCTTTTCTTATGGCTTATTTTTATTCATGATTTTTTGCAGTTCATCCTCTGAATACTTGTATCGCTCTTTCAGGGCTGCATAAGCCTCACTCTTAGAATTGTCGAACTTCCTGAAGCCCAGCCTCCCCGCCACAACGCCTGTAACCACCAACGACCGTATCCTAATTCCCTTGACAGAAGCCATGACAGACCTCTCAATAGCATAGAGTCCGCTGTCATCTGATATCGGAGCCATGAGGAAGATTCCATAAGGAGAACCGAAATCTCCCGCAATAGTATACCTGTCAATCGGGTTTTCACTGTAACCTATCCTGTCCAGGAAAAGCCCCCTGCTGGATTCTGCGAAGCGCCTCATGTTTATCTGGTCCAAATGCAGCAACGCCACGTATTTCAATGGAGGCCTATCCATCGCTATAGTTATCCTGCTTATCATCCCTTTCTCGACTAGCCTGTGGTACGTGTACTGCGATGCCCCTTTTCCGAAACCATACTTCTTGTCTATCTCTGAGAACTCCCGGGATCCGTCAAGGCTCAGCTCCTTCAGCACTATGTACTCGCGTTCGAGCAGCTGGTTCGGCAGCTTTGAGGGGCTTTCCCTTGACCTGCGCCAGACATGGCTTTCCAATGTATTGAAGAAGCTTTCCCTCAACGGTATGAAGCCGTACCTAAGCCCCAGGTAGCTTACGTTCCATACAGACCTATAGGGAGAAAAAGTGTCAGAGGTCCTCAATGCATAGATGAACGCCTCCAGCTTCAGCGTGTTCTCCGCAACAACTATCATGAACAGGTCATAGGAACCCTTTGTCATGAGCGCCACATTAACGAATGGGCTCTTTCCAAGTTCCTCCCTTATCAATGCGGGATTCGGGGCAGTGCCCCTGAACTTTACCATAACAGCGAACCTCGAAAACCCGAACGCAGAAGTAGGCACCTCTGCCATGTACCTTATCCCAAACTCCTTCTCAAGCTTCTTTATCCTGTAATTGACCATCGCGGCGCTCATGTCAAGCTCCCTCGCAACCTCTATCTCAGATTTCTTCGCGTCAGTGCTAAGCGATTCCAGTATATATCTGTCTGCATCGTCTAATGCGGCTTCCGTGCCCTTGTCCGCGCTTCCTGTCCTTGACTTTATCAGCGCCTCGACAGAACTGGCCGCAGTCCCCGCCTTCCTGTGCCTGGCCTCTATGAATGCCCCGTCGTCAAGTATCCTTCCCATATACAGGGAGAACGTCCTGTATGCCCCTGTGGCCTTGACAAGGCGCTTCGTGCTTGCAGAAACGTAGAACTTCCCGTTTATGACAGAGATTCCGAGATGCTTGTGCCTGCTTCTCAGCTTTTCGAACGTTTCTGAAACCGCTTTCGGCAATCCCATGCAATACCCTCTCAAAAAAGGAATATAAAGGGTTCGAAGGCCGCATAGCCGCAACTCAGATGTTGCCCCCGCTTACCACTGAAACCGCCCTCGCTCCCTTCCCTATACCAAGTTTTCTGTATGCCGCCATGCCAGCAACCCCGGCAAGCTCTGCCACAAGCCCGTACTTTTTGTAGAAGTCCTTCTGCTCCCCGACCATCTCAGCATCGCTGACCGTAATCATCCTTCCCTTCAACAGATATAAGCGCTCCAACGCCTCAATTCCGAATGTCGGGAAGCCCACGGCTATTGCGTCAGCCTTCGTTTTCGGAAGCTCGTACCTCAATGCAGCCCTGTTTTTCCAAGCCTTGAAGAGCGGAGCGCAGAGGGAAGACTGGACGCCAACCACCTCTGGCAGCCGCGTCAGGCGTTTCGCCTTCTGCATCTCATCCAAGGCCTTGAGCATGCCGCTCAGCAATGTCGCATTCCCTACCGGCACTATTATGTGCGTCGCATCCTTCAATTGGCCCATAATCTCGTAGGCTATCGTCCTCTGGCCCTCCTTTCTATAGCAATAATCCCCGGCAAGGAAAGCACCGTTCTTCTCAGAGTACCTGATCGCAAGCCGTTGCGCCTTGCCGAAATCCCCGTTTACCCTTGTTATGTCTGCGTCGTGCGTCTCCCGTATGTCCCTCACTTTGTCCCTGTTCGCGTTGTTGCTTATGAAAACCTTTGCCTTGATGCCTGAAAGCCTTGCATAATAAGCTATCGAATAAGCCATGTTTCCGGTAGAGGCGCAGACAACCTCATTATACCCGTACTCCGAAGCTTTCGCTATCTCAACCACAGATCCCCTGTCCTTAAATGACCTTGTCGGGTTCTCCAATTCAAGCTTCAGCCAGAGGTTTCCCTCAACCGCCTTTGCCAGCCGCGTAGACTCGAGCAGATAATGCCTATACTCCGATTTCGGAAGCAAGGCCTCAAAATCCCAGAAAGAGCCGCTCTCCCTTGGCGTGCTAATCCGCCTTTTGTAAGCAACCTCTAGTATTCCCCCGCATTTGCATATCTGCGATTTGTACCCACTCGGATACGCAGATCCGCATAGAGGGCACTCCAGAGAGTAATCCAGCTAATCCCCAGAATACCCTTAATCCCAAAAAATAAAAAGCAGAGGGTAAAGGCGGCAGGGCCGCCTTACCTCTGGGTAGCTGGGAACAACAACCCAGCACTAGAATAATGAAAAGGAAAATCTATAAGCTTTTCCTTTAATAAACATTTATTTACTTTAGTAAACATCAAGATTCCAGTATATCCTCAAGCGGCTTCCTGGATTGCTCAACAGCCTTAACTCCTATCATCTTAAGGAAGCGCGGGCCTGTTTTGACATCTATCTTCGCAGAGCTGTCAAGCTCTGTGATTCTCGAGATTAGCTTGTCAGCCTTGTCAATGCCTCCCCTATCGTTGTCCATTACAATGTATACTGATTTTTTCGAAACCAAGATCTCCCCAGTCATTACTGAATAGTACGTTAATGCATGTACTCCAAACGATTTGAACATTGACACATCATGCGCCCCCTCCACCACCATTATCCCAGACCTGAATTGCCCAAGCATATCAAGCAGAATCCTCTTTTTTGACGATGCCCTCCGTCCAGCGCTTTTCATATTTCAGAATTGACAGGAAAGCAATAAATAAGGAGCAAAACAGGCACAAAAGCATTTGGAAAGCCAAAACCAGCACGCCATCTCCAAATGCCCCAAAACCAAGCATAATATACTACAGTAAAAACATTTTAGCAAAGTATAAATAATTTACTTGAGTATACATCATAAGGAAAAGCGCAACCGGCGCTATATAAAAAAGGTAGAACGTGAGTTCTGCGGCAGCGGGTGCCTTATCCTCTGGGTGATAGAGTGGAAGAGACAAAAACAACAAGACAGACGAAAGTAGCGACTTCAATCACAAAAGCGGCTCTGAAGGCAATGATAAGGGAGGCTTGCCACGACGAGCACATCTCTGAAGAAACAGAAGAAGGCGTAGCAGAAGGGCTTCTTGGGGTAGTGGAGGATGCTGTGCGGGCATACTCCGCATGCAGGGCCTATGCATGGGAAGGGATAGGCATATCCTACGAGGTGAACGCAAGGATAGACTGCAGCTCAATAAGCAGCGCCACGCTCAGGAAAACCAGCAACGGACTCGAGATGGACCTCCCTCCATCTCCTTTTTGATCAACTGCACTACTACGCCCATGCCGCAAAGCTGGGTGCTTATTTGGGAATTATAAACCATCTGAAAAGCAGAATGCTGGAACTGGTCGGGTCTTTTTTCAAAAACGACCAGGAATTCAGGATCTTCATAGGAAGGATAAGGAGCAGCCTCAGGCCCTCGCTTGTTCCCGAGCTGCACTTCAACGGGAAGCTCATAACGTCCTCACAGCGATTCGAGTACCTCTGGAAATGGAAGCGCGGAAAGCTCTTCATACATCCAACTAGGGAAGCCAACGCGCACATCCTTATAGTGGGTTCATCTGGTTACGGAAAGTCGACACTGCTGAAGGGCATGATAAGGGACATAGCAGATTCCGGTAAGAACGCCATAATATTCGATGGCCACAACGAGCACGAGCAGCTCGTCAGGTCTCTCGGGGGCAGGGCGCTGAACGCGCTGTACAGCAACATCAATATCCTCTCGCTAGACGGAATGACGATACCACAAAGAATGGAAGAATTGACCGGACTCATCTCAGACGTGTACAATCTCGGGTACCTCCAGAAGGCGGACCTCAACAAGGCCCTCTTCTATACGTACAGGAAATGCTGCACAGACATGCGCTCTAATACGCTAACTAGGGAACCAACGATCCACGACCTCCTAAACGAATTCTCGATATTCATAAGGAACGCCAGGACGCAGGGGGAAAGGAACAGATTGGAGCACATACGGCAGAGGCTGAACTCGCTCTCAAAAAGCGTGCCAGTCGGCACGCACATAAGCATAGACAGCCTAAGGGAAGGGATAAACTCGTTCTCACTCTCAGGCATAGACAGCATGGAGGCGAAGATCGTATACATGCACGAACTTGTGACAAGGCTCTATTCGTCTATGAAAAGGAGCGACAGGGAAAGGGGCATAGGGACATACATTATCATAGACGAGAGCAGGTTTCTCATAGAAAAAGCCTCGCAGCTAATAGGCAGCTTCGTTAGCGAGAGCAGGAAGTTCGGCTTCGCAGTCATACTCGTGTCAAACAGCGCCACTGTGCTGCCCAAAGAGATAGTCGCCAACGCATCCACATTCATTGCCTTCCACACCAACGAACCAGGCGAGATAAGCTACATAGGCAGCACGATCGCCAGGGGAAACAACACAAAAGCAGCCGCGGTCAAATCCATGCTGGAAAAGCTGAAGAAGCACCACGCGATAGTTGTCAGCTATCTGAACGACGCGCTGGTGGTCAATACGCCAGAAGCAAGGCCGCAGGGGAAAGGGACACGCGGCCGCCTTCTTGAAGAGGGAATCGCGGCTGCCATGTCGTTGGCCAGGAAGCCGATAGCAGAAAGCAGGCTCTCTGAAGCAGTATCAGAGGAAGCGCTCGAAGAGATAAAGGGCAGTACATCCTTCGAGAGCATACCGGCTGATGGCGACACATGGATAATGAAGCGCAACAAGGCCCTTTCATTAGAGCACGAGCTTTCAGTCAAGCGGATTTCCTCAGTGCTTTCCGAGATCGGCATAAGGCACTCTGTTACGAGAGGCAAGGGCCCGGACATAATAGCCTACATAGGCAACGGAAGGGTCGCGATAGAATACGAAACCGGCAAGAAAAGAGCACCGGAAACAGCAAAGATGCTTGAAAAGAGGAAGGAAAGCTTTGCAAGGACGATACTCATTGCAAACGATTCAAAGGCCAGCTGCTACAAAAGGTTCGAGTCAGACAATCTCTCTATTGTGCCTCTGTCGGAATTCCTATCCAGTAAGGGAACAAGCTTAATGGTTAAATAGGTTGTTCGAGTAGTCTGCACATGCAGGGAAAACTGTCCATAGATAGCCAATGCACATTCTGCGCAATAATAGAAGGCAGCATAAAGAACCACAAGGTCTTCGAAGACGATACTACGGTAGCTTTTCTGGACGACAAGCCGGTGTTCGAGGGGCATGTGCTGATAGTCCCAAGGGAGCACATCAGGACATTCGAGGAATTGCCTAAAACGCTTGTAGACCCAATATTTTCGAACGTAAAGCTCATATCAATGGGCGTGGAGCGCGCCATGGACGCAGACGGAACCTTCATAGCGATAAACAACAACGTGAGCCAGAGCGTTCCGCATCTGCACATCCACGTAGTGCCAAGGCGCTTCGAGGATGGGCTCAGGGGCTTCTTCTGGCCGAGGTATCCATATAAGAGCGGGGAGCGCGCGGCAGAGGTATGCGAAGCCATAAAAAAAGAGATTTCGTCTCTGGCGAGATAAAATTAAATAACTTGGATTAGAGAGTATATTGATAGAATGTCAATAAAATACTGGGAGTTCGAGGACGCTCCTTTGAAGGAGAAGCTCAAGAACCCGAGCATACGCGAGGTGGCAAGGATCTTCTTCGACAACGATACAGAGGCATACAGGTTTGCCACCCTTATTCTGGAAGTCAAGAAGAAGGGGCAGCTGAAGTTGAAGGAAGTCCCGAACGAGATACCGATAGCCACGGCAAAGCGGTATCTCGACTATGCGGTCCAGATAGGGCTATTGAAGCATGAGGACAATGCCTATGCGTTGACAGACAGGTTCTCGAAGCCGCTGAGGAACATGGCGCTCTACATAAAGGAATGGATGAACAGGGATGCGAACGAAGACCTTTCAATAGAGTTCGCCAATGCTAAGCTGCAAAAGCAGGCGAAGCGCGGCGGCAGAAGGCCGAAGCGCATTATCAACAATGATGAAAACATCGCCGACCCAGTCCAGAATCCGTCTACAGAAACACATGGTTAACCTATTCGTTTGGGGTCTTATACCTGTTTGGGAACCGCTTACTGGTTTTTCCTGTCTGCTTGTAGCCAATTTATGCACCAATGGAACCCCAATGCAAATTGAGGTCTTTGCCTCGGCAAGCTTGTGCTTATCCGTCTGCCCTCCTAAGCTCGATGGGTGTGAGCTCTTGGGCAAAGTTTACCATGTCGACAACGAGTTCATT
>CAYMJD010000042.1:0-6821 GCA_964390895.1 Microcaldota archaeon
TCGCAGAGGCCGTTGGAGATAGCGACGGACAAGGGGCCGTTCTACATAAAGGCCGTTAAGAGAGAATTTGCAGGTATGCACCGCTACATGACGAGAGAGGAAAACGACAGGGTTCTCTACCATGCAAGGCACAAGATGGACAACCAAGTCGTAGAGAGATACCATGCGACCTATCGTGAGCGCGACAAGGTAATACGTGGCCTAAAGAGCGGCCCGACTGCCGAGCGATACATAGAGAACTGGAAAACGTTCTACAACTTCGTGAGGCCGCACATGACGTTCAACGGCTTAACGCCATCAGAGGTAGCTGGCATCAGCATTGGGAACGACAGGAACAGGTGGCTAAGCTTGATAAAGCTTAGCAGCTAAGTGGTATCATGGCAACAAAGAACCAAATCATTCTGAAAGAGAACAGGTTCCTGATAATCCAGCGTCTGATGGCGCACAAGAAGATAGGACAGATAGCGGACGAGATAGGGGTAGGCTATGACACCCTCTATACCTATCTCGCAACAGGAACGATATTGCACGATGAATGATATTACCAAAATTAAATTTTACCGATTTTAGTAAGATAAGTTTTGTATTCGTCAAAACTCATACTGCACTCAACATACCTTTCAAAATCGCCACAATCATTGAATCCGAGTTCATTCTTTATTTGGTGTAATAGAGTTTCTCTTGGTTCCCCACCACCGTGAGATAACATTGTATTGATTCCCACCTTCTTTCCATCTACCATAAGGAAGAGTCGTATATGCCTGCCGCTTGCATCCATAACGAAACCCTTTTTAGTGAGAGCATTGACTATCTCTCGTTTTTTCAGTTTTTTCAATCAATCACTAAGGTATGTCTCAGATAAGGTTTTCCTAATGGCTTTGGCTTTATCAGTCAATTCGCTCTCTTTAGATTTCGTAACATAAATATCTATTTTCTCTTCTATAGAGAGTTCCAGATTCTTAAGTGCCTCCTTATAACTATATCCGCACCCATAGCAATTCAGCAATTCTATTTTCAAGCACCATACATCATCGCTTTCGAAATCTACCCCCATCTTTACTGGATTCCTAAACTTGAATTTTCCAACTTCTGATATTGAGGATGATGACCAATTCTTTATATCGATAATATCCTTTATCTTGATGCTCTTTACCTTACCTATGGCAATTCCTCTTATGATGATTGGCTTTTTCAGGTAATCATCTATTATCTTGTCTTCATTTGTTCTGTCGTAGAGGCACTTGATTTTTTGGCCAGTAGCAGTAGTAACTGTAAGATAGTGGGGCTCGTCGATTTCGATTCCTGTCATAACCCCTTGTATCTCAGATGTCCCTTTTTTACAGTCTTCGGTAATCCATTTTGAGATATGTGCACCCATTGAGCTTTTAGGCTTGATAAATCTGCTATCGAAACCAAAACCAATTTCATACTTGTTTGTAAACATAGTATTGAGTTTTATTTCGGTCTTTAATCTCAGATTTGATAGAGCGAACTGGTTATTTAAATCAATTCTCGCCGCTACTGGATTAATATTTATGTCCTGAATCATTGAGACTGCGGCATCATAAGCATCTATTACTGGATTGCCGCCCAATAAGGCCGCTTGCCCAGAACTTTCCAGATTGAGTATTGCACTACCTTTAGTAATCCTCTTAAGATAAATCTTAGAACTGGCCTTTATATCTTTAGCCAGTTTAGCATCAGGGTGTTGCACAAGCATAAAGTTCTGTATCAAATCTTGGAAGTTGGTAAGAAATTTACCAAGCTCTCCAATATCGACTTTATGGTCTTGGACTATCCTCCCAGCTAGTTTTACCTTTATCGTTTTAGGATGAGCCAAACCAACACCAACCAAATCACCTGACTGAAAAGCTTTCACTATGAAATGCAAAGTTAAGCATTTAAAGCTGATGCCCATTCGTTCCAAATAAATGACATAAATGTCGCTCATTTGCCCACCAACCGAATGCGACACCTCGGAATACCAACCGAAAATGCGACAATACCTAGATTGGTATGTTATTTTCATCTACCTAACCAGTTTCGAATATAGGTCTTTGTAACTGTATTCTATATGTGTATATCTATCAATTTTGATAGATATCTATGGATAGATTTATATATTTGTGCAGTCCATGTACAGCCATGAAATCGGAAGAGTTCATGGACGCGCTCAGGAGCCAGGATACTCCAGTGTTCGCCTCGCAGGACGCAGCGCGGATGCTCGGAAAGGGCACCAAGTATACCGCCCTCTTCCTGGGGCGCCTGTTCGACAAGGGCAGGATCATGAGGGTAGAGCGGGGCAAGTATTACGTAAAGGGCACGAGCGTGTACGCGGTCGCGTCGAACATCGTGCGGCCGTCGTACGTCAGCCTCTTCTCCGCGTTCAGGTTCCATGACATCACGACGCAGAACGTCACTACCATAGATGTCATGGCCTTGAGGGAACATCCAGAGGTGCGCGACATCGGGGGCAGCTCCGTCAACTTCATAAGGCTGGACTGCAAGAGGTTCTTCGGCTTCTACAGGGACAAGGAAACTGGGGCATTCGTGGCGCACGTCGAGAAAGCGATAGTCGATTCGCTTTACATGCGCAACCCGCCGCTCGGGTACATCGTCGAAGCGCTGTCATCCGCACGCGAGGACGGCAAGCTCGACGCCGAGGCGCTGGCGCAGTCTGCCCTGCGCATGGATTCCGCGGTGCTGCTGAAGAGGCTGAGCGCCGCGTGCCGGGCCGCGGGCATAGAGGGTGATGGATTATACGAGGCGATTGGGTATGGACCCGTTGGAGTATGAGATCGGGAAGTGGAGGAGATACGCTGACCTGCTCGGGTTGGTGAAACCGGAGCACGCGGAGAAGGACTACCTGCAGGAGCTCCTGCTGTCCGGGCTCTGCAGCGGAAAAGGCGGTAGGCTTGTCTTCAGGGGCGGCACAGCGATATCCAAGTTCTACGGGTCAGGGAGGTTCTCCGAGGACCTGGATTTCGTCCTAACCAATCCTGATGGCAGCGCGGAAGCGCGCATAGAGGCGGCGATCAAGGCGCTCGGCATGCGGTACAGCACAGACTACAGGAAGAAGGCCTACAGGAACATGGTGAGGTACGACCTCAAGGTGAAGGGCCCGATATACGGCCTCGCAGGGAACGAGCAGGCGAAACAGACCGTGAAGGTGGACGTGAACACGTACGAGAGGCCGCTGATGGAGCCGGACACGCTGCACAGGATACCGGTCTACGAGGATCTGGGGCCGTATTCGGCCGCGGTCGCGGCAAAGGAGGAGCTCCTGGCGGACAAGGTGAAGTCCATCATGGAGCGGACAAGACCCATGGCGAGGGACCTGTACGACGCATGGCTCCTGGCAAGGAAGTACGGGCTGAGGCAGGACAGCAAGCTGATAAGGAGGAAGATGCTCGAATACGGCAAGCACAGCGACGAGAGGTTCTCCATGGCTGTGTTGAAGGGAAAAATTAGGGAGATAGGCGCCGTGTGGGGGATCGAGCTGTCCAGGCTCATGAAAACCGTACCTGATTACAGTACGGTCAGGAAAGAGTTCCTGGGTTCGTTCTGAGGCGTGCCGCTGGACGTGCTGCCCGCGATGATGCTCTCCATGGCCGTGCTGATACTCTTCGTCTACGACAAGAACAACGGCGTGCTTGAGTACCTGTTCTCACTCGGGATGACGCAGGTACCTCAAGGCATGGGACTGCGTCGCGAGGTATACATCGTTCTTCATGCGCGCGTGAGCCCAGGCTAACCACCTTTTTATACTTTCATGGCGGATGTGTATCAGCGCCCCGGTAGCTCAACGGAAGATCGCCTGTCTTGTAAACAGGAGGTTGAGGGTTCGATCCCCTCCTGGGGCTGACTTTCAGTTTTCCTGTCACACACTACATCATTTAGGTGTGGCAGTTCATTCTGTTAATCTTATCATCTTCAATTTCCACTGAATACCCCATATGCCGTAAATTCTCTCCTATTGTGCGATAGCTTCTTTAACTGTACGGACTTGTAACTTTTAGAAAGCTCTGTTTCAACAGTGGAAGCATGTTTGATAAAGTCTTTTGTCATTAATTTGGTAGTCATAATAAGTGATGCTTCTGGGTCAAGCAATTCAATCAAAGAGTTGGCAATTGTAGCACTTTCCAAAGGCGATGTGTTTGTATCTATAGTTAAAATGTCAAATTTACCAAATCCTCTGAGCAACTCAATTCTACTATCCTGTTCAATATTCGCCTTGAAGTGAACTATGTCATAGTTGTTGACGTCTATGCTTTGGCTTTTAATTCCTTCAACAGAAACATTTTTGCTTAAACCTTCACTCTCTATTATTTTTTGAATTTGAGGTATATTTATCTCATCCGCTAAAACAAGAACTCTTTTATCATTACTTATTCTTCTGTAATCCAAAAGAGCATTGTCTACGGCAACCATTTTGATTCTGTTTTGAGATAAATAGTGAGTCCAACCACCTGGCGCAGCCCCTATGTCCAAACCCATTTTGTGCTTGCCAAGGTCTATTCCAAAGAATCTTACCGCTTCCTCTATCTTAAATTCTGCTCTGTTGATGCGGTCTCCCCCTTCTTTACTTGATTGCCTGAATAAATCCAGAATATTATCTTTCTGTATCTGGGTATCTACATGTCCTATTATCACAGAAGTACTAAGCAGTACTACATATACCATGGCTTTTGGTGTTTTAAGATCTGCTTTATATCCGCGTCTTTCGAGGTCTTCACCCAAGCATACTTCAATAGATTTGGCAGTTTCATCAAGTGGCATATCTATTTTTTTCACTTCTATCTTGAATGATGGATACTTGTAGTTATCAATCACTCTGGAAATTGCATCTTCAACTTTTTGGTACTCAATCAAATTTCCCATATCAATAATAGCATCTACAGGCATTACAAAATCGACAAACGATGAAGCCGCTCCCTTAATTTTTACAGGCACGTCTTCTGGTGTCTGTCCTGCTTCCAATTTGAAAAAGGCAGTATTGAGCGTGTTGTTATTATTGATTTTGTATGGTTCGAGCTTGCATTCCGGCAAAACAGACTGAAGTTCCTTTTCAGCCATTCTGCTGAACCTATGGTCTACAAAAATAAGGTATGTTTTCTCCTCTTTATTTTCAATCACTTTATCACTCGCAACTTTTACTGCGTTCGTTAAATCACTCTTTAGTGACATACTCCCACCCATAAATGGTGTGGGCTTCTTGGTTCTTAGACAACATTTTTGTCATCTCCCCAAGCGTTACTTCCTGCGTGTCCCGCAGTAGCTTTCGCAAGTATATTTATTGCGGCGTTTATATCTCTATCAGTTTCTGTATTGCATCCCTCACAATGATATATCCGTTCATTGAGGGGCATATCCTGTATGTTGCCGCAGACATGACAGGTCTTTGATGTATTCTCTGGATTCACGAATACTGTCTGGCACCCAGCATTTCCAGCTTTGTATGCCACCATATTCGCAAACATCCCCCATCCTGCATCGTTTATCTGCTTGCCATATCCCCTTTCCGCCATTCCCTGAGATTGGAGTCTTTCCAATGCAATGAAGGAATATGAATTTACAAGATTGCGGGATAATTTATGCAATGTGTCCGCCCTTGTATTTGACACCTTTTCGTGAAGTCTTGCAACCGTCTGTTTCTGTTTCCATCTGTTTCGACTTCCACGTTTTTTCCTTGAGAGTCTGCGCTGGATAAATGCGAGCCTGTCTTCATATTCCTTTATATGATGTGGATTTTGATATTTCTTCCCATTTGACAATGTCGCAAACGTCTTCAATCCCAAATCAATACCGACCTTTTCCTTGCCATTGGAATTGAATTCAGCATCTGGGATTTCAGCGATGAATACCGCATACCATCTTCCAGCCGCCTCACGTTTCAGTGAAAGGGTTTTTATCTCGCCTTCTACTTCCCTGTGTTTTATTATCTTTATCTCGCCGAATGGAGTGACCTTCAATTTCTTTCCGAACCAAAACCCAAATTGCGGATAATATATTGATTTCGACCTGTCTATATTCCTGAATCTGGGGAAGCCTATTCTCTTCCCTTTCTTCCTCATCTGAATGAACGTCCAAAGTGATTTTGAAAGGCGATGTGATATGTCCTGCGCTGATTGCGAATACATTCCCCTTCCCTTTGCCATTATTTGAAGCTGATTCTTTGTGGGGAATTTACCTGTTTCTTCATAGGTCTTTTTGCAGAAGGCAAGCATCTCATTCCATAGGTTCTTTGAAATCCATCTATGGGTGTCCATCATCTTCTCCTGTGCCTTTGTCGGATATATGCGGAACTTGTATGCCCTGTCCATTACATCCCCTTCTGTTCGTCTATGTATTTCTTGATTAGAGCATCTGAAATATGCCCATATGTTGAAACAAAATAACTCCTTGTCCATAGTGTTGGAAGTTTTAGCCGTAGGTCTGCAAACTCTTCCCTTAGTTGATGAGAGGTGTATCCCTTTATCTGTCCGATTATGTAGTTAGGTGTTTGGAGAGGTTTGCCTTCTATGAAGAGATGAACATAGTCTGGCATAACTTCAAGTGCAAGGACTTTGCACTCTAATCGTCCTGCCTTCTCCTTTATCAGTTCCTTTAGTCGTTGTTCCACTTTACCAACCAATACCTTTCTCCTATACTTCGGACACCAGACGAAATGATAGCCCATGAAATGAACACTTGTTTCAGAAGCACTATATCCTTTTGGCATAACTAATATATGAGCATACTCTTATATATACCTATTGGCATAATAGAGTCTGGGACAAAACTCATCAGTAACCCATCCTGAAAAGGTTATGGAGGACCGC
>CAYMJD010000043.1:0-6525 GCA_964390895.1 Microcaldota archaeon
GAGGAACATTGCGAGATATACAACAGCGTGATAATACTTGACGGATCCACCATAGGGGAAGGGTCAATCCTGGCAGATGGGGTTTTCATAACGCTGCGCACATCAGTAAAGAAAGGGACTGTCCTCGCAAGGAAGCAGTAACAGGAAAAAGGTTCATATCCTATACTGTCTGTACGGAGAATTGCATGGGTGCCCGTCAGATGTCGTGATTATGCCGTCAGCCGGAGAAAATACGGTTGACCATACGGTATTGAAGCCCACGCTTTCTATGTGCCCGCAGACGTTTTCCTTGTGATCCGACAAGAACTTCAGCGCAAGGTTGTGGTCAAGCAGGCTCTTTTTCCCGGCGATTAGGCTCTGCACTCTCTTCGATCTTGTAAAGGTGTCAGATTGCCTCTGCGATACATCCTCAAAATCCATCATGCTCCTGTTCTGGAAGTGGTTTGTGGCAACCACGAAGCCCTCCTTCATCACCTTCGCATTGGTCGCTCCAGAGGTGGCCTCCAAGTAAGCGAATTTTCCTGAACGGTCCGCAATGACGTAATTCATGGCCCTCGCGTGTTTTGCTTTAGTAAGCAGTTCGACAGCCTCATCCACAGTTGAGCATCTGTCAAGCACCCCCCGTATAAGGAGCGTGTGTATTATTCCCGGCTTCACGTTTTTTGAAGGCACTTCTGAGCCTGCAATGGCAAGCCCTGCCTGATTCATTCCGTCCTCGCGGCCCACCATTATGTCTGTATTGGCTATGCTCGCAAGCGCATTCTTAGGCACTGTCTTGAATCTCAGGTACTTGCCGCTATGCCTGTAATGTTTGTCATAGTTCCTCGCAAGCACGACGTTCCTGTTCTGGGTGTGCCCCTTGCCGGCTGCAAAAACAGTGCACCTCCCGTTCGAAATCGCGTTCGTGGTCAGCACCAACGCCAGAAGTTCCCTAAAATTGCCCTTCAGCGCAAATCCAATGCCCTCTATCTCTTCAGCGAGTTCCGGGAGAAACCTCCTCACGTCACGGAATGACGCTGAGGCAAACCTCAGATTGGCGGAATTGGCCCTCGGAGGGACAAAACCCACGCTCTTCAAAAGGCTACCGTAATAATGACCCATCTCGAAATAATCGCCCGACAAAGGTAATGTATCCATCTGCTCACGCAACCCAATAGTTATTTGGTCTAATTAGATATTTAATGATTTCTATGTTCTCACACCTTTTAAAAGGCTACTTATGGACCAGCCCAATTATGCTCCCGACGAGCGCCAATATGAATCCCGCCAGGAAGCCGCCCAGGTTAAAGAGGCTCACCACTGCAAACACAAGCGCTATTATCGACCATTTGCTCCTTACACTGCTTTTAGTGGTGTGCATTAATACAGACGACAAAGTCACCAAAACCCCACACGCTGTCCCCACAAGCCCAGATGCCACAAGCAGGAACGAGACATGCATGAATCCAATAAGGAGCCCCACGACAATCGAGACAAGTCCAGCAATCAGGATTATTATGCCTCCAATCAGAGTCAGCACGAACGCAGCTGTAGGTTTTTCCATCGTTTTCGACGAAGCCATTTTATTCCCCTTAATCAAATAGCATGATAGCTTAAAAAGGATTATGATTCAATAGATAACCTTGTTGCATCAGGTGTCATAGGATGGGTCATGAAGAGGGGAAGGTTGTCGTCTATCTCAAGGAGAAAGCAAAGCTGATAGACGAAAAGCTCAAGGAATATCTCGGGGACAAAAACTCCCCCCAATACTTGAAGACCATACTCGGCAGGACCACATACATATATGATGACGAGGCAATCGACAAATCCATACTTAACCCTGCATGGCATCTTCTCGAGAGCGGAGGAAAAAGGCTGAGGCCCGCACTCGTCTTAGTCGCATTGGAGCTGTTAGGGAAGAGATCTGAAGACTACATAGAATTTTCCGTCATACCCGAGATAGTGCACAACGCGACACTCATACACGACGACATAGAGGACAAATCGGAAAAAAGGAGGAACGCGCTATCCATACACAGGGAATACGGGCTCGACATAGCCCTGAACCTCGGAGACTTCATGTTCTTCTTCCCAATGAACGCGATACTGAGCAGCAAGAAGATCAATGAAGACACTAAGATAAAACTGCTCAACATGTATGCGATACACATGCAGCGGCTGGGAGTGGGCCAAGGCACTGACCTGGCATGGCACAACCAACTCGTCGACATATCAAAGAGGACGGTCGACAACTACCTACAGGTTGCTTTCGACAAGACCGGGGCGCTAGTGAGCATGGCCCTCCAGACGGGCGCGATAATAGGGGGGGCCGACCAGAGCATCATCGATCTCCTAGGTAATTTCGGGGCAGTCCTTGGGGTCGCCTTCCAGATACGGGACGACATACTCAACATAACAGAGAGCGGAGTTTCAGAAAGCAAGGGCGAGATAGGTGAGGACATAAGCGAGGGCAAGGTGACCCTGCTCACAATACACTCCATACAGAACGGGACCGATTCCGAGAAGAAACGGATAGTGGAAATTCTTAAGATGCATACGGCAGACCAAACATTGATAAAAGAGGCGATAAGCATACTCAACCGCAACAAATCCATAGATTATGCCGAGAAGTTCGCCGACAGGCTAGTCCACGAAAGCTGGGCAGAAATCGACGCAAGGATCCCGGATTCCGAAGCAAAAAGCATGCTTAAGGCAATAGCAGAGTTCACCATAAAACGGACGATATGATTACAGTACCTTAAGTCGCCTGAGCTCCACTACCAGACCCTCATAATCCTTGAAGACTATGCCGTGGATGCCAAGCCTTTTTGCTGCCGCAACATTTATTGGCGTATCGTCGATGAAGAGCGTCTCCGAGGGCATGGCGCCGCATGTCTTAAGTACGTGTCTGTAAATCCTTGGATCAGGCTTCATCATGTGCAGCCTGAATGAGGTAAACGTACGAACCCCGAGCTCCCTTATGAAATCCCTCCTCTTTGCAATATAGCTGCGCCTGCTCACATTTGTGAGTATGACAACTTTGTATCTCTTCTTAAGCCTCTTTGCCAGATTGAAAACCCCAATGTTCAGCCTGCAGTGCTTCTTATGAAACTCGCTCCAATGGAAGAAACCCCTAATGCCAAGCCTTTTCTTTACAACTCTCTCCATCTCATCTGTGCTCATCCTTCCAATTTCTGTTTTTGCGGAAAGACCCGAAAAAGCCCTTCTTACGTCTTCGCCGTTTAAGTTGAATCTTTTTGCCAGATAATCAAAAAACCAGTAATCCCTGTACTCGACAATAACATTGCCAAGATCAAATATTATCAATTTTATCATTCCAACACGCAATAATCTGATGCAACAAGCACATAATTAAAAGTTTACTACAATAATAAATGGAGTCAAAAGCGGTTTTTTATGGTTATAGATCAGGAGGACTTAAAGCTGGTAAGGACCCAGCTGTGGCCCGACGAGGTTGTGGAGATCACCGTAAGGCAGAGGAGGGTCGGTCCGGGGGGTTCGGTGATAACCCCAACCAGCGTGGTAGGCACAGACAAGCGCGTCATAATAATAAACAAGACCACGATGGGCATAAGGAAGGACTTCGAGATAATACCGTATGATGAGATAGCAAGCGTCAGGTTCGAGCACGGGGTGATATCATCATCAGTATTCATAAGGGTAAAAGGGTTCGACAGCGACAAGGGCCTTCTCGAAAGAGGCAAGCAGGAAGGCGAGATAGACGGCCTCAACAACAAGGATGCGGCAGCGCTCGCAGACTTCCTCAATAGGAAGATATCAGACGAAATGCCAACGAAGGACAACCTTTCAGACGACAGGAAGGGGGGGCTCTATGTTTATTGCAGCAACTGCGGCGCTAGAATGCCCGCAAACGCCAAGTTCTGCAGCAAGTGCGGCAACAAGCTCTGAAAAAGGTTTGCGACTAACCTGCATTATCGATTATGCAATGGGAGCAGTCAACATCCGATTTGTCATTGTACTTCAATTTTTTGAGGTACCGGGAAGCAATGCCAGAGACATCCTTGTCTTTCTCAGCTTCAAGGAGCGCATCACAATGAGGTTCGCCAGGGTAGGGATTTGAACCCTAAAGCCCTTGCGGGCACCGGTTGCCTTTTTTGCATCACGAATCAGCTCTGGAGTCAAAACTCAAGACCGGCGCGTTACCGGATTCCGCCACCCTGGCACTCCATACAGATTGTCAAAAAACTAATAATAAGCTATTATTGCGCAGCCAGGGAAAAGCCGCTAATCCAGAAATACAAAAAGGCTTAATTACTTCCCCATTTAATGCTATTAAGCTAATGATTGCGATGAACGAGGCAGAGCGGTACTTTAAGGAAAAGCTGGATTTTGAGGTAGATCCGGACACGGTAGAGCGCATAATAGCGGCAAAGAACCCCAATTATATGCTGCTCGACGTCCGCGAGAAGAGAGAGTATGATGACGGCCATATACCTACAGCAGTGCACATACCGCACAAGGAGCTCTCCAAAGCCGGAGGGAAGCTCCAGAAGGACAAGAAGATAATAATATATTCGCACGATGCGACCTGCCTTACTGCTGCAAAGGCTGCTTTTGTGCTCGCCCAGATGGGTTTCAACACCATGGAGCTGCTCGGCGGGATCGCGGATTGGAAGAGGAAAAACAGGGAGATCGAAAAATGAGAAATTCGATCGAGAATCAGGCAAAGACAATTCAGGAGCAGCCTAAACATACGGGAAACAAAGCTTTAAAACTGTAGTTTTGCAGAATATCTATCGTTCGCATATAAAAACAAAACATAAAACCTTGAAAGCGATGCAATGACAAAATACGTCATAGTTGCGGATTCGTCACTGATATACACATTCAGGGATTTCCCGCTCTTGGATTTTCTGCCCAGCGCCCCGAAGGCGTCGATACCTTCGAGGGTATACAAATTCCTCAGGGGGAAGCCCCCCCAGACGTTCCCCGATGGCCAACTGCTCCACGCCCCTTATTCCACCAGGAAGCTCGAGGCGGCGCTGCTCCAGAATCACCCAAGGGGCGAAGTGGCCGTCACCGACGTGAACGGGATGCACAAGTTCATAGACAACGACACAGAGATAATAGCGGTCTCCACCATGGATCCGTTCGGAATAGGTCCTTTAACAATGTCATATGCCGCCCTGTTCGGCGGCGACTTCTACGCCTGGGTGAGATCCGAATGGGAGGAACTCATAACCAAGGTCAACGCCTTGCGCGCCGGCAAGAAGGCCAAGCTGGTCGTCGGCGGTCCCGGAGTCTGGGAATTCACCGTACTTAGGGAGGAATTCGACAAGCTCAACATCGACTACGCCGTCCAGGGGGAGACAGAGGATGTGCTCAACGAGCTTTTCGCGCAGATAGAAAGCAGCAACATAGACAAGAACATGTTCAAGGTTGGATACTCGACTTTCGACGACAAATTCCATATGACCACAATCAACGATGACAAGTTCATAGCCAGGACGTCATATGGCGCCTATCCGAAGCTGGAGCAGATCCCAACAATAGTCAGGCCAGCGACAAAGTCGATGGTAGAGGTCATGCGGGGCTGCGGGGTCGGCTGTGACTTCTGCGAGGTCACGCTTCGCCCTTTGAGGTACTATACATTGGATATGATAAGGAAGGAAATAGAAGTAAATGTGAACCTTGGGGGGACCAGCAAGGCGTGGCTTCACTCCGATGAATTCTTCGGCTACAAGCACGGTCAGCAGTTCGTCCCAAATGAGGACGCCATGGCGGAGCTCCTCAAAATGGTAGTCTCGATAAAAGGGATAAATCAGACGAACCCGACCCACGGGCGGATATCGATACCCGCAGGTTATCCCGAGATGATGGAGAAGCTTTCCGGCATAATCTCTTCGGGGCCGCACCACTGGATAGGGGTTCAGACCGGCCTTGAGACGGGCAGCGAGGAGCTGGCGAGGAAGCACATGCCAGCCAAGACCCTTCCATTGAAGATAGGCGCGGACGGCAGTTGGCAGGAGATTGTCTGGAAGGGGGTCCAGATCGAGACAAGATACTATTGGAGGCCAGCATTCACCGTACAGGTGGGTCAGGAAGGGGAAACAGATGAGGACAACATGGATACGGTTGCGCTCATAAACCGGCTCAGCAACTCGTATGTCGACGGCAGGCCGTTCGAATTCACAGTCACGCCCATGCTCAATGTTCCTTTGGGCAGGATAAAGGCGAGAGCCCTTAACAGGAACATGCTGAGCACGTCGATGCTCGCAGTCTACTATGCATCATACAGGCATCTCACAAAGATGGCAAACAGGAATGCGGGCATGGAATCGAAGGGCAACCCTGCCACAAAGATGGCAATAACCGGCACGGTCACGCTCGGCGGATATGCGATGCTGAAGTTCGTCGAGAGGATAGCAAAGAAGGGGGGCGTCGACATAGAGGAGGTCAAGTACCACGGGATAGAGCACAAGAAGCGCATAGAGACCGTAAACGAGCTCATGAACGCTTAGCCCTGGATCATCCACAAAGCTTTAAAAGGAAGCTGACAGAATC
>CAYMJD010000044.1:0-6369 GCA_964390895.1 Microcaldota archaeon
TCATCATACCTTTAATTCCACCCTGCCCGGGGCCAGCTCCCCAAGATTGCACTCCTCCTCTATTTTGGCTCCTTCGCCTGATATCCCCCTGAACCTCCTCAGGCTGGGGGTGCCCTGAGGGTTGTCGCGTACAAGCGTATATATAACGCTGGCATGGCCATTTTCGCAGTAGGCTGCGACAAGCTTCCACGGCTCGCTGCTCTCTCGGGCGGGCATTGCAGCAGCCTTCTGCTGCTCTCCGCTGCTTTCTGTTCTATCCTCTTTTTTCCCGAAAATATTCTTTAATCTGAACATGTCGCTCTGATCTGTTATTTTAATTCAAGAAATATTTATGCACTTTGTTTTATGCTTTCGACATTGAAGTATTCCCTGAACCTCCGCGTGGTCTCGAGCCTCTTCGACCTGCCTGCGCGCCTCGCGCTCACGAACTCCTTTTCAATAAGCTCACCCACGTGACTGTATGCAGAGCTTCCGAAAGCCTTCACCACATTGCTCTGTAGAACTGGCTCATTCTTGCTTATGTACGCCAGCGTCCTGAGCGTGCTCCTTGTGAGTTCTGGAGAGCCGGCAAGCCCGCTCACCTTCGATGCATAAGGTTCCCTGAGCACGAGCTCGTATCTTTCTCCCAGCTTCGAGATCGTGAACGGGCCCCCGTTTTTCGAGTAATCCTCGGCAAGCTCATCTGCCGCGCTCTTCAGGAACCCCACAGAGCCCACGCCCAATGCAGCCGCCATCTCGTCCACGCCCATCGACTTGCCCGAGGCGAAGAGAGCCGCCTGTATCAGGTTTTTGAGCTCACTCCTTTGCTGGGGCTTTTCCATGTTTTTCACCGGCAAGCTTTATGATTATCTCCTGGAAGAATTCCTCCTGCATGAGCGAGACGTTCTCGCTCTGCGCGAGGAAGAGCAGTGGCACGAAGAGGTCCAGCAGCTTTTCCTCGACAGTATGGAAATGCCGCGCCAGTATTGAGAAGGTCGTCATGCCGAGCCTGTCCGAGTCTGTTTTTATCAACGAATACACGGTGTCAGTCCTCTTGTCTATGTCATTTCCAATGGCTATGTTCAATGGTATCTGCAGCTCTTCTATGTGGGCCTTGCGCCTGTCTTCCGTTTTCATTGCGCTGTCAAGCGCGTCTATCAGCTCCTCCAATGTTATCTTTCTGTGGGGCTGCGCCCTCGCCTTGTTTACCAGGTTTGGCACATCCACGATCGGCCTTTCCATGTGCAGCAAGCCTTCTGGCTCCTCTCCCGCAGCTTCCTCCTGCTGGGAGAGTATGTACAATGTCTCGCTTTTCATCCTCAAGAGTATCGATGCAGCAAGGATTATGTTGGCCGGTACCCGCAGGTCCAGGACCTTCATCTCCCTTATGACGTCTATGTAACCGTCGAGCATCTCTGATATGTCTATGTCCCATGGGTCAAGCTTCCTGGTCTCCACGAGCTCCATCAAAAGCTCGCGCCAGGTCGCGTTGTGCACGAATTCCTCTATGTCGAGCTTGCTTATCCGCTCTCCCTTGGGATTCTGCATTAGGGTCTCGTTCTGCATAAGGTCGCCATTTAAGATAATGCAAACGAAAAATATTAATACGTGAAGCTACATAACATAATAACGGAATAGCGGCGGAAAGGCTCTGAAAGGGGGTAATGATGGCCAGCGTGATCGACCTAAGGATAAAGATGTATCTGACTCTGATAATATTATTCGCCATAGGCTTCGGCATAATCTACGGGGTGCTGTTCATCCTGGGGGCCGGCCTGCTGGTTGTGATACCGGTAGCGGCGCTCTTCTTCCTTTTGCAGTGGTACATCTCCCCTACCATACTCAAGGCAACAGCCCACCTCCATTATCTGGAAAAGGGCGAACATCCGGAACTCCAGAAGATAGTCAATGAGGCAGTGAAGGAGGCAGGCGTATCAATGCCCAGGATAGCCATAGCGCCCAACAAGGACCCCAACGCCTATGTCTTCGGGAGAACCAGGAAGAGCGCGACGCTCGTAGTCCATGAAGGGCTCATCCCATTGCTTAACCAGAACGAGATGAAGGCGGTGCTCTCCCATGAGGTAGGCCACCTGAAGCACAACGACGTGGTGGTCATGACGGTTGTCTCGTTCATACCAGTGCTCGCATACATAATAGCGCAGAGCATGTTCTTCAGCGGCATGTTCGGGGGCATGGGGAACTCAAGGAACAACAGCGGCGCGATTGCGATAGTGGTCGGGGCAATAGCCTTTGTGGTCTACTTAATAGCGCAGCTCTTCATACTGTCGCTTTCAAGGACAAGGGAATCCTATGCAGACGACTATTCTGCAGAGGCGACCAGGCATCCGGAATACCTTGCCACATCGCTGATAAAGATAACTTCTGACAACGTCAACACGCAGCCGACCACGCAGACATCTACAACTGCAAGATCTTTCTACATAGTGGACTTCTTCGGCGCAGACAGGGACGTGAAGGAGCTCGAGGAGCACGCTGAAGAAATACAGGGCCTGCTTCCAGGAGTTAATGTCTACAAGCTGATAGAGCGCGCAAAGGCCACGAAGAGGAGCGCATGGCATTCCCTGAACAGCATCTTCGCCACGCATCCTTCAGCATACAGAAGGATTCTGGACCTTGCTGAGATAAGCAAGGAGTCCGGGATGCGAAGCCACTGATCGTTTTCAACATATAGGCTTTGGCCTTGGGTTCAGATTCGAACCAGTTGAAACGAAAGGCCGGCCTCCGCAAATCCCCCCATTCAAAAACAAATAAATATTTGTAAAGATAAAAGATAGTATGGGCAATGACGTCTCTTTGGAGCTCCGAAAGCCTAGCAATGCCGGGCAGAGCATTGCATACAGAAGCAGCAAACAAAACATCGGTCAGGTAGAGTTTAGCATAAGGCTCCTAGCGCGAAGGGCAGGGATAAGTCAGTTGGTAATGAATGTGCATTCCGAAGACACTGTCTGCAATGCCTGCGAAATAGATTTGCATGGTATGCACAACCTGAACATAAACGACAGGTTGCTCTGCCTTTTGGATAGGGACGAGCTCAAGGCCGTAGCCGCCCACGAGATGGGCCACATAGCATACAAAAGGCTTAACAGGGGGATTAAGGCAGCTGTTTCAAACTCTAGGGATCTGACAAAGTATCTGCTTTTCTCTGCTCTTGTGGGGGAGGTCTTGAAAGTTACCGCAGATACGCTGTACTTGGGGTCTGTTTATGCCAGTCCTTGGTTGGAACGCTGTTCAGACTCCCTTAGTTTCGGGATTGTCCTGCTAAGTGGTTTGGTGGTGTCTGCCGCAGGATTCGCATCCGCCACTACCCTAGACTTGTTTTTCTCACGGAAGAGGGAAAGCTTTGCAGACGCGTACTCAGCGAAACTCACCAGGCACCCGGAGCATCTGGCCTCTGCGCTTGTTAAGCTTGCTGCATATGAACGCGACTTAGGCACGTGCATCAAGATACCAGAGCTTAGCGGCTTGAGGGCCTATGTATCCAATGCGCCGCGCCCCGGCCAAGACAACAACAGCATTAACGAAATCGCAAACAAAAAAATGCAAACACTTTTAGATAAGGCAAAGGCGCTGTTCATGACGCATCCCCCGTTATACAAGCGGGTTTCTGATCTTGGCAAGATCAAAGACGCAGAGGGGTCTAAGCGCATTTAGAGATCCTGTAGTCAACAACCAGCTCCTCCTCCATGGCTGAATAAGGCCTTACGCTCCTTTCAAACAGGATTCGCACTTTGTAGGAGTTCTCCCGCGCGTGCTCCCTGATGCGCTTCTCGAGCTTTGCCCTGCCGCCCTTAACATCAACGAAAGAGTAAAGGTGCACTGTGCAGCCGTTCCTTGCGACACGGAACGCATCGTCAAGGAACTCAATGCTCTGCTTAGGCAACGGCATTATTATCCGGTCAGCGAAGTCTGCGTAATTCCTGCCTTTTTTTCTCACGTTGCCGAACACCGCCTTGACGTTTCCTGTCCTGTTGGCTGCAGCGTTCTTCAGCATTTGACCACATGCATACTTATTCAGCTCTATCCCGATTACGCTGCATTCGGGCTTCATCTTTGCTATCTCTATGGCGAATGGCCCCATCCCCGCGAACATGACCACGACGTTCTCGTTTTTCCTTACTTGCGAAGCGATCCGTTTTCTCTCGTAGGCCAGCCTTCCGGAAAAAAAGGTTTTTCTTGTGTCGAACCGAAAGACGCAGTCGTTTTCCCTGTAGGTCGCCATAAAGGTCCTCTTTCCGCATATGTAAGAAAGCCTTCTTGTCCTGTATTCACCACGGACCGGACCAGCCTTGGCAAGCACCGTGCTTATGCTAGGGTTGGCTTTTATTATGCACATTCCGAAACTCCTTGCCTTTTCCCTGGTGGTGTTAGGGCTCTCTATCAATGCGATGTTCCCAAGCGAGTCATACCCTGTGTTTATCCCTTTTGCGTCGTCCCCCAGCGCATCCTTCAGGAGTGCGTGATAGTTTTGCCTGGGGCCGAATTTACCCGGAATGTCGGCCATCTCTGCGCCCCCTAATTTAAGAAGGCTTTTAATAGTTTTTGAACTAATAGCTATTATAGGAAAATAGGCGAAGCTATCGATGCGCTGCACCAGCGAGCCCTTATCAAGGACGCCAGCCTTCATCAGCGCTTTCTTGGCCTTCTGGGCGTCTTTTGCCCTGACCTTGAGATGAAGCATCAAATCTTTATACCCTTACATGAAAACTATAAAAGTGTGATACTGTGTATTTCGCTGTGAAAGTCACTTCTGGGCAAGAGAGGATAGCGGCTAACATGCTCCAGAACAGGATAAGCAGGAACAACCCGCAGAACATTTATTCAATAGTTGTCATAGGGGGGATGAAGGGCTACATAATAGTGGAGGCAGAGGATGAGCTTTCCGTTAGGGGCTTCATAACAAAGGAGCGCAACATAAAGGGAATACTTCCCAAACCGCTCTCGCAGGAAGACATCGACAAGCTCCTCGTGGCGAAGAAGGCAGAGCAGATAATAGCAAAGGGGGACATAGTGGAGTTCTCTGCAGGGCCCTTCAAGGGATACAACGCCAAGGTGCTCAAACTAGACGAGACAAAGTCAGAAATAACCGTTGAGCTGATGGACGTTCCAGTGCCAATACCAATAACCACGAAGATGAGCACTGCGAAGGTCATACAGAAGTCCAAGGACGAGAACGCTTAGTGATATAATGAAGGAAGCATTAGTGGAAGGGCTGATCGAGGGAGGAAAGGCGTCGGGAGGCCCGCCGCTCGGGCCGGCCTTGGGCCCGATGGGGGTCAACGTCGACGCGATAATAAAGGAGGTCAACGAGAAAACAAAAGATTTTTCGGGCATAAAGCTCCCTGTGAAGATATACATCGATACAGATACGAAGAAATACAGGATAGAGGTGGGCAGCCCGGCTACGAGCGCGCTCATACTCAAGGAATTGAACATACAAAAAGGGGCAAAAGCCAAGGACGAAGTCGTCGGCAACATAACTTTAGAGCAAGCCAAAAAGATAGCGACCTCAAAATCAGCGTCAATATACGGCAATTCCACGGCAGACAAGGTGAAGCAGGTCTTGGGCACGTGCAAGAGCATGGGTGTTACATGCGAAGGAGAGGATCCTCGGGCAATAATAAGGAAGATAGATTCCGGGGAGGTAAAGGCCTAGGGAGAGGAATAAGCAAGAGCTCTCTGGGCGAGCTCTACAGGAGGTCAAAAGCACGATTCGGATTCCTGGACTGGTGGCCTGGAGAGACAAAATTCGAAATCATAGCGTGTGCGCTCCTGACGCAACAGACATCTTGGGCCAATGTTGAGAAAGCGATATCAAACCTAAAAAGAGCCAGGTCGCTGAACCTCGAAGCGGTTTCCCTTATGCCACGCAAGAGGCTGGAATCCCTTATAAGGCCGAGCGGCTACTTCAGGCAGAAGGCTGAGCGCCTCCAGTTATTATGCAGGTTCATAAAACAGGATTATGGCAATGTGGGCGCTTTCCTGTCGCTCAGCAAAGGGAACCTGAAAAATGCCCTGCTGGCGCAGAACGGCATCGGCAACGAAACATGCGACTCCATAATGCTGTACGCAGCAGATAAGCCGGTTTTCGTAGTAGATGCGTATACGAAACGCATATGCGCAAGGGTCTTCGGGCTGGCCGACGGCATGGGCTATGGAGAGCTGCAGTCCATCCTCAAAGAAAATTCCGGGAACAGCATAAGGCTCCTAAAGGACATGCACGCGCAGTTCGTGGAGATTGGGAAGAACTACTGCAAAAACAAGCCGCTGTGCAGCAGCTGTCCGCTCAACAAAATATGCAGGTACAGCATCAAGGAATTTTCCAACCAATGATTCTGGCATGGGGGATTGCCGGAAATGGCCGTAGGGATG
>CAYMJD010000045.1:0-1559 GCA_964390895.1 Microcaldota archaeon
TTAAGCGAGCTCGCCTATCGCAAACCTTGCCTTTACCTCTGTTATCTTTATCTTTACCTCGTCGCCCTGCTTGGCCCCCTTGACAAAGACAACGAACCCGTCGACTTTTGCTATACCGTCGCCTCTCTGCGCTACAGCCTCTATCTTCGTTGTTATCACATCTCCGACCTTAACAGGCTTTGGCATGAAGTAGTTCGGGCGTATTCTCATGCCGTGTCTCTCTCCTCTTCCTCTTTGTCCTTCCATTCCTTCGTTCATTTCTTCGTCTTCCATGTAATCTTTCCTTAATACGTAGGATTAGCTTTCTAGCTTTATTACGTATTTATTAAGTTCTGTCGTGAGCATTTAAAAAGGTTTTGCCATTGTTGTGTCAGCCCCGAAGGGCTTGAATATTTGACTCCCTAACGTCGGATATCCGAGATTCGACAATTTGAAGGATATTTCATCGTTCAGAATTCGATTCTGGGGTACTAAGATTCTGGGATCCTAAATTTGAACGTTTTTCTGTCAAAAATAGGCATTTGCATAAGCCTTTGGCTAACTATGGCCCTACATCTTGTCTTTGTAAATTAGACGTTTAGAGGATGTATTTCATTAGGCAACCGGGCATGCAACTGTTCAAATGTGCCGTAACCTCCCGGAGTCCCTTAACCCTGATGAGGGTTATTTAGATTTTCAAGACCCTCTTCTTATTTTCGATGCTATTTTCATTTTATAACCTGGCGGTGATTGTCGTCGCAAGGCGGCAGCTCCGCTAACGTTTGTAGACTTTTATCCATGCAAAAACCAAGTCGCCAACGATTTCTGCCGCCGGTTTCAGTATCGATGGAAAAATAGCTGTAACTTCCGTATTAGCGGAAGTGGGAAGGTTTATAGATTTTCGACACCCTCCTCTTGGCGCATGCCTGCGCCTTAATGGTGGGCTGGCCCGTAAATCTGCAGTTCATTGCAGAAGTTTATCCCTATCCATCCGAACCACGTATTCAAGGTGGTGCAGGTATAGGGGCTGCTTGACCCGAACGGTCCTGTTTGGCCGAAAAAGTCGTTGCAATACGGATAGTTGACTGCACCATTGGCACAGATAGGTGTAGAAATAGGGGTGCAGTAGGGGAAGTCTATGCCGCCATTGGTGCATTGGCCGAGGATTCCGCGGGTCGAAACGCCGACCCTTTCCGTTGCCTTCGCTGAATTGGAGGTGACGTCACTGACAGAAACACAGTATGTTGTTGCTGATATGGGGGAAACGTTCACGGTTGCCGAAGTCCCGAGCAGCGTTCCTGTACATGTCTGCCCAGTGTACCAATGGTATGCGTAAGGAGGAATGCCGCCGGAGGCTGACGCTGTCAGCGTTGCGGAGCTGCCTATGAAGATGTTTGTTTCCTGCGGCGAGATTGCAACAGACAATACCGAAGCGTTGGCCGGATTTACAGTGATTTGCGCTGTCGCCTTCGCTGAATTCGAGGCGCTGTCAGTTGCTGCGACGCAGTATGTCGTTGTGGATGTCGGCGAAACAGTGAGCGTTGAGGAGCTGCCCATTGATGTGCCGGTGCATGCTGAAT
>CAYMJD010000045.1:1659-6023 GCA_964390895.1 Microcaldota archaeon
CCACGACACAATAGGTAGTTGATGCTGATGGCGAAACAGTGAGCGTTGAGGAGCTCCCAAGCTGTGTGCCGCTACATGCAGAGCTGGCATACCATTTGTACGTGTATGGGGAGGTGCCTCCTGATGCTGTTGCGGTCAGCGTAGTTGACTGGCCTGGCGTTATTGTGGGCGCGCCTGGTGAGATTATTGCTGCAAAGGGGGTAGCTGTTACTGCAACCTGGGCGGTTGCCTGTGCGGATGTCACCAGGCTGTCTGTTACCTTAATACAGTATGTCGTTGTGGATGTCGGCGAAACAGTGAGCGTTGAGGAGCTGCCCATTGATGTGCCGGTGCATGCTGAATTGGGATACCACTGATAGGTATAGGGGCTATAGCCACCGGCGATATTGGCTGCCAATGTTGCTGACTGGCCTATTGTTATGGAAGCAGATGATGGCGATATCGTGACTGACAATTGAGCCTGCGCAGATGCTGTGTAATAGCATACAATGTAGTTTCCGACCACTGCGGCGGATGCACACCCACTTGAGGTCAGCTGCGCGATGGTGGCGTTCACGCATATCGCTAGGTCAGCTGCGCTGAACGTTGACGGGCAGTAAAACGATATGGGATATGATATCTGGCAGTTGTAGGTGTTTCCTGTTCCCGGCGTACAGCTTGTGGACAGATTTGCCCCATCCAGAAGTAGCGTCCCTGTCTGTGTAGGCTTGCTTGCGTATGCAACCGCAAATATGATTATGGAAAGCGTCACTGCCGAAAGGACAATGATCAGCGCTTTTGAGTCCATGCAATACATTTGGATATCTACGTAAAAGGCTAAATAACGTAGTGATCCCTCTTTGTGGTATTGGAAAGAGCTACAGGATTTTCCTGTCTGGCTTTAAATTTTGTTATTA
The DNA here is from genome assembly GCA_964390895.1 of Microcaldota archaeon. GTDB lineage: Archaea > Micrarchaeota > Micrarchaeia > Micrarchaeales > Micrarchaeaceae > A-MIC-10. The sequence goes on from CAYMJD010000045.1 coordinate 2,556, forward strand.
TACAATGCTTACGTAATAATCATGGGGGTGAGCAGCTGTGGAGATGCCTGGTGCGTTGAAGGAAAGGATGGAGAAGCAAGGTTATCATTTTGTAGGGAGACATTCGGCTGTCAAGATATGCGAGTACACTGCGAATGGCCTTCGTGGGGGCACGCTCTGCTACAAGCATTCTTTCTATGGCATAAAAAGCTGGCAGTGCATTCAGGCCACTCCCGCAATAGGCTGCGACCTCGGCTGCAGGTTCTGCTGGAGGCTTATCCCAGAGGAGATGGGCATAAACTGGAACGAGCTCAATGCTGTCGGCCAATGGGATGACCCTGATGTTATAGTAGAGGGAATGATAAAAGAGCAGAGGAGGATAGTCAGCGGATACAAGGCTGTTGCGGATACCGACCTTAAGAAAAGGAGATGGGTCGAGTCCAACGACCCGAAGCATGTCGCTATAAGCCTCACCGGCGAGCCGACATTCTATCCAAAGCTGGGCAGCCTCATCGCGGCATTCCACAAAAAGGGGATCAGCACATTCCTTGTGACAAACGGCACTCTTCCTGAGATGATAGAGAAGCTTGACCCGCTGCCGACCCAGCTTTACATATCGCTGCAGGCGCCAGACAAGCAAACATACATAGAGACCACGCGACCTAAGATAGACGAGGACAGCGCGTGGGAGAGGTTCCTCAAGTCATTGGCGATGCTTCCAAAGCTGAAGACAAGGACAGTGCTCAGGATGACGCTCATAAAAGGGCTCAACATGAAGAACCCTAAAGATTACTCTGAACTGATAAGGCTCTCCGGAGCAAACTATGTTGAAGTGAAAGGCTTCTCCTTCGTCGGAGGCGCAAGGGAGGCCCCAAGGAATCTCTCTTTGGAAAGCATGCCCACCCATAATGAGATAAAGGAGTTTGCGCAGCTCCTTGCAAAGCATACAAGATATATAGAAACTGCCGAGCATAGACCTAGCAGGATTACCCTCCTTTCGAGGGACGAAGAGTCAAAGACGAACAGGATTATAGACTTCACAAAGATATACTGAATTTCAAAGAAAAGGTTATATGCTTTTGTATATATAATATATACGTTGATGGAATGTCTTACGAAACTACCCTTTTGATAAAAATAGACAGGGGCACGAAGCTTAGGATGAAAAAGGCCAAGCTCAACTGGTCTGCACAGATAAGGGGCTTTATCAACAAGGAGCTCAATAGGAGGAGAAATATAGCATATGCCGAAAAAATCAGAGCAAAACTTTTTAGAAAGTCTAGGGGCATTGATAGCACGCTGTATATCAGAAAGATGAGAGATGCAAGATATGGAAAGACTAGTACTTGATGCGAGTGTTGTAGCAAAATTTTTCTTGCATGAGGAGGAATCAGATACTGCATTAGAAATAAAAGCCGCATATATCAGTGGTGATTTTGAGATTTTGGCCCCTTCTCTTATTATTTATGAGATTATAAATCTGTTTAAATATAGGGGATTTTCTGCGGCAGAGATAAGGCAGGTTTTGCTTGCTATTCACAACTATGGTTTTTCTATAGTTGAAATTGATAACCAATTAGCGGATAAGATAGTTGAATTATGTATTAAACATGATGTCACTGCGTATGATGCAAGTTATATCGCTGTTGCTTTGGTGGAAAATGCTGTGTTTTTTACTGCGGACAAAAAATTGGTAAATAGGTTTAAAGGCTCAGACTTGGTTTTGCATTTGGCTTCTTTTAAAGGTATTTAGCGGCATCGCAAGAAAATCATGCTTTTCTCATACTCTTAACTGCGATTCTGTATATGAAGTATAGGATTATGCCGAACGCGCCTATCGATGCGAGTATTATTACTGCGTTGTTGGCTGATAGTGCATAGTACCCGAACGCCATGAGCACCACGTTCCATATCAGGCTTCCAAGAATCGAGTAACCGAAAAACTTCTTTTGGTCCATTTTTGCAAAACCAGCAGGGAAGCTAACCAGTGTCCTTATCAATGGGATGAACTTGGTTAGAAACACCGCCATAACTCCGTTCCTCTCGAACCATTTGTCAAATGATTCCAATGACTCCCTTTTTATGTGGAACTTCTGCAGATGCTTGTACACTACCTCTTTTCCCACGAAGTATGCAACATAATAATCAACAGCGAGCCCTATCGTGCTGCCTATCAGGCCTGCAATCAGCGCTAAAGGAAACGAGAGAAGCCCTTTTGCCGAGAAGAATCCTGCGAGCGGCATTATCACCTCGCTTGGAACTGGGAGCGATGCTCCTTCAAGCGCCATGAGCGTGGCTATCGCAAGATAACCATATGTTGTTATCAGGTTTGTGAGTACTGTGGTCGATCCTGTAATTATCTGACCAAGCGTTACTGCGATTATAAGCAAGAGACCACTCTATCGCTTATTATTGACAGTGGCATCTTTTTATACTTTCTTGAGGAACTCTCATTGTGGTCGATTGAAAATCGTGAAATTCAGGGAAAGCGAGAAGACGCTTATCCTGAAACTTGAGACTTTGGAAGATTTATGGACAGCGGAGCGCATAATCTTCCAGAACGACATTGTCAAGTCAAAAACAATGAGGAAGTTCAAGTCTGGAGAGAGCGACAAGGGCGAGATGAAAGAGGTTGTAGTAATAATAAGGGTTGAAAAGACAGAGCTGGACAAGACGGCTGAGAGGCTCAGGATCATTGGCAGGATACTCGAGGGGAGGCCGTTGGAATACATAAAGAAGGGAAGCTACCACACCATTAATGCTGGATTGGGCGACATAATAGAGATAAGCAAGGATGAGTGGCACAGCTACATAATCGATGTTGTGAAGAACGCCGTTTCAACATCGAAGAAGCCGAAGCTGGGCATCATCGCAATCGATGATGAGAAGGCTCTTCCCGCGCTCCTTCTGGGCTACGGAATTGGGTTCAGGAACGAGCTGTACAGCAATCTGAGCAAGCGAATGTCGCAGAAAGACTACAGGGAACAAGAGACCAAGTATTTCGACACAATCATAAAGACAGTAGGCAACATGGGCGTAGGAACAGTAGTGGTGGCAGGGCCGGGCTTCACGAAGGACAACCTCAAGGCTTACATTGAAAATTCTGGAATCATGAAAAAGCTCGACAAGAAGCTCATTTACGCGAAGACGAGCAATGCCGAGCGTTCAGGCGTATATGAGCTTGTGAAGAGCGAGAGCGTCTCGAAGATACTTGAGAGCGAGCGCATACGTCAGGAGTTCATCCTCATGGAGGAGTTCCTCAGAGGGCTAAGTTCGAAAAGGTCTAGGTATGGCGTAAAGGATGTGGAAGAGGCTGTAAGCAGCTATGAAGCAAGCGTAGTTCTGGTCAACGACAACGTTTTGAACAGCAGCGAAATACAAAAACTGCTCAACAAGGTGGAACAATCAAAGCTAAATGTCGAGGTCTTCAATGGCGATGACGAAGCAGGGATGCAGCTCCATTCCTTCAAGGATATCGCGTGCTTTTAG
>CAYMJD010000046.1:0-5958 GCA_964390895.1 Microcaldota archaeon
GGTATGCGCAATGCATTACAAATTAGATGAGCGTTTCCTCCTCTGCCTCTATCTCGCTGACGCCGCTGATCTTCCTGACTTTCTCCTCGAACATCGATGAGTTCTGCGACGCGTTGTCGAAAACGAACATGACTCTTATCGCCTTTATGCCGAACGCCAGCTCCTCTGTCTTTAAGTCTTTGGGGGCGAGCTTTTCTTTTATCTCATTCGAGACGCTATCGAGCGCTCCCTCCTCTGTATACACCTTGAAGATAACGCTGACCATCGACATTACGGTCCCTCGAATCCGCACTCGGGGCACTTGAACGCGTTGGATATTTCCCTGCAGTGATAGCATCTGACTATTGTAGCGCTGCCGCAGTTCGGGCACTTGAACTCGGCGTACCTGTTTGACAGTCTTCCGCATGATATGCAGACCTTTCCGGGAATTACATCTACCATAGGATCATCTTCTCTTTCGCGCGCTGGCGCGCATGTTCAGCCTTGAAAGCTGTACCGCTATCATTATTACGAACACAAGTATTATTATTGTTATTATTACCAGCAGGAGGAGAAGATTGATTAGCATGGGAGGCACCGCTGCCTGGTTCCCGCTACTCGGTTGGCCTGCAGGTATTGAAGTGGTCGGCTGTCCTATCGGCGCGAGCAGGTTTTGCGATATTACAGACGTGTCATTGCTGACCTCATGCGCCAGGAGCGCGGTCAAATAGGCCTGCTGCGCGTATCCCAGCGCCTGCGTGGAATTTGACGCTGCGTTTGCCTCTTGTGCATAGAAGAGCGCCTCATTCGCGAATTGCTCGGGCCATATCCCATATGTGGAGTTTGCAGCAGTCGATTCCGAAAGGGAGAGCAACGATTTTGCAGACAGGTTGGCCGGCATAGTGCCGTACAGAGCATATGCGTAATCTGCCGCGATTATCGCGGCGGCGTAGTTTCTGTTGTTGTAGAAGCTGCTTGCTGCCGCAGTGTAGAGGTTCAGCCCTGTATTGGAAGCCCTGTTAATCCTGCTGCTCGCTGTCTGCTGCAAGGCAGCGGACTGGAGCAGCGGAGTCCCTGGCTGCGCCGCCTTCTGATACATGTATTGCGCGGAGTTGCACCATGCGTTCGCCTGCGCGGCGCTGTACATGCTTTCTATCACGCCGTCGCTGTCGACAGCAGTGGCATTGTATGAGCTGAGCGCGGTGTTTGCTGTGTAGGTTCCCCATTGCTGGCGCAGCTGCCCCGCAATCACGTATTCGTAGTTCTGGGCTGTTGCTTGGGGGGCGGTGAGCATCGAGCAGTAGTTTGATATCGACTGCAGTTTAGAGAAGCCCTGGGTTATTGTGTCAGATCTGTGCGAGAACATGAAGGCGTTTATGTAGTCTAGGAATGCGATGTTCGCTCCCACATATAGGTAGCCTTTGCGCGCCAGCCCTTCAGATTGGTTCAGCTGCATCGAGAGCTGCGCCGAGACGTCGGCGAGGCCCTGCTGGCTGTTAAGCTTGCCTATCTCATCCTTTGTGTAATTGAACGTAAAGTTGGCGAGACCCGAAAATGCCGGGCCATCGCAGCTGTTGGAGCAGATTAGGCTCGCGTTGGGGAGCGCGCCTACTTTGTAATCGCTGTAGAGCTGGAATGAGGTCATGCTCGAAAGCGCGTTCGCGCTGCCGAAGGCGAATCCTGCGGCTTCGGTGAGGTTCGCCACCTGTACGACAGGTATGCTGAAGCTCGCCTGTGCTATCAGGTAGAGCTCGTCCTCGAAGCTCGTGCTGTCCACTTTTGGAACCAGTATGAAGCTTATCGTGCGGCTCTTCCCTGCCGCAGCCACCTTGTCGTATACTCCGCCTATCTGCCCGACCACCCCATTTGTAGAGATGGTTCCTGTAACAGTGAAGTTCTGGTTTAGCTGCCTGTGTGAGAGCGCCGATATCGCGAGGAGCGCCATCGCCGTGCCCGCACTCGGGCCGGAGACGTTGCTGGCATCGCTTATATAGTACGTGAAATTGTAATTCGAGGGATCAAGGCCCAGATAATGCGATGCGGCTGTGCTCGCGTTCTGGGCTGACTGCAGGGTCGATTGTGCTGTGGTGTTCGGCCCTGTAACGAAGACACTGCCATTGCCTGTTTCAACTGTCACGTTTACCATTGTCAATGATCCTGTGTTGTTCTGGAGTATTACTGCGGGGGCGCGTATGCTGGATGTGCCGACAAGCTGCGCATTGGCAGTAAAGGCCAGCGACAGAAATGCAACTGCAAACAGCATGGTTGGAACCCTGTTCAAGCGCACCATAGTAAATCAACAGAGATAATTGATTGGAGCATTTATTTATGGATTCTGTTTGGTTTCGGTGGAGGGCTGCATGGAATCACTGGAGGTTGTCGAGCTTCGTCGCCCTTGACCATATGTAGTCGAAGCGCCTGCTCGCCTCCTTTCTCCCTATCTTCACTATGTGCTCGCTCTTCTTGTTTATTATGTTCAGGGGAGGTATCTTGTAGGCGTGGTTGTTGTCTATGAGGAGGCGCTCGTGCTGCATGGATGAGTCCTCATCGTTCATTATGCGCGCGTCGAACGTTATGCCTTTATTGGACATCTCGTCGCGGAAATCCCTGCACTCCTTTATGAACTTCTGGTCGAAGCGCTCCTTTTTCGCTAGCACGCTTATTGCAGAGTAATTCCCCTCGTTGCCCATTATCAGCGCAGAGAGGTTGCGGAGCCCTACTGAATCGAAGTGCATGTCCAGCAGCTTCAAATGGCCGTTCAGCTTGGATGTGAGCTCCTGCGACAGCTTCAGCATGTTCGAATAGGGCGTCAATGGGTCCAACCCTATGTTCTTGGCCATTCCCCTTGATTTTGCCGGAACCCTTGATTCCATTATGCCGTAGATTGATGGCACGAGCACCATGAGGCATCCGATGTATGAGACAGCAAACAGGTAGAGCGGCTCAGACAGCCCGAACGTGGCCTGCAGAAGTGTGACAGGCACAAGATACACAAGTGCTGTTATGGCGAGCGCGATGTTGGTAGTGCGCTTCGGCCTGTTCTGGAAGAGCTGCATGATGCCAACAGCAAACAGTATTATCGACAGCGTGAATGCGAGGTAAGTCAGCCCAGAGCCCATCCTGAAGGTCGGCAGGCTGTTGAGTATCGCAGCTATTGTTGAATTGAAGGTTATGTTGTACGTGCTGCCTGCGACAGCTATCCCTGTGCCAATTCCTATCGCTATCGAGAGCTGCTGTATTACGTATAATGCGTACAGCATCGCCACTATGCTTCCTACGAATATAGTTACAGAGAGACCATTGCTCTTAAGGTTCTGCATAAACCGTAAAGCCTGGAAAAATATAATACCCTTTCTGGATTGGGGTTATAATGCGCTGACAACAATGTAAAGCCCTATGGACACCGCTATGCCCATGAGCAATGGGGGTATTGCGGGAAGCGCCCTCTTGTACCTCTTCAGTATCAGCATGGTTATGAAGAGCCCGAATATGGCCCCAAAGATTATGAAGAAGGGAAGCACGAAGTTGAGGTGCGCTGTATATGCAGACACCGCCACCATTAGGGGTATGGCAAGGTCCCCTGTGCCTAGCTCGATCCTTGCAGCGAACGGGACCAATCCCTTTCTCGCGAGCGAGCTGAAAAGCTTGCTCCTCTTCCCCCTGGCTGCCTTCCTGTACTCGCTCAGCGCCTTGCTGCCCAGGCTTTCTCTCGGAATTCCCTCTATGTCGTTGACCCCTATGAGAAGCGCGAGGTTGTTCTCCTGCGCAACCCTTGCGAGCGAGAGCATGTGCTTGGTTATGAAAACCGCTATGAAATCGTAGACAGCAAGGAACGCCATGAATACAAGCGCTATGAGGAAGCTGAAGGTTATGCCGAGGAGGAAGCCGACGCCCACGGCAGAGATCATGGCTGCAGTATTCCTGAGATAAGGCCACCTGTTCTTCGCATATACTAGGATAATCGCCCCCACTATCCCGAATATGAAGCCGAGCCCGACAGGAAGCCCGAACACGGAGTTTACCAGGCCGTAGGGTAGGAACCCCAGAAGCGTAGAGAATACTATGAAGGATGTTACGAACACGAGCACCGCCTCGAATATCCTGAACATCTTGCTCACGTTGAAGGTCTTGAAGACCACGACTATGACCGCGCTTATAAGAACAACATATCCTATGTAGAAGAGCGCGCTCGTGTAGGAGTTGAACACTGCCATGCTCTCTATCTGCTGGAAGCTCTGGCCGCTGAACGACATTATCGCGAGGAGGAGCCCGAAGAACTGCACTACCATGAACATTACGAGTATCTGCACCAGCTGCCTGTACTCTATTACCTTGAACTGCATGGATAGCGCCGCTATAATGGTTTTATATGTCTCTGCATCATTTATAAATAATTGCGAGAAATCAGAGTTATAGCTGGTTGCCTGCGGTTGCGGCCGCAGGCCAGCGCCTTGGTGCGGCGATGGACCTAATACAAAAGCTCAGGGACATGATATACCCTTACAAAGAGGAATCCTCTATAAAGAAAGGCGGCAAGAACATATTCGTGGTCAGGAACACACGCACAGGAGAACGCATCGTTGTCTTCAACGGCTTCATATACTCGAGGTTCCCGGGAAAAGGCATTTACACGCGCTCCTACTGGGACTTCTTCGTGCCGTTCGGCTGCATAAGCAGCCATCCGAGGGTGCTCATGATAGGGTTGGGAGGAGGCACAATAGCATACCAGATAGAGCACCTCTTCAAGAATGCCAGGCTCGACATAGTCGAGATAGACAAGGACATGATAGGGATAGCGAGGCGCCTCTACCCAGAGATGAAGGCCAATGTGGTATTGGGGGACGGGCTTGCCTACATAAAGGGCAAGAGCAATGAGTACGACGCGATAATAGTCGATGTCTACATAGACCTCGACATACCGAAGGGCTTCCTCTATGACGAATTCGTGGACGACCTTTCAAAGGCATTGAAGCCCAAGGGCGTTGTGGGCATGAACTTCGCGCAGACGTTCAAGAAGGCTGGGGAGTTCTCCGAGCTCTCGAAGAAGCTCGGGAGGTTATTCAACGTCTACATGATAAACGTCAGCCTCATGACAGACAACACGATAATAGTCTGCGGCAAGGGAATAGACAGGGAAGCCATCGTGGAGAGGCTCCGCGAGGGGATGCCAGATGAAAAGGAGAACAGGCACATACTGGAAGGCTACAAAAGGATGTCGGCCTTCAGGTGATTGCTGTCCTACATGGCTTTGGTGTCGACCATTATGTAGTCGGCAACAGAGCTAACGGAGCTGTAGGGTATCTTGAGGTCGCCTCCCTCGCTTCCCAGCCTTTTCGCCAGAGAGCTGTCCGGGCTCGGCTCCACAAGCATGAAGTTGATCTTTCCCGTGACCCCGCTTATCTCTGCGTCGAGCAGGCGCCCTATATCATAACCGCTTACGCTCACCACTTTCTTTCCAACAAGCTGCTTTGCTATAATGAATTTCACCATGGATTCACCTATCGCCTGCTTTATTATTAAAAGGAAAGAAATTAATACCCTACGCTTTGCCCTTATGCAGCATGATTTGCGGCACTGAACTGTAAAGAGGCGGTTCTCCGTTGGGATTGCTGCCCCAATGCCTGTCCAGAAGGCTCTTATTGCTAGGCATCGAATTGCGTCTGTGGTTGCATGTCAAAAGACGTAGGAAGGATAATACAGTTCGTGAGCACATCGACAAAAGGCTTCGACGACGCCGTGAGGAAGGGAGTAGCGGAGATAAGCAGAAAGGAGAAGGGAGTGCGCGGGATAGACGTGAAAAGGATGACGGTCGGCGTAAGCAACGGGAGGATCACAAGGTATAGGGTTGCGATGAACGTCTCCCTTGAATACTGAATTGTAGCCTGCTGGGCCTGCCGGATTGCTTCATTAGGGAAACAGGATACAGGCTGTTTTAGGGTTGCGGATTTTAGGAACGCGTTCCGCTAAGTCTGTTTCCCC
>CAYMJD010000047.1:0-5825 GCA_964390895.1 Microcaldota archaeon
TCCTGGAATACCTGATGAGCGTGGCGAAGACCATGAGTATCGGGATCAGCCCATAGATAAGGGCTTGGAAAAGCAGAGACTCCGCATTCGTCAGAATCCCCGTAGCGTCAATCTGTAAAAGAAGTGGTATCATTGCTGATCGCCCTCATTTGCGTTTCATGTATAGCCGGAAGAGCCTGATGACGTGCGCCTTACCGTCGCTGCGCCTCTGTTGTTCAGAACCGTTACGGTGAGAGCGTCGCCTGGACCTATGCATGGCTTCATCATCATGTTATGTCTATAGGAAAAATCGATTATGCCATGACTTCTAGTCTGGATGCCAGCATCGCAGCTGAACATTCCATTGCCTATCGGCAGGCAGTTTTGGTCGTACACTCCTATGCCATTGTATGTGCCTGGGGGAACGCCGCTTGTCGTCACATTTCCGGCAAAAAAGTTGGGGTCGCTAGCTAGTTGCCCGATGGATGGTAAGGTGCTGGAACTGCCCTGTGCTGCACTTCCATTGCTGTTACCTAATGCATAGTAGCCTACAATCGCGGATATTGCAAACAACAGCAACGCACCAAGGATTATCCATCTTGTACGCATTGCATCACCATTAGCTCCCGTTTCCCTACATCATGTCCTGCATCTGGCCGTCTGAATGCATGCGCATTATCTGGTCCATAGAACTTATTGCACTCTGACTGATGTTTAGGCTCTGCATCATCTGATCGCACTCTACGCTTGACATGCTTGATATGCTCGACGCGCCAGACATCATCCCACTGTCGGATTGTGCGTACATGCCGCTGTTCCATCCGGTCCCATTCGTCAAGTTTTGGCTGTATGCATATCCTGCTATTGCTGCAACTGCAAAGACTGCAGACACGATGGCGAGCGGGAAAAATCTCACCTCCATCGCCCAATGTGCTTTCCTGTTTGTTGTTTTCATTTGGCTCACGTGTTTTCCGGTTTATTTTCCGGATTTCTTTCGATAACCCTTTGGCGAAACCCCATATTAGGATAAGTATGAAACTAGTTTCGGGAGGATAGTCTTTTAAAGAGTGCGCGTCTATTCTGGTTTCTTCAGCACTACCATGTTCGTCATGCCGCGCCTTTTCCTTTCGATGAGCCCCTTGCCCTCGAGCCTGTCTAGGATTCTGCTCACCTTTGCTTTCGAATAGCCGCTCTTCTCGACCAGCTCAGCCTGGAATATCGCTCCCTCTGCTTCTCCGACCAGACTGTATAGTTTCTTCTCTTCTGGACTCATGGCCCTCATGATGCTGCTTAGCAGCCTCTCAACAGTGGTGTGCTTTCTCTCCGGCGCACGGACGTGCCTGATATACACTTGCCTTCCAATTACAGAGTACACATAGACAAGCCCGAATATCCCACCCATCAGCACAAGTACAAATCCAATGAGCAAACCACCACCGCCTATCAGGCTGATAACTGATAGGACAAGCGCAATGGCCAGCCAGTCCTGCGCGTTTGCTCCATCTTTAAATTTCATGTATATTACAGAAGAAACAAGTGCTACGCCAACCAGCATTTCCAGGATTCCATGGTATATCGTAATCCCCTGCAGCTGCATTATCATCAGGTGCCCGTCTACGAATGCAACACCTATTGTGATGCCTATGATTGCAAGAATCCCGCTTGCTAGAATCAGCAGACTTCCTATCAGTATTAGGAGCACCGCTGCTGCGGGCACATTTTTATTTTTTCTCATTGTTGCCATGCCCATTGGTTTTTAGATAGCATTTAAGTATTATGCCTTGAACCTAGTCAACAGCAGCGAGTTTGATACCACAGTAACGGAGCTGAACGCCATTGCGAGCGCAGCAAGCATCGGCAGGAAGGCGTAGATGCTAGTGGTGAAGAAGGGTATGAGGGCGCCTGCAGCCACCGGCAGCAATACCGTGTTATAGCCGAACGCCCAGAAAAGGTTCTGCCTTATCTTCGACATGGTTCTCTTGCTAAGCTGCAGCGCGGTGTATGCGTCATAAATGCTGTTCTTTATCAGGATTATGCTGCCTGCCTGTATCGCCACATCTGTGCCCGTGCCTATTGCTATCCCCACATCGGCCTTTGTGAGCGCCGGCGCGTCGTTCACGCCATCGCCCACCATGGCGACGACCTTTCCAGCCTTCTGCAGTTCCTCTATCTTGGCCATCTTGTCCTTGGGCTTCGCCTGCGGCATTACTTTGCTTATGCCCAGTTGTTTCGCAACCGCATTTGCTACCAGGCTGTTGTCCCCGGTTATGAGCCATATGTCGTATCCAGCGTTTTGGAACGCGCCTATCGCCTTCTTGCTGTCCTCTTTGAGGACATCAGAGAGCGAGATCAGCCCTATCGCCTTTTTGTCGATCCCAACTATCAAGGTGGTCTTGCCCTCGAATTCCAGCCTCTGCAGCCGGCTTTCAACTTTTCCAATGTCCGTGTCAGAGAACAGGTCCCTGTTGCCGATCGTGATCTTTTTGCCGTTTTTATCGGTTGCGGTTATGCCGCTGCCCTGCCTGTAGTCGAATTTTCTGGGGAACTCTACCTTTATGTGTAGATTATTTGCTTTTTCTATTATTGCCTTGCCTATGACGTGCTCCGAATTAGCCTCTGCCATCGCCGCAAGCCTGAGTACCTCGTTTTCATTGTAATCGGAAACCGCAACTATGTCGGTAACCTCCGGCCTCCCCTTTGTGAGGGTGCCGGTCTTGTCCAAGACAAGCGCATTTACCTTGCTGGCCCTCTGAAGGCTCTCGCCGCTCTTTACCAATATGCCGTTCTTCGCGGCCTTCCCTGACGAGACCATGAGCGCGGCTGGCGTCGCTATGCCGAGCGCGCACGGGCACGCTATGATGAGCACGCTGACAAATATCAGTATCGCGGTCGTGGTCCCTACAGCAGCCAGCACAAACCATGCAATTGATGCAGCTACGGCTATCGCTATCACCAGCGGAACAAAGAAGGACGAGACCCTGTCGGCAAGCTTCTGTATCGGCACCTTGCTTGACGCGGCATCCTGAACTATCTTTATTATCTGGGCAAGCGCTGTGTCCTCTCCTATTTTCGTCGCCTTCACCCTGAGCGAGCTTGTCGAGTTGATTGTACCACCTATCACCTTGTCGCCCGTCCTCTTGGTCACCGGCATGCTCTCCCCGGTGATCATCGACTCGTCGACAGAACTCTCCCCGTCGACCACCATGGAATCTGTCGGTATCTTTTCGCCGGGCTTCACGAGCAGGACATCCCCTCCCTTAATCTGCTCTATCGGTATGTCAGCGATACTGCCTCCATTGACTTTGTGCGCGATTTTCGGCTGCAGCGCTATGAGGGCTGAGACGGCCGTGGAGGCCTTCGACTCCGCAAGCCTCTGCATGTACGTCCCGGTGAGTATCAGCGATATTATCACCGTTGAGGTGTCGAAGTAGATGCCACCAGTGGGGAAGACGTACGGGAACAGTATGACAACGGCGCTATACGCCCAGGCGGCGCTGGTGCCTATCGCTATCAGCGTATCCATGTTCGCTGACCTGTTCTTCACGGCATCGATGATTCCGGCATAGAACCTCTGCCCTGCATAGAACTGGACTATGCTGGCCAGCACAAGCATGACGTAATTGCCGTAGCTGAGCTGCAGCACGTATGTCAGTACCACGACGACGATTGTGATCGGCCATGAGATTGCAAGCGAGATTTTAAGGTTCTTGATCTCCCTTTCAGGCCTTTCGAACTGGAGCTTGCAGCTCTTGCTGCAGAAATAGTACTTCCTGTTGGCCCTCTCGCTGGTCAGAGTGCTTGAGCGCTCGTCCACGCTCATCCCACAGACTGGATCTGTTGCCATTGCATCACTTTGCGTACCTGCCAGGATTCTTATCGAAGCTCTGCTTGCACGAGGCGGAGCAGAAATGGTACTCCTTGCCTTTGTGGCTGCTCTTGAACAGCGTCTGCCCAACCTCCATGCCGCATACAGGATCTCTCATTTTTTTCACCTTACATATTCCGCTTAACCGTGCAGCATTCATCTCTTTCATCATTTGTTGCACATTGGGAACTGCAATCTTTGCCTTTTATATGCGCAGGGTGTCCCTCGGCAGAGTGCACCATTTCCAGATAGCTCTCGGCCTCTTCACCGTAGCAGGAACAATACCCGTCATGCGTACTATTTGCTTGCTCCGCGTTTACCTCCATGCCGCAACATATTTGTTTTTTCATATTTTCACCTTATTTTAGCTTCAATGCCCAATTGTATACCACTGCTATCACTGCCCCAGCCAACGCGCCGGCTGCAGCCAGGATTGCTAGGTACACTGCTGCAATGCCAGCATAGCCGTAGTATCCCATCATGCCATATCCATACCCATATCCTCCCATCATGCTGTACGCAAAGCTGTATATCGGCATATTACCGAAACCGGCTGCAACGCCCAGCACCCAGAGCAGTAAGCCAACGAACGCTCCAGTGATTACAGCTGCCTTCACACCTATTTCCGGAAATTGCTTTTTTGCCATTTTCTCACCGATCCATCAGAACATCGCCCAGGCTCACCTATATTCTGAAACGTTTGTGAACATCTCCGGATTGACATCAAATTTCTGCTTGTCCAGCAACGAGCAGAAATAATACTTTTTGCCCTTGTAATCGCTGCTGAACTTCTTCCCCTTCACCTCCATGCCGCACACCGGACAATTTATTGTTGCCATTTTTCCACCAATAAGCGAATCACGTTGCAATTATCCTGCCGTACATCCCATTCTGGGCATGTCCGGGCACCGCGCATATGTAATACATGTCTGTGCTGACAGCGAAGGACACACTCTGGCCAGCGTACATTCCTCCTCCCGTTGGGGGCAGCACCGCACTGCCTGCATAGGAGTACATCATCGCCGGCATCATGTTGTAGGCGTATGGTGGGCTTTCGCCAGTCAGCGTCAGCGAATGGTATGCGTCCGTGTCAACATTGATAACAAACATAGTAACTCTGGCGCCTTGCTGGAACGTCAGAGTGGGGTTGGTAATGTTGTCTATGACGAAGGAGTACATGCTCTGCCCCTGGCTCATCGGTCCCATGAGCACTACGATCCTCACATCGTTGCTGCTGAAGAAAAGAGTGTTGTTCGACACGGTAGGCACGGACTGCGTGGTTGCTAGGCTGCCGAGCTGGCTCGAATTCAGCTGCATCTCGCTGCTGCCGCTCCAATACTGCATCATCCCGTAGCCTGGCATTGTTCCATATACCCCCGAATTCCAATACTGCAGTCCAGCCGCCAATAAGACGACAATCGCTGCTATAACAATTATCGCCACAACTAGAACGGTCTTGCGCAAGCTTCTTGCTCTCCTTTTTCTCATAGATATCACGTCCTGTTCATTGCCCTGTAGCCATCGGCGCAGTTCTTGCAGCAGAAGTTCAGATACCTGCCATTGACCTTTTCCCTGTAGCCTCCCTTGTATATCTCGCAGTTGCAATGCGCGCAGACCGTGAGCTTCGATCTTATTGCAGTCTCGAACAGGTTTTCAAACCTGCTGGAAACGCGCTCGGCAAATCTCTTTCCTTCCGGCGTCAGATAATAGACCTGCTTGTCCCTCTCTGCCCTGCCCTTTGAATCTATGTAGTGGTATCGCTTCAGCTGCTTCAAGAACGGATATATCTGGCCTGGGCTCGCCTTTTTGCCGAGCTGGCTCTCGATCTTCTTCATTATCTCGTATCCGTGCTGCCCGTCCTCGGCAAGCAGGAGAACAGTGAAAAGCTTGGCCATGTTCTTGATCTCTATTTCGGCCATAAAATCAAATTATGATATATCATATTATGATATATCATATATAAAAATGTTCCGTTCCATGG
>CAYMJD010000048.1:0-5659 GCA_964390895.1 Microcaldota archaeon
GAATTTGGCTACAACCTGCAGAGTTGGAGGGGGGTCGGGGTGTTTAGCCCTTGAGGAACCTGAGCATGTCGCTGCTCGCGTTCTCCAATTGTATGCGCGCTACATCCTGCTTCTTCCTGAATGACGGGAGTATTGACTCTGCAAACCTTATGCTTCTCGTGGAATCGTATATCTTCTCTATGAAGGAGAGGCAGAGCTTCGCATCCTTCGCGTCATTGGACCTCATCGCGATTAGCATCTCGCGCTTGAGTTCTCCGACTACGTCCATGAGCCCCAGGATGAACGGTTCGCCTTGTATACCGATCGCCGATGGAGTCGGTATGCTCTTGGTTTTCTTTATGGAATAGAGTATCATCGCCTCGGCCAGCTCTTGGTAGGCCTGCTCGACGACATATGCAAACTCCTTTTCCATTGGTCTCAGCTTTGCAGAGCCCTCCTTTGCTGCCTCAATCCTCGACATCGCACCGCTGAAGTCGTTGTTGTGCAGCATCGTTATCGCCTTTGCGCAGTCCCTTATCATCTCTCTTGTTATAGCATGCGCGCTGTCGAAGCGCTCCTGTTTCCTAATGAGCGCCTGCTCGATCTTCCTTATATCGTTCTTCAATGATTTCATTTCATCTGCCTTTTGCCCTTCCGCTATGGAAGAGGTATTGCTGTGCATAGCCTTGGTACTTGCCCCACCTCTCATATGCAAACTCGTGGAGCTTCCTTATCGGGGTTTTTCTGCCCCTGAAATATGCCTTGCTGAGCGTCCTCTGCACCCACACATCGATTGGGAACGCCTCCAGCTTCCCGTAGCCCATCAGCGCTATGCAGTCCGCTACCTTTTCCCCTATGCCGTCTATTTCCAGCAAAGAATCTTTTATTTGGTCGTAGCTCTTCCCGTTCAGCTTGCTAAGGTCGAGGTTGTATGTGCAGTGTTCCGCGGCTTTCTTTATGTATTTCGCGCGGAAGCCTAGCCCGCATTTTGTGAGCTCCTTCTCGGATGCGCTTGCGATCCTGCCGCTCTCGGGGAAAGTTTTGCCTGCATCTCTTTCATATTCGTCCTTTATCGGGACGCCAAATTTTTCTATGAGGCTCTTTGTTATGAGCCTTATCCGCTTGACGTTGTTGAACTGCGATATTATGAAGACTGCCGTGCTTTCCCACGGGTCGTTGAGCGTGAGCCGCATTCCTTTATAGGAAGCGATTGCATCCCGCATGAAGCCGTCTGTCCCTATCTTTTTGTATATCTGGGGCATGTTGTCGCTTATCCTGAACCTCTTCGAGACCTCTTTTGCCGCATAGGCTATGTCCTTGCTCGCAACGAATATGTTTCCGCTGTCTACGTTGCCGTCATGCCCCATGTTTATGATGTGGCCCCCGTGCACGTACGTAAGCGTGTTGCTCACGTCGTCGAAGTTGGCGTGGAACGTCAGGGGCTGTGCGCTCTCGAACGTATGCCGTAGGTTGAACACCTTTATGCCGAAGCTGTCGTATCCGACTTGATAATCCATTCTATCCCTCTTATGCCCCGGCAGTCCCGCCCTTGACGAAAGCCGGGATTCCGGAGGCGTTCACGCGCTTCTGCTGCTTCGTGTCCCTGTCCCTGACCGTGACCGTGTCTTTGTTGGCGGAATCGCTTTCTATTGTCTCATAATCAACAGTTATGCATAAGGGCGTGCCTACCTCGTCCATCCTTGCATACCGCTTCCCAATCGAACCTCCCTCGTCATAATAGGCCCTGAAGCTGCGCTTCAGTTCTGCGTAGAGCTGGCGCGCATAGCTCTGCAGCTTCTCGTCGCTTTGCAGTGGGAACACAGCCAGATCATAGGGTGCGAGCCTGTTCGGCAGCTTGAGGATCTCCCTCTCGCCTTTCTCGTAAAAGAGGTCCAGGAGCATCCATATGTTCCTATCGACCCCGAAGCTCAGCTCGAGTACGTGCGGCAGGAACCTTTTGCCGTCAATGCTTACAGAAAGGTCCTGACCCGAGCCTTTTGTATGGGATGCGAGGTCGTAGTCACCCCTGTAATGTATGCCTCCGACCTCTTTGAAGCCGTTCCAGCTCCCTACGTTAACCTCTATGTCAAAATGTATCTTGTTGTAAAATGCCTTTTCGTTGCCCCCCAGTTCAAGGAACCTGAGCTTTTCCCCTGGCACGTGCAGCAGCTCTTTATAGAAATAATCCACCATGCACATGTGGTATGCATAGAACTCTGGTATGCCGAAGTCGCTTACAAGCGCGCTCCCTGAAACAGTGCGCAACTCTTTACCTTTGTATGGCATGATGTTTACATTGCGCTCGAGGAGGTTTGATATGCCGGCTGGCTTCCATTTATCCGGATCGAAGAATATCTGGAGCTCTGCCTGGACCAGCTCTCTCATCCTGTATAGCCCCTGTCTCGGGGATATCTCGTTCCTGTAGGCCCTTCCTATAATTGCTAAACCCATAGGCAGCCGTTTCCTTAATATGTTGAACTCCCTGAAGAAGTTGAGGTATGCGGATTGCGCTGTCTCTGGCCTGAGGAAGCCGTTGTCATGCTTTTCAGGGCCAAGCTGCACATTTATCATCATGTTGAATGCCTTCGGCTCCATCAGTGTCTCTTTGCACTTGGGGCACTTTACGTTGTTGTCCTTTATCGCCTTTGAGAGCTCGTCTGCGGTGGCTCCCTCGGATACCCTTATGCCGAGCTCGTTCAGGAGCACGTCTGTCCTGTAATAGGCTTTGCAGCTTGAGCAGCCGATGATCACGTCGTTGAACCTCGACGCATGCCCCGAGGCGATGAGCGGCCTTTCAGAAAGCATGGTGGAGCCGTCTATCAAATGGTAATTGTCGTCCTCGTATACAAAGAAACTGAGCCAGAGCTCCTCGAACCTGCGCTTCAGCGCGGCCCCTAAATGCCCGTAATCGAACAGGCCGGATATGCCTCCGTATATCTCTGCAGACGTCCAAAAGAAGCCTGTCCGCCTGGCGAAACCCAAAAGCTCGTCAATATCCATAGCTATCCTTTCGTGTTGCATCAATAAAAAAGTTTGTGAAACCTGGGATATCCCAACAGGGATAGCGGGATAACGCCCCGATGATGATACTTGCGAACGTTCATTGCCATGGAAGCGGTATTTTTTATAATTTGCCTTCCCTTTCTCTCTATCGGGGTTACATGGCAGACAATTTTGAACTAAAGAAAAGGCTCATGGGAAAGGCGAAGGCGCAGATAAAGGAAGCCTATTCGAGCGAGGAGTACGCGCTCATACAGGCCATAAACGCCTATCTGGAGATGAACAAGCAGTACAACCTCGTCAACGAGCGGCTCAGCGAATGGAACGGCATATACGTGCCTGAATTCTCTGCAGGGAACATGCCTGCGCTCGCGAAGGTGGCGCTCGCTTTGTCAGAAGGAAGGCTGGATGTGGAAACGCTGAAGGACGCGCTGGAAAACCCCAAGAGGGCGGAGGAGCTCTTCGGCAAGATTAGCATGGGCATGGGCAGGAAGATGAATGGCGAGGAGGCCTCTGTGTTCAAGAGCTTCGCAGAGTACAGCATAAGGACGAACGAC
This sequence comes from Microcaldota archaeon, assembly GCA_964390895.1. GTDB lineage: Archaea > Micrarchaeota > Micrarchaeia > Micrarchaeales > Micrarchaeaceae > A-MIC-10. The sequence goes on from CAYMJD010000048.1 coordinate 3,537, forward strand.
ACGATGGCTGTCTTGGAAGCATACATAAAGGCAGCTGCCGGTAGGCTGCTGCCCAATGCCGCGTATCTGACTGATGAGAAGATAGCTGCAGAACTGCTCGCGAGGGCAGGCTCCATCGAGAGGCTCGCAATGCTCCCAGCGGGCACCATACAGCTGCTTGGAGCGGAGAAGGCGCTCTTCAAGCACATTAAGTTCGGCAGCAGACCCCCGAAATACGGGGTCCTCTTCAAGCTGGCGGACGTGACTTCTGCCCCGAAGCATGCCAAGGGAAGGGTAGCGAGGGCCTATGCAACAAAGCTTTCGATAGCGTTCAGGGCTGATTATTTCTCGAAGAGGTTCATAGCCAAGGAGCTCAAGGAAAGCCTACAGAAATCAGTGGCAGGGATCATGGAAGATGCTGCGAAAAACCCGCCGAAGGCGATGCCTAGGCAGGGAGCGGGATTTAGGGCAGGGCGCAAGAGGAAGAGATGATTGCAGCTTTTGAAGAGCCGTACACTTTTGCACCGAAAGCCTTTAAATACTTTCGAAAAGGCTTTCCTAACGTAATGGTGCAATCATATGGACAATATAGGAAGCGGACTGCAGGCGGCGGGCATTGAGAGAGGCGGACATGCCAGCACTGTAGAGATTCAGAGGCTCAGGGAAGACCCGGTTTTGGCGGTCTATCACAGGACTATGGAGGAGATAGAAAGCATGGCTGTAATAGAGGAAACCATGACGGTATGCCCCGAATGCAAGCTTGTCATAAAGGGAACAATCTACAAGGACGGAGACAACGTCATGATAAGGAAATACTGCCCGGAGCACAAGTGGGCGATAGAGAAATACTGGGAAGACTACGACATGTACATGAAGATGCGCAGGTACAACTATTATGGAAGGGGGTTCGACAACCCCAACGTCATAACCCCTACAAAAGGGGCGAACTGCCCGTTCGACTGCGCCATGTGCGAACGGCACAAGTCGCACACCGGGCTTGCCAACGTCGTCGTAACGAACAGGTGCCACCTTAGCTGCTGGTACTGCTTCTTTTATGCGAAAGAAGGCGAGGCAATATACGAGCCTAGCCTTGACGAGATAGACAAGCTATTCAAGAACCTCAGGAGCCAGAAGCCGATACCGGCTAATGCACTGCAGATAACAGGAGGCGAGCCCACCCTGCACCCGAGGATCATAGAGGTGATAGAGAAGGCCAAGGAAGACGGCTTCGACCAGATACAGCTCAATACGACAGGGATAAACATAGGAGCCAATCCAGAGCTCGCGGTCAAGCTGAGGCATGCTGGAGTGAGCACGCTTTACATGAGCTTTGATGGAGTGAGCGCAAGGGCGAACCCGAAGAACCACTGGGAGACCCCAATGACACTTGACGCCTGCAGGAAAGCAGGCATAAGCATAGTCCTTGTGCCTACCGTCATAAGAACAATAAACGAGCACGAGCTAGGCTCGATGATAAACTTCGCGCTGAACAACATAGACATAATCAGGGCGGTGAACTTCCAGCCTGTCTCATTGGTAGGTAGGATGCCGACCAAGATGCGCGAGAAGCAGAGGATAACCATCCCAGGAGCGATAAAGCTCATAGAGCAGCAGACCAATGGGGTCATAGCAAAAGATGACTGGGCGTCTGTGCCCTACATTGGAGGCCTAAACAAGTTCATAGAGGCGCTGACAGGGGAGTACAAGTACGACCTGTCGATACACTTCGCATGCGGGGCAGGGACATACCTATTCCTTGACACGGACAGCAAGATAATACCGATCTCGAGGTTCGTAGACCTTGAGGGATTGATGGACCACATACAGAACACTGTCAACGAGATGGACGGCAAGAGCAAGCTGCAGAAGCGCATGATGGCGATGACCGCATTGCTGGGCATAAGGAGGTTTATAGACAAGAAGAACCAGCCGAAGTCTGTCAACTTCACGAAGATGCTGCTTTCCGTGCTGACAAAGCACGACTTCGCATCGGTGGGACAGTTCCAGATGAAGAGCGTGTTCTTGGGTATGATGCACTTCCAGGACGAGCATACGTATGACATAAAAAGGGTAGAAAAGTGCGACATACACTATGCGCAGCCGGACGGGGAGGTGCTTCCGTTCTGCACGTTCAACGTCTTCCC
>CAYMJD010000049.1:0-5645 GCA_964390895.1 Microcaldota archaeon
CCCAATCCCTGATACTCCGGAAGCAGGCATATGGAGGCCATCTCGGCATATTTCGTATATTTATGGGCATAACAGTATCCAGCCGGTTTGGTACCGTCCTTTAAGCCAGATTCTGCCATTGGCAGGCATTTTTGCGGATTTTCTTGCTTCTTTTAGCTTGCTTGTCTCGGCACCATATAAATCTCTTATGTCTTTCTTTGTTATGCCCGAATTTTCATTTACGTATAGTTCTAAGGCCAGTCTGCGCTGTATCTGCGCGGTCTCCACAAGTTCCTTTCCAGTACCTTCTATTATGGTTAATTTAACTGCTTTGAGCTCCTTGGTTTTCATTTTTCTCTTACCCATAGTCTGGCGGGCCCGGTGGGATTTGAACCCACGACCTACTGGTTAAAAGCCAGCCACTCTAGCCATGCTGAGTTACGGGCCCTGTGTATCATTAGAAAAGGAACTTTTATAGCTTATAGCCTGCCTCCGTCATAAGCTCCACTGCGGCGCTCATGTTGTAATCGTTATCTGCATCTTCGTACATGGGGGTTTCCATGACGAAGCATTTCGTAGGCAACTTGCTGTTCCTGAAGAACTCAACGAAGCCCTTCCTCCCTATGAAGCCCTTGCCGATGTACCAGTGCCTGTCCAAGCCCGACCCTAGAGCAAACTTCGAATCGTTGAGATGTACGCATTTGATCCTTTCCAACCCTATGTGCTCTTCTATCTCGTCCATCGCCGCTTTCGTGCCTTCCGCGGTTGAGATTTCGTAGCCGGCAGCGAACGCGTGGCATGTGTCTAGGCACACGCCCACGGATTTGCTGCCTATCTCCTTTATTATCGCGCCTATCTCCTTGAACGATGAGCCCACGCTGTTCCTGTAGCCTGCGGAGTTCTCGAGGAGAATCTCTACGCCTTTGTCATCGGCAAGCGCTGTTTCGAATGCCTTGCCTATCCTAACGAGCGCTGCTTCGGATCCCGTGCCTAAGTGCGACCCCAGATGCACGACCAGGTGCCTGACCCCCAGCCCTCCGCAGTTCCTTACATTGTGCTTGAGCATAGATACGCTTTTCTCGAATACGTCGTTCCTGGGAGAGCTTGGATTGCATAAGTAAGGCGCATGCGCGAATGCGGTAGCCCCCGACCTCCTTATGGAGTCCTGGAAGTCCCTAGATTCCTCTGCCTTCACCTCCCGCGGCGCCCACGAGCGGGAGTTGGTCACAAAGAGCTGGAATGCACCGTAGCCGTTCCTCTCCGCTATCTTTGCGGCGTTGGCCATCGAACCCTCTATCGATGTGTGGAATCCGAGCCTTATGCGCGATACTTGCTCCAAGAATACCGCTAATCATTATAATTGCAATTGGTTTAAAAGGCTTGCATTGCATCGTTACATACTTGGGGTGTGGGATTGTCAAAAAGGAGAGCCTTTAGCTATTATGATGTCGAGAAGTTCCTTAGGGATGCAGGGGCAGAGAGGATAAACGAGAAAGCGGTCGTGAGCTTCGAAGAGGAGCTGCAGAATACGGTGAAAGAGCTCGTCAGCGAGGCAGAGATTTATGCAAAATACGCCGGAAGGAACAGGACGATAACTGATTCTGACATACGTATGGCCAAGAGCTGCAGGGGAAGGCGCATCTACATACCAAAAAGGGCCGGAAAGATGGTGCATTCCATAAAGCTAAAAAAGAGGGTTGTGGAGAAGCCAGTCATACAGCTTAGCGTCATGAGGTCAGAGCAGCGAGGCCGCCCTCAGGCCAATGCCTAACGCCACGAACAGGGCTTCTATCCCGAACATGAAGAGGGAAACCTCCCATTCCTTTGGCTTCCTGATCGCGTTCATTGCCACGTGCGTCCAGCTGTAGATTCTTCGCCCATATGGTGACCTGAATGTCCCGTCGCTTTGCCTTATCCCAAGGTCTGTGACGTCGAACTTTTTCCTGAGATGCAAAAAGAACTCTATTATCCATGGGATGAATATTATGATGCCGAAAGATTCCATGTTCCCTATTATCATGTTGACAACTATTGCGGTCCCGGCAAAATAGGTGAAGCTGTCCCCTGGGAGTATCCTTGAGGGATAGAAGTCGAACACGAATATGGCAAGGAATACGGCGAAAAGTATTGACGATATGAGAAGCCCTGTATATGTACCGTAGAGAAGGCTGTAGATCAGCATCCCGAGCACAGCTATGAGCCCTGCGCCGGTCGATATGCCGTTGAATCCCCCCAACAGATTGAACGCGTTCGCAGCGAATATTATGGCAAGGGGTATGATTATCAATGGGTAGAACACGCCGAACGAGATAGCGCCTATGAATGGCATGTTAACAACCGAAACCCCTGCATTGATTGCCATTAGGGGTATCGCGCCCATAAGTGTCAAAAGAGGCTTCTGCCACTGCTTCAGCCCCACCCTTGTATCGACCATCCCTGTCGTCTTGGTCGGCTTGCCCTTGACGTTGATGTCGTCAAGGAACCCGACGAGCGAGACCAGCAGCACGCCAAGCACCGTGGCGAACAGGTACTCCAGCGAAGCAACAGGGACGTAAAAACCGAAGCTGCTCCCGAATATGTAGGTAAGCATCCCTATGCCGAAGCCGAACGCCACCGCAAGCCCCATGCTCGACGGAAGAACGGGCCTGTTCTTCTTGTTGTAGTCTGTCGCTGTGACGCCCGCGCTGCCCATGTACCCCATAAGGAAGCGTATCGCTATCACAGTAATGACGAAGCTAATGGCTGACGGTATTAGTATCGTGAGCGAGGAGTGCAGCGACATGCGATCAGTGGTATCAGTGTTAAGCATAAATAGCTTGATAGCTTATTAAAAGTTGTGTGCTCATGCCCCCGTAGTATAACTTGGACAGAACACTGGCTTGCGGAGCCTGTGATCCGGGTTCAAATCCCGGCAGGGGCGGTTTTATCAAGGGTTTTATTCAGCTTGTTCGAATCCCGGCAGCGCCGTCATGTTTTAGGGGGGTTGCCTGCCTGATTTATCAATTCACGCTGTCTACGCGCCTGACAGAGGGTACTGCAGCGCAACGATGTATCCTGTTGCGTTCACTACCGCGTAGCCATCATCGCCTGTCGTTATGTCGGTTGCGCTGTCGTCGCCGAGGTTCCTGTCTATGTAATACAGCTTGTCCCCGTGCGCCATTGTTATGTTGTATACCGCGCCGGAGCCCTTGAAGCGCAGGACGTACATTGTCGAACCGTTCTGCAGTCCTGTGGTGCTAATGTTGAAATCAGAGGTCGCAGCTATTCCTGCAGAGGAAAGGGCCGCGTTCCCGGATATCAGGTATGCATAAGGGAAGTACTGTGAGTTGTTGAACAGCTCTGCCATGCTTTGGTTGCCGGCAATTGAAGTAGTGACGCTTGTGTTTGTGTTTGCTGTGGTGGGGCTTGCGGTGGTCGTTGCCGCGCTGGTTGTCTGGCTGTTGTATGCAGGATGGTTCAATAAAAGGAATGCCCCTGCTACCACTATTACGACCACAATCACAGCTACTGCGGCGACGGCCTTCGAATTCATAACCTCACAGCCAGATTAGCAGTATTAAACAATATAAACCTTGCGATTGCAATCCGCCCATATCCTGGAGATTATTGCGGCTGCGGCAAATAGCCAGATTGGCAGCATGGCGATTTCACGAAGGTGGACGAGGGGGTATTGTTGGCGAGCTTTTGGTGTCTTTTTCCTATCCGCAGTGAGCTCCGAAAGGCGCGGCTGTTAAAAAATAAATACGCTTTGTTTATCTTCGGTTTTTCTTGTTTTGCATCTCCCCAATAACCTCTATCGCCTTTTTTGTGAACTGCTAAGGAGTGGGAGCTTAGGCTTCGCGTAACGCGGCATGCCAAAGCAGATTATTTCACAGTAGTGCCGGAATATCCTGCCCCGCTTATCGCCTTTTTCAGGTTCTCTATGCTTGTGTCTATGAACCTTAGAGGCGATACCTGAGAGGGATAAAGGCTTTTTGAAAGCAGCGGGGCTTAGAGAAAGCGCCGCAGATACTGCAAAGGCACTTGGACAGGACGGAGTTTACAAAGAACAGCTGGAACTGGCGCTTGGGGATTACAAAGGCGCGATAATGGCCATAATGGACCATGAAGCAACATCCAGATGAAGCAACATCCAGAAATAGAGCATTAAAGAGCGGGCAAAAGACTGAGATTGTGCGGAGGGCCATGCACGTAGCAAAAGAGCTTGACGAAGGGCGGGGGTTCGCGTCCTTTATTGAAAGATTTGCCAAAGCCACTGACTAAACAAAAGCTTTTTGGCAGGCGTGACAAAACAGGGGCCCGCCGGCCGCGGTTGTTGCTAGGGTTTTAGGGCATATGGAGAAGAAGCTCCGAGAGCGTCTGCGTCATATTGTTATCAATTGGGGGATATTTCACCACTGCATTAGTCTTCTGAGCTTCTCGAGGAACTCTGTCCCTTCCCCTCTTTTCATCTTTGTACCATCTTGTTTGGTCAGCTTGAACCCTGTCTCTTCTGCTGCCTGCTCCGGTGTCATTTCTCTCCTCAACAGAAGGGCCAGTGCTTTTTGCTCTGCCTTCGAGAATGATACACCATTCAGCATATAATCCTCAAAGGCTTGGTATGCTATCGGAGCTACGATCCTTGTCAAATCAGCCATTGAATTTGCGTACATTCTCAATTCATACTGCGCATGCTGGTCCATCCTAAGAGACAGAAAGTGGAACATATTATGCAGATTTATCTTCCAGTACCATTCGGTGTAGGTGTTTAATGTGAGGGAAATCCTTGCCACTTCCCGCGCTATCCCATTTTGAAGCGCACTGGTATACGCTGAATATGCGTGTTTGCTGACCTCTTCTACAGAATTTTGGAATCCTGATGCGACCGCTTCGGGCAATGCGCCTTCCCTACCTTGCCTGTTGGACTCTGATTGGGGCTGGATTCTCTCCGGCTTTGGGATGTCAAACTTCTCTGGGACTTCCGAGTACCTGGCTGAATACTCGTTTATACTTGCTGTCCTATGCCTAACCCACTGCCTTGCCACGTAGATGGGCATGCTCGCGACAAACTTTAACTCCACCATTTCAAAAGGGGTCGTGTGCCTGTGCCTCATTAGATATCTTATAAGCCCTGTGTCATCATTGACTGTCTTGGTTCCCTTGCCGTAGGAGACCCTTGCCGCCTGCACTATGGCGCTGTCTCCCCCCATGTAGTCCACAAGAGCGACAAACCCTTTCTCAAGGACAGGCAGCCTTTTCCCTATAATCGCATCTGCGTCTGGGTTTGAGTATCTTTTCATTATGTATCCATGCGCCTTTGATTTTGCAATACTTCCCATCGAATCCCCAAAGTGAGCTATATCCAAAGAGATATAAATAGGTTAACTCAGAAATTCGTATTGCAGCATATCACAAGCGCAGGCGCATGGCGTTTGTTAAGCAAACAGCAGTGGGGATTGGAATGAGGATAAATGTGAGGGTGACGCCAAACTCGAGGGTCTGCAATGTTTCAAAGGCAGGCGAAAACAGCTATATTGCAAAGGTGGATGCGCCCGCAACTGAGGGAAAAGCGAACAAGCGATTGATTGAGGCTTTTGCCGATTATTTCGGCGTGCCGAAAGGTTCTGTGGCAATTATTAAAGGTTCTAAAAACAGGAACAAGATTGTCGAGATAATGGAGTGACATG
>CAYMJD010000050.1:0-5464 GCA_964390895.1 Microcaldota archaeon
GGGCTGTACGCTAACCTGGCAGACTTCCGCGTTCGGGTCGCGGCTATCCGAGTTCAAATCTCGGCAGCCCCAAATTACTTACGCACGTGTTTTCGGTAGTTCCTTTTCGTGTCTTTTCCGCAGGTTGAGCATCTGTATATAATCGCCTTTCCAGCACTCACTACTATTACCTTGCACGTCTTTCCCGGAATAAGCAGGGTGTTGCAGTCCTTGCACGCCAGCTTCTTTAGCCGTTCGTCCTTTATCTTGTAATGCAAGCTTATCTGTCTTGCCATCTTTATGTACTTCTTTGCCAGCTCCTGTTCCCCGGATTCCTGCGCCTCTGTTGCGCTGCTGATGAGTATCCCTATCCTCTCTTTTGCTATGGTTGAGATGAGGGCTTTGTCTTTCATAGAAACTGCCTACTTCACTCCCAAGCCCTGCAACATGCTGGGGATTGTAAGCTCGAGCTTGCGCGGATCGCGTATTGTGCAAAGATTCCCCTCTGCCTCTACTTCGCTTGAAGTTGGTATCCCGTGGAAAAGGATTATCTGCTTTCTTGTTTCCTCGTCATTCGGCTCTGAGACGCGCTTTCCCTTTATTATGTTTGCTCTCGCAACCACCCTTATCGCGTTTCCGACTGCTATGATGTGCTTGTTCTGCCTGTTCATCTCATATACCAGATCGAGCAGCGGCCTGTATTCGTGGAGGAGGTAGCTTTCTATGCCCTTGCCGTCTATTATGACGATTCCGTCAAAATCCCGCGTATTTACCGTATTTGTGTTTACGTCTGGGGTGCATGCTGAGCCGTGGAATCCCCTGCATTCCTTCTTTGAATAGCTGGTTATCGAGTATTCTACCCCCCACTTTTCGAAGAAGAGCCTCATCAATGCTAGGCTCTCGTCCCTGAAATCGTTGGGTGCTATGAACACCAGCAGCTTCATGGTTCCGCCCGCCTATGCTTTTCTGACACGTCAGCTTTCCATGTAAGGGGCAAGGTAGTAGATAACTTTTGCCTCCCCGATATTGTAATCCAGCCTTACCGGTTCCTCTGTCTTAAGCGAGAGGTTTATCGTAGAGTTGGTTGGGCAGGGCCCCACTATCTTGCTCATATATTCTAGATTAAAAGTTGATGAAGAAGGCTTTTCGGACTTGAGCTTCTTTATGAATTCCGCATTGTCCAGATGCTCTTCCTCCAGCTCCCCTGCATCCCCCTTCGCTATAACTTTGAAGGTTCCCTTGTCGGTCTTGAAGTTGATGTATGAGGAGAGCAGGTTCGCGTCCTTCAGTATCTCCTTGAACGAATCTCCCTTTACCTCGACAAGCGACTCGAATTCTATGTTGGGCTCCTTGTCCGCGTCCTTCCTTACGGTTATCATGGGCAGCTTGTACCGTCTCTTGCTGTTTTGCCCGGAAAACTCCAGGGCCAGCTTGTTGCCATCTTCCTTCATTGTCAGCTGCTCGCTGGGCCTGGCGCTGTTGAGTATCTTGCTGAGGTTCTCCAAGTTTATCCCTACGGTGGAAACCTTTTCCACCTCATATTTCGAGAACGCCTTGTTGGGTATGAAGAAGGAGACCATGCTTATCCCGGAAGGGTCCATGGCTTTCAGAGATACTCCTTCCTTTGCTATGCTGAACGCGCCTTCCTCTATAAGGTTGCATATCGCATCCACGCAGTTCTTCCAATATCTTGCGTCATCTATTTTTAATTCGAACATATGCACCACTTAATTAGGGTATTATATCGATATAAAGAAATAAAAATGTATTACAGGGCGCCGGGGGGTAGCCCATGGCGCCCGCTGGTGTATATTACAGCTAGAAAGACATAAATATCATAAAACTCAAAATATTAATGTAGGCTTTTTGCAATTATAAAGGTTTTTCAATGAAAAAGCACCCTGCACTGAAACCCAAAACTAATGCTGGAAAAAAGAGGAGCACCAAAGCGAACATGCCTGGCAAGCACAGCCGTAGCCCTATGAAGAAGCTGAACACAAAGAGCAGGGCAGCAGGCGCCCGCAAGGCGAAGCAGGGCGGAAAGCCGGCCGTACATGCATTAAAAGATGTTCAGGCCGCCAAAGCAGGGCGGAAAGCCGCGGAAAAGACCAAAAAGAACAAGTCCAACATACCCTCGCAAAAGGAGGCTAAGGAGGCCATAAACGCGATAATGGGAAGCGACTTCGCGATCGACTACCTCCAAAAGAACGTGAGCAAGAACGCCGCAGATGTCCTTGGTTTCTTGGGAACCCCGAAAACAGACGAATACATAGCTGAGCAGCTTGCGATAAAGATAAATTCGGTAAGGAGGATCCTGAACATAATGCAGGGCTACGGCATTACCAATTATTATATAGCAAAGAACACCAACGGCTGGCTCTCTTTTGCATGGTACATAAATGTCAACAAGATCCAATCGTTCTTCAACTACATAAGGTCAATAAACGGGAATGATGTTGTCATAAGGGATGACTGCAACGATTATTTCATATGTGGAAAGTGCTACAAGGACGACAGGCTCATATTCACGTTTGAGGCCGCTTTCGAGGCAAAATTCAGGTGCAGTATATGCGGCAGCAAGTTTGACATGGTTGGCAAAGACGAGGCAGAAAGGCTTGTTTACGGGAAAGGCACAGACACTTCCTCTGTACAGCATACCGCAGCAGCAAGAATGGCGGCTGCCAGGCATGTTTAAATATTGTGGCGCACTAAGCTTTTACTGGCAGGAGATAGCGAGGTAGGGTAGTCTGGAGTGCCCATCGGGCTCATAAAGCAATTATTGGGGGACCCGAAGACCGGTGGTTCAAATCCACCCCTCGCTATGTTTTGGTGGGGCGACCACCCCATAATTCCACTAATCCCCTATATATCTTATACTTAACCATTGATAAATAAGTCTTTAACACACAACAACACGGCGTTTTTAAAAGGAGGAATACCGGAACTGTGGGCTGGTGGTAATGGAAAAAGAGGAGCTTTTTGACATTGTATGGCAGACATGGCAGAAGGAAAAACAGTCAAGCAAGCTCCAGGTGCTTCCAAAGTCATTCTATGAAGACGCAACGAAAAGTGTGCAGGGAAGCCAGATGCTCCCTGAGCAGCAGAAAGCTGCCAGAGAAAACCTGCAGAAGGTGCTGGCAAGCATTTATGAGAAGAGAAAACAGAAGATCCTCACGTACGTGGCATACGCGCAGCCTATCCCCTCCCAACTGCCCCAGATAGAACTGGAATTCTACAAGAAAGTAGAAAACCTTTTCGATTTAGAGAAACTGCACCTGGCAGACAACGGCACAGAAGACCACCTCTTCGTCATACAGCCGATACCGAAGATCGTCCTGCCTTCCGGAAGGGAAATCGGCCCGCTCGGCAAGGACGAGGCAGTCGAGATAGATGTAGAGCAGGACAGGAACTTCCTCATAAGCAACAGCATCTGCAGAAAAGCATAAATCCCTTCTAAGCTTTATGGTTAGAATAAAATGGTGGTAATTATGAAGATATCAAAAGAGGTCACGGTCTACTGCCCAAAATGCAACAAACACACGCCGCACACGGTAAAGCTTTACTCAAAAGGTCCCGGATTCGGAATAGGGCTCAATGTGGGGAACAGAAGGAGAAAACGCAAGCTCAAGGGCTATCACGGAAAGGTCAAGGGGCAAGCAACAAGGAAGAAGATGTCGACAAGGCAGAAAACCCTTCTGAAATGCAAGGTATGTGGTTATACTGTAGAACGGGTGTTCGGCACAAGGACGAAGAAAAAACTCGAGATAAAATCCTAATGGTCGTGTCATGGTCCAAAACAACCAGCAAAGAACCCCAAACGTGGGAAGCCTGGCCCTCGCCAGGATAGACAAGGTCTCGCAGTTCAGCGCGCACTGCAAGCTGATAGAATACAATGACCTGGACGCGTTCCTTCCGATAAGGGAGGTATCATCCGGCTGGATAAAGAATATCCACGAGCATATCCACAACGGCCAGATAGTGGTCTGCAGAGTCATCTTTATTGACCATGAGAAGAACACGATAGACATCTCAATAAAGAAGGTCAACAGCAACGAGGCAAAGGACAAGATGGGAGCGTACAACCTCGAGAAGAGGCTCGCGGCGCTCTTCCAGCAAGCGCTGAAAGGGGCAAAGATAACCTCGCGCTCCCAGAAAGACGCTTATTCGGAAAACATAATGTCCGCATACGGCAGCTTCACCAACTTCATAAAAGAGATAACTGACAAGCCGGAGAGCATGGACAGCGTAAAGCTGCCTCCGCGCCTAAGGGAAGCTGTCCTGAAGCTCATCGAGGCCAGCAAAAAGGAGAAGACCTACAGGGTAATCTACCTGCTCACGATGTTTACCTTCAATACCAAAACAGGGATCTCGCAGCTAAGGGAGATACTTTCCGACATAAGGGGCAACAAGGTCGAGATTGAGTACATCGGTGCGCCGAAATACCGGCTCATATCCGAAGGCAGCGACTACATAGACGCAGAGAGCCACATACAAGAATCCCTCAAGGCGATAAAAAACAAGCTCAAGAGCGGCGAGTTTTCGTTGGAGAAGGAAAAGCTCAAGAGGGAGAAGCTCGACATAATAAGCAGGCTGTGATAGTGATGAAAAGCACGATAATAACGCGCAAGAAAGGGGTAAAGACAAGGAACCCAATACTGCTGGTCGGCCTTCCTGGGATAGGGAGCGTCGGCAGGATAGTTGTAGAGCACATGAAAAAGGAGCTCAAGGCAGAAAAGATAGCAACGCTCTATTCGCCGCATTTCCCCAACCACGCGATAATGGGGGAGAATGGAAGGATACGCATGGTAAGCAACAGGTTCTACCTGGCACGCTCCAAGAGCGGCGTCGACGCTGTCCTTCTTACTGGGGATTCACAGGCAGCCTCGCCAGAAGGCCAGTTCGAGGTCAACATGCGGATCGTGAGGTTCTTTAGGGACGAACTTAAAGGAAAACGGATAATAACCCTTGGGGGATATATCCAGCACGAGGGCAGGCCGGGAAAGCCGAGGGTTTTCGGGAACGGCACAAACTCCAGTATAATAGAGGAGTTCAAAAAAGAGGGAGTCTTGTTCTCCCATGCGAAAGGGGTCATATGGGGTTCCGCGGGCATGCTGGTCGCGTTTGCCAAGCTGAACAAGATAGAAGGAATCTGCCTGATGGGAGAAACAAGCTTCGATTTCGATGCCATGGCGGCCAAAGCAGTGCTCGACATCCTTTCGAAGAAACTAAAGCTAAGGCTCAACACAGAAAACATAGACAAGCTGGTGAAGGAAACAGCGCAAGCGATGTCAGAGCTCGAAAACCAGATAAAGTCCTCAACAGCCCTGTATGGGGAAGGGGGGGAAAACACAGAAGGGAAAATCTCTTACATAAGATGAGCGCTAGTAGTCTAGACTGGTAGGATCTCAGCTTCCCAATCCAAAAAGGAAAGAAAAAGCTGATTGCCCGGGTTCAAATCCCGGCTAGCGCATTTACCGCACAAAAG
>CAYMJD010000051.1:0-5246 GCA_964390895.1 Microcaldota archaeon
TAAGAATTATTGGACAACACATATCTCATAGTTTATGAGGGATTTCTACAAAGCCAAAATAGATTATAATTGCACTTATTATTCCTAGTATAAAACCATATCGTAGTTTGCACCAACTACCAAAAAATAAGCCCTGCCTCTCCCCAATATTTGGTTGTTCTTGTCTCCTTTATAATGACCTCCTCGGCGACCTAAAGGTCGCCGTATCGTCTTAGGCGCAGCTCATCCTTGAGATGTCCTGTTTTTCGATATAGTTTATCACTGTTTTCCTGTCGTTCGGTCCGACACTCCCACTGCTGTAATATTGACTCCAGAAACTTCCCCTCGGATACCGCAGTCTGTGGTTGGGAATCTCTCTGAAGACTACATAAGACGAGTAACCCTTCAGAAGCTGCATCGCATAGGTAATAGGCATTGTATTCGGTATATTCACCAAAAGATGAATGTGCGCGAAATCTTCTCCGAACGAAAGTGTATTTATCGTCAGTCCATACCTTTCCGCAACATCATAAAGCGCACTTCGGATTGCGACAACTGTTTTCGGGTTCTTGAACATCTTATAACGATATTTCGTTACAAAGACGCAGTGGTGCCAGTTATACTGGTATTCTTTAGTCTTCGCCGGAAGACTTTTATTTTCGAGATGGTTTACACCATCCATATTGTTTCGCCTCTGGCGGCTACCGCCGCCATTGGTGAATTATCAAACGAAAGGAATAGAATCGTAACGTGCGATTCATCCACGCCCTAAAGGGCGTGGAACTCTCGCCACAGCGTTAGGGAGTTCTTAGAGTTCAGTAATCTGTATTTTTGAACAGCGTGAGCTCCGCCGCCACAACCGGTTCCTCCAGCTTGAAGTTTTTTAACACAGATGGATGTATTTCGCCGAAAGCGCCGATCGCAGTCCCTCCTGAACGGATCTCCGCATACCGTCCATCAATGAATGAAGGGCTGGAAGAAGCCTTGAGCGCATACGCCTTATTGGTCTGGCTTTCTCTGTTTTGCGGCACGTACCCGAGCTTTGCGAGCATCGCCTCTGCGTCTGCCTTCACTTCTGAGAACTCTGCTTTCGAGTGCTCTGACACGAACGCGAGGTCCACATTTTCTCTGAAGGAGCTTTTTGCTGCCCTGAATATTCCCCCAATCTCGAAGAGCCTCTGCGGCATGCTTTCGTTGGCTGATATGGACAGATTCTGGAGCAGCCCGGGGATCATAGACGTCCTGAGCATCGTGAGAAGATTGGTCTTTGAATAGCCCAAGGTTACGATTTCGCTTTCCTTGAATCCGTCTATGCACATGTTTTGGAAGTTCGTCTCCTTGTTTGTGAGTATGTTGTTCATCGCTTCGGTGTAGCCGAGCCCAACCATGTTGACCGACAGTGAGTTTACGAGCTCGGTTATGTAATAGCCGATTCCCCTTGTTTTCGCTGGTATCGGGATTGGCTTTATCTTGTCGTACCCATAGCCTATTGCTATGTCCTCTATAATGTCCTGCTCGTTTATCACGTCGGCCCTGTATGGTGGCACTGAGACTATTACGGAGTTCCCGTACCTTGACCCTGTATAGCCCATCCGCTCCGCAATCCCGATGAGCCTGCTAGGCTCGATTGAAGTCCCTATAGTCTCATTTACCTTGTACTCCCTTATCTTCAGCTCGCCGTACTGGAGCGGCGGGGTTATAAGCTCTCGTTTCCTGTAATGGACAGTAACGGGGACGATGTCGCACCTCTGGTCGATGAATGAGCATGCGATCATGTCTGCGGTTTTTGCGACAGCCTCAAGCGACGTTCCGGTTATGTCTATGAATAGATTTCTTGCGGTGGCGGTGACCTTCGTCGCATCTGAATTTATTATCGGTATCAGCGATATTACCTGTTTCGAATCCGACAGGAAAGGTATCTTCTCGGAACCGTTCAGGGTGGTCTTCCCGTATTCAATGCCTTTCTGGTGCTTTGCCATTATCTCGCTGAAGGTGCGTTCTTTCGTCTCGCTAAGCGGGACCATCTTGCCTGTCGGGGATGCATCGTATTTCAGGGACAGCCCCATGTTGTCCATGTTGTGCATGCCGAGGGCCAGCTTCTTCCTTTTCCTCCCGTATGTCTCCGCGATCTTTTCTGTGAAGTTTATCAGGTATTTCAGATGATTGCCAGACAGGTCGACGTTCCTGACACCTACCCCTGCAATGAAGGGCCTTACGCCGTTGACATTGTCTTTTACGAATATATCGACAGAGGGCTTCTGCTTTGCTTTGTAGAAATTCTCTCTCGGCACTCTTTTGCCGAGCTTGTGCCTGATGGCCCTCACCAATCCGTAGAAGTCTAAGAGGTCGGGCCTGTTCGGGGTAATCTCCACATCGGCTGCCCTCTCCTTTATAGGACCTACTTCCATGCCGAGCCCCCCTATTGCGGATTTCAGCTCTGGGTAGGTTATCCCCTCTTTCTCGAAATCTGCGATCTTGAAGTTTATAACGGCCATTAAATCACAGAGGAATTACCTCCCCAACGCTCCTGAGCCAGCCCACGTTGTTCCTGTAGAGCTCTCCTAGATAATTTAGGCTTATGTAATTGAACATCAGCCTGTCTAATCCGCCCCCAAACGCCAACACTGTCTTGTTCGTGCCCATCGCCTTTGTTATCTCCTTTCTTATGACGCCTGCGCCGCAGAGTTCTATGTTGTCCTTGAGTTTATCGTCATAGTAATAAACCTCAAGCCCTGGTTCCACGAATGGGAAGTATGACGGCCTTATCTGCGCATTTATACCTATTGAGTTATAGAACTCTTTGAGGATGTGAATCAGGTTTGCAAGTGTCAGTGCGTTGCCTATTATTATGCCATCTATCTGGAACAGCTCTGCAAGGTGTTTGTAGTCGGGCGTCTCGTTTCTGAACACCTTCCCTATCGAGAAGAGCTTCATCGGATACTTCTCTTCATCCTCGTTCCCGAACTTGTTTATATGCCTCACTGAAACAGAAGTAGCGTGCGTCCTGAGGAGCGCCTGCTTCGCTATCTCCTCGTTCCACCGCTCTTTCCATCCTGTCTCGTGCATCTCCTTGACCCCTTTAAGCAGTTGTGCATCCTCTATGTCGAGCTGCCTGGGGTTTGACAAAAAGAAGGTGTCCTGCATGTCCCTCGTGGGGTGGTCCTGCGGCGAGAAGAGCGCGTCGAAGTTCCAGAATGCGGGCTCTATTATCGGGCCCTTGACCTCTGTGAAGCCCATGCTGATCCAGATTGCCCTTATGCTGTCTATGAATTTGTGCATCGGGTGCAGGCGCGCAGGGTGCGCCTGCCTTACTGGGGTATTAACGTCATAAACCCTGAACTCTGGTTTTTCCCTGGGCCATTTTTTAATCATCTCTCGCGTGAGCTGTCCATGCCCGGCAAAGACACCTGCAGGCCTGGCCGGCGTTTTGGCGGGAATGTTTGCTTCCGGAAGCAGTACACGCTCCTTGATCTTAATCAATCCCCTTCTCTCAAGTTCCTTTACCGCTTGGGTGTTCGATTCGATGAGCTTGCCCAAGGCAGCCCTGTCGCCCGCCTCTTTAAGCTTGGTAAGCAAAGAGCTTTTGCCGTAATCCGACTTTAATGCGGAGAGCCCCTGCTCTGAAAGCCTTACTGTGTTGTCCTTTATGTTTATCCAACTGTTCCTTTTTGCCCAGCCCAGCGCTATCGGACTTATCTCGTTCGAAAGCCTCACGCTCCCATTGCCTATCCTCTTTATGAGCTGCTCTTCGGGAAACCCGTTTTTGATGTTGCTGAGCCCTTCTGCTGTTATTTCTAGAGAATAGAACCTTCCGTTGCTGGTTGCTTTTGCGGGTTTCTTCGATTCCTTCAATCTTACACCTATTGGCGCGCCCTAAAGTACGTATAGAGTATGAGCAGCACTATCACTGCAGCTATTATAACGTAGACCATGGCGCCGAGGCTGCTGTATATGGAACCAAAAAATTCCACCACTTCCCCAATCAGGCTCGTTTTCGTCTGAAAGACGAGATTGAAGTGGTAAAGCGGCTCTGCGTCATACCATGAGAGGCTCCCCACGTTGGTGGTGTTCGTTATTGGGGGTTCAGGGGAATCCGGCAGGGGGTAGACTGCTTCTATTGTTGAGCTGTTTGGTATCATTATTGTCAGCCTTGTGTTCTGGCCCAAAACAACCCCGCCTGATCCGTGCGCGAAGTTCAGGAGCGATGGATTGAACTTGTAAACATAGGTCCGTGGTCCTGTCTTGTTTACGAATGTCGCGTTGTTCACGTAATAATTCATGTAGATTATTGCAGACGCCCCGGATATTGGATTGTATACTACTGGCCCGGGAAGGAGCCTGAACCCGTAGATGCCCGTTCTCTGGTTTATAATGTGGGGAACAAGCTGCGACCCCACGATGGACTGCCAGTTGCTCAGCGTCAGATTTAGGCCCGATCTATCAACAACGTATTGGGAGATTGAGGCGTTCGGTATCCATATCGTTATCGCCTCAGAGATGCTGCCGGTGGTGTTGAGGTTGAGGGAGAGGGTAGTATTTATTTTTGTTACAGTATAGACCGCCGTGCCTGTTCCAGCAGCAGCCATGAGTGCAAGAACGGCAAACACCGCCAACAGCTTATACTGCATAATCACCATACCGCGCCGCCCTTTGGCGTTAACTGTTTATTTTATACAATTAATAAATAGGTTTGTATGGGAGCAATCGCCTCTTTTCCATCAGTTTTATATAGGTTCTCAGACCCATCTATAAACTAGACAGAGTGGTACGCATGATAACCGAATTTACAGTGAACAGCGTGGAAGGAAAGATAGAGTCTGCAAACGCACTGACAAGGCAGAAGTTCCCAAAGATAAACGTGAACCTTGAGGATGTGACATCTGCACAGGCAGACAAACTCTCGGTGAAGTACAGTTTCGTGGCAGAGTATACGGACGGCGAGTCATCGGGCGCGAAGAGCATAGGCCAGCTGAAGCTTGGGGGCGTGGTAGAGCTCAAGGAGACTAAGGAAACGGTGAACTCCATACTGAAGAGGTGGAGCGAGCAGCACACGCTGCCGACCCAGCTTGCAGAGGAGATAATGAACGGCCTGAACTTCAGGTGCAGCGCAACAGGTACGCTTGTCGCTTATTCACTGGGGTTGATACCCCCGCTGGGCATAAGCACGATAAAGATACAGGAGCAGGGCGAAAAGTAGCTGTTTTCCGCATTAGGTTTTCCTGTTTGCTTCCTTCACTGCGTTTTCCAGGATGTCTATCCCTTTTTCG
>CAYMJD010000052.1:0-5216 GCA_964390895.1 Microcaldota archaeon
AAAGATAAAGATAACAGAGGTAAAGGCAAGGTTTGCGATAGGCGAGCTCGCTTAACCGACTTTTTGTTTTTTTTGGATTAGCGGGGGCAGCTATGCCTATGCTTCTTCTTCTGCATTGGAAAAGAGCCTCTGCCGCTCCTGCACCGCCTTCCCGCGCAGGCGCACCCCATGCCCTACGAAGCTGTGCTTTCCTATCATCATCCTGTCAGGGACTATGACGCCCTGCCCTATGCGCGCGTATTCCTCAATCAGGCATCCGCTGCCTATCTGGCACTTCCCTTCTATTGTAACGTTGTTACCTATGCGCGCCCCCCTGCCTATCTGCGTGCCGTCTCTCACCACAGCATATGCGCCTATCTCCACCATGCCGCTTATGGTCACTCCATCCCCTATGCTTGCCGCCTGGAATATGATCGCGCTTGGGTTCGCCACAACGCCGCTTCCGATATCGACATGCGGCCCGACGAACGGCCCCTCGTCATTGTGCCTCTTCAGCGGTATCATCCCATTTTTTGAGACAAACACGACCCTCTTCACATCAACGCCGAGCTTGTGCACCTTGTCAATCTCCGAAATATCGAAAACCGCATCAGTCATATCCTTGCTGGTTGTTGAAACCATCTTATTACCGATATTCATATATCTTTTAAGATATATATCTGTTGTGATGCAACGCGCTTAGACGCGATGTGCATGTGCACCGTGCAATCTTTTATTAATTGGGTTGCAGAATATTCTACAGGTTTTTTCATGCTGCAGATTGATTACGAAAAATGGAGGGGGCTCTGGGCCGAGAGCGAGATGTTCGCGTTCAAGCCCAGTACGAAGAAGCCACTGTATGTCATAGACACCCCTCCCCCCTTCACTAGCGGCGACCTCCACCTTGGGCAGGTGTTCTGGGTCGTATATACTGACTCGATAGCGCGGTACATGCGCATGAAAGGCTATGAGGTGCTTTACCCTATAGGCTGGGACACGCAAGGCTTTCCAACCGAGCTCGCCGCCGAGAAAAAGTACGGGAAGCTCCTTAGCAGGGAGGACTTCTACGAGAAATGCACAGGGATTGCGAAGGCAAACATGGGATCCATGAAGAAGCAGATGAGAAAGATCGGCGCAACTTTCGACGAGGAGCACGAATACGTCACCATGTCCGAGCAATACAGGCGGAAGGTCCAGCTTTCGCTGCTCATTATGTATGACAAGGGCTTCGTCTACAGGGCGAAACATCCGGTAGAGTGGTGCAGGAAGTGCAATACCTCCATAGCGAGGGAGGAGACAGAGGAGCGCGACAGGGACTCCACACTCAACTACATAGAGTTCAGCTTTGGAAAAAAGAAGTTCGAGATTGCGACAACAAGGCCGGAGATGCTGCACTCGTGCGTCGCGATAGCCGTCAATCCCAGTGACCCGAGATACAGGGAGATCGTGGGGAAGATGGCCGCGCTGCCCATATTCAAAAGGAAGGTGAGGATAATAGCCGACGAGATAGTCGACAAGGGCTTCGGCACAGGCGCCGAGATGGTGTGCACCTTCGGGGACAAGAACGACGTGATGCTCTTCTACAAGCACAAGCTGGACTATATAGAGGCGATAAGCGGCCAGGGCCTAATGGTAAACTCGGGCAAGTACGACGGGATAAGCGCCGAGGAGGCGCGCCGCGCCATAATCAAGGACCTCAAGGGACTGAAGCTGCTGAAGAGGCAGGAGCAGACGAAGCAGACCGTAAAAGTCCACGACAAGTGCGGGACAGTGACAGAGCTGATATCGGCCATGCAGTGGTTCATAAGGACCAAGGAGCATTCCGGCAGGATAAAGAGAATAGGCAAAGAGATAGACTTCATCCCGGAATCCAAGCGGCAGAACCTCAACGACTGGGCAGACTTCATAGAGTGGGACTGGAACATATCGAGAAACAGGATATTCGGCACCCCTATACCGTTCTGGTACTGCAACGGATGCGGCTTCATCATTCCCGCGAAGAAGGAGTCCCTTCCTGTCAATCCGGCGGTAAGCGAATGCCATGCAAGCAAGTGCCCCAAGTGCGGCTCATCTGACATAGCGGGCGAAAAGGAGACGTGCGACGTGTGGGTCGACTCTTCAATAACGCCGATGGTAGTCGCGGGATGGCCGGATGACATGCAGCTTTTCAACAGGGCGTTCCCAGCCACGCTGAGGATACAGGGATCTGACATAATAAGGACGTGGGCCTTCTATACGATACTAAGGACATGGGCGCTCACCGGAAGCAAGCCCTTCGAGAAAGCGCTGATCCACGGCATGATACTCGGCCCTGACGGCAGGGAAATGCACAAGAGTTTGGGCAACGGGGTGAGCCCCGACGACCTCCTTGGCAAGTACGGCATTGATTCGATAAGGCTCTGGGCGGCGCTCACGGGCAGCATAGGCAAGGACAAGCTCTTTTCATACGAGGAGCTCAACTATTCAAACAGCTTCATCAACAAGCTCTACAATTCAGCGCTTTTCGTCAGGAATGCGTGCGCCGAGACGAAAGTGGAAAAGGCGCCGAAGAGCATGGGCATATTCGACATGCAGATACTCGACAGGCTGAACGAGGTAATAAAAGAGGTAGAGGAAGACTACGAAAGGCTCGACCTCTACGCAGCCATGATGAAGCTGATGAACTTCTACTGGCACGAGTTCTGCGATTTCTACATAGAGAACGTCAAGTACAGAATACACAGCGAAGACAAGAAGCTCCTTGCAAGCAAGAAGGCAGCAGTATTCACGCTCATGCGCGTATTGGAGGGCACGCTCGTGCTGCTTTCCCCTGTAATCCCGTTCGCTGCAGAGGAGATAAACGCGATGTTCTCCAAACGCTCGATATTCCTGTCCAAACTTCCGAAATACGCCGAAAGGCCGGCTGAAAGCAGTTATGTGGTAAATGGGGTGCTGTTCTCGACACCGACCCCGAAGCTGGACCATGATGGAATCGCAAAGCTGCTGAACAGCATCATATCAGACGTCAGGAAGGCGAAGAGCACGCAGAGGATCGCGCTCAACAAGGAGATAACCTCTATTAATATATATGTTCCTAAAGGATATCATAATGCTCTGCACGGTTCTGCAAATGAGCTGATGCAGATATGCAAGGCAAAGGCCGTCAACATACACCAAAGCAAGGACTATTCTGTAAACATAAAGGCCTAGTTTGTAAAATTTATACAAGGAATCCAAATGGCAAAGATGCACAGCAAGCGCAAGGGGAAATCGAAGTCCAGGAAACCCATGTTAGACATTGAAACTATGGGCAAGGGCACGGAAAGCCTGTCAAAGGATGACATAGAAAAGATAATAGCGGACTACGCGAAGCAGGGCACGCGGCCATCTGTCATAGGGGAAAGGCTGAAGCTGGACCACAACGTAAAATACATAAAGCAGGCTACAGGGAAGAGGCTGATGGCGCTCCTCAAAGGGCAGGGCATGGACCAGCCTGTCCCTCCGGACATGCTTGACCTAATGCGCAAGGCGGTGCACATGCGCTCCCATCTCGAGAAGAACAAACAGGACAAGCACAACATGCTGAGGCTCTCAAGGACAGAATCCAAGATATTCAGGCTCTCAAGGTATTACGTGCGGGAAGGGAGGCTTCCGCAAGGCTGGAAATACGATCCAAGGAAGGCCGAGCTCATAGTCAAGGGCAAGGCAAGATAGTGATGTTTTGGCAATACAGAAAAAGGTCGACAACTGGAGGCTGAAGAAGTGGTTCTCTGTATATGCGCCGAAGGCGTTCAACGACGCGCTTCTCGGAGAGGTACCTGCAAAGGACGAGAAGAGCGCAATAGGCAGGAAGATAAAGATTGGATTGAATGTCCTGACGAACAACCCGCAGAATTCGTACACGAACCTGTTCTTCAAGATAACAGACATACAAGGGGACAAGGCGCAGACCAGCCTTGTAAGAATGGAGATACTTTTCAGCTACATGCGCACAATGGTCAGAAGGTACAGGAGCGTCTCGCTGGCTGTCGTCAAGGGAACCACCAAGGACGGCAAGGCCGTAGTCCTGAAGCCGATAGTCGTTACTGCACAGAGGAACACGAACACGAGGGTATCCGGCATAAGGAAGGAGATGACGGCGCAGCTTTCCGCATACATAACCGAGAACGATTCCGATGCGATTGTGAGGTCAATAATAGAGGGCAAGCTGCAGCACGAGCTCTTCGCGAAGCTGAGGCACATAGCTCCCTTAGGAAAGGTCGAGATAAAGAGGCTCGACATCAACTGAACGCCCAAGTGATGGCTTGCTTGACATCTACAGCATTATCCTTTATCCAATACTATTCATACTGCCTGCCTATGCGGCCAATGCGGCCCCTGTGCTCTTCAAGGGCAAAAGGCCGCTGGATTTCGGCAGAACCATAGGCGGGAAAAGGATATTCGGGAAAAACAAGACGATCAAGGGAACAACAGCAAGCATAATAGCGGGACTGGCGATCGGAGCAATAGAGTATCCATTCTTAAACTACATGCTTGTCGTTGCGGCCGCGCTTGCCATAGGGGCCAACACAGGAGACCTGCTGGGAAGTTTCGCAAAGCGCATGGCAGGCATAGCCCCCGGAAAGAGCATACCGATACTTGACCAATACGACTTCTTTGCCGTGGCGATACTGCTCGCCCTGCCGTTCGGACATCTGCCGAACATCTACGGGATAATATTCATAGTCGTATTGACGGGGGTAATGCACGTGCTTACCAACATGGGCGCACATAGATTGAAGCTCAAGGATGTTCCGTGGTAGTTGGCAGGAAGCGCCCATTGCCCAATAATTACGAAGCCTATCTTACGGTGGCGTGTATCCATCTGCCCATGTGCCGTTATAAATGATTTTTGTAGGAACCCCGTTGTTGTTATTCCCGGAATAATCGTTCGTGTCTCCATTCAATGGCCACCATCCAACAAGGTTTTGGAGCTGCACAGGCACACCGCCTATTCCCTCTTGATAAAGGTACTGTATCTGGTTTGCTGTCAATGATGCATTGTAGAACTGGACATCTGCAATCGAGCCGTTGAACTGCCCACCGATATTCAGGTTGCCCATGCCCTGGGTGTTGCCTGTTAGGGCGTCGATATTACCTTCCCGCACCCCCATTTACATACATACTGATCGCGCTACCATTATAGATTGCAATGAACTGCTGCGTGACTATTCAAACGTTTAGCTAGACGTTATTTTATGCTTTTCCTTCGAATCGTA
>CAYMJD010000053.1:0-5026 GCA_964390895.1 Microcaldota archaeon
AATTATTCAAGATGCGCTGAGTTGTGACTTAGATGCCCCACGGCTTGCCGTGGGGTATTTCGCCTGCGTTAAGTCAGTAAGATCGCGCAAAGTTCACTGTGTATTTTGCGGGCTTCCCGCACCTTATGCAGCTCTTTCCCGTTGGAAGAGGCGCATCGAACGGCATGTTGGTTGTCTTTGCCCCTGTCTCTGCCTTTATCGAGAGCTCGCATGCCGTGTCGCCGCACCATGCCACTTGGATGAAGCCTCCCTTGGCGAGCGTGTCCTTGAACTTGGAGTAGTCACCCAGCACATGCGTATTGGCGCTTATGAAATCTTCTGATTTTTTATAGAGGTTGCTATGTATTGATGCTAGGGCCAGCCTAACCTTCTCCTGTAGCTCCTCCTTTTTCACATTGGCTTTTGTGCCGTTGTCCCTCCTCACTATGCAGGCGTCGCCATTGGTGAGCTCCCTCTTTCCCACTTCGATCCTCAATGGGACTCCCTTCAGCTCCCATTCGTTGAACTTCCATCCCGGGGAATATTCGTCGCGCTTGTCCAGCTCTGTCCTGAATTCCTCTTTTAGGGAATTTTGTATGCTGGCTGCGTAGTTCACCACGTCCCATTTGCTGTCGTTGTCGTATATAGGTATTATCACTGCCTGCGTGATTGCTACCTTCGGAGGTATGACCAGGCCCTTGTTGTCGCCGTGTATGGCAACCATCGTCCCAAGCAGCCTTGTGGTGAACGCGAATGTGTTCTGATAGGCGAATTTCTCCTTGCTGTCCTTGTCGATGAACTTTATTCCGAATGCTTTCGAGAAGTTCTGGCCGTCGCTGTGCCAGTCTGGCCCCTGTATGGCCCAGCCGTCCGGCATGAGCAGCTCCACGCTGTACGTGGCCTCTGCCCCTGCAAACTTCTCATTGTCTGTCTTCCTTCCTGCTATGCCGCTAAGTGCCAGGTAATCCCTCATTATCGACTGGTAGATGCCGAGAACCGCGTCTCTTTCGGCGTCCGCTTCCTCCCTGGTCGCGAATACGGTGTGCCCCTCGTTCCAGAGGAACTCGCGGGTGCGCAGCAATGGGATTGGATGCTTGAACTCCCATCTTATGACGCTGTTCCACTGGTTGAGCCTGAGTGGAAGATTCCTCCACGATCTTATCCATTTAGCGAAGCTGTCGTACATTATGGTCTCTGATGTGGGCCTTATCGCGAGCTTTTCGTCGAGTTCCGTGTCGCCCGCCTGCGTCACCCATGCCACCTCGGGCATGAAGCCTTCCACGTGGGCCTGCTCCTTTTTGAAGAGCCTTTCAGGTATCAGCATGGGAAAATAGGCGTTCTTTATGCCCTCTTTCTTGAAGCGCCTGTCTATCTCCGCCTTTACGGTGTCCCAAATGAACATGATTTCCGGCTTATATACGAGCATGCCCGAGACTGCGCTGTAGTCCACAAAGCCGGACTTTATCAGCACCTGCACATACCATTCTGAGAAGTCGCCCTCCTTTCTGGCTGTTATCGCTTCAGGTTTTTGTTCTTCTTCCATGCAAATCATATTTCGTGGATATTCAAAGCACCAGGAGCTTTAAATATTCGACGCGTTTGAAGTCTTTATCTCTTGTTATTAACAGTTCGTCGTGGGTTATGGCTATTGATGCTATCAAGATATCAAGCTCATTTATCATTTTGCCCTTCTTCTTTAGCCCTTTGAATATTCTGGAGGACCTTTCGGCGGCGATGCTGTCAAAGTCGTAAAGGTTCATTGAACCCAGCATCTCCTTTGCATCATTCTCTTTTGGAGCCTTTAAAAGTTCGTATTTCGTTATGGCCGTGGTTGCTATCGGTTCGCCGATCCTCTCTAATTTTTCCTGCAGGGCCTGGTTATTTCCAAGAATCCCTATTAGAATACTCGTGTCCAATATCATGTAAAGTACCTTTGCTTTGCGTTTCTTCTGCTCTTCTCAACCTCTTTTAAGAAAAGTTTTGCCTCTGACTCGCCCCAGAGGCCCAAAAACTGCCTTAGGTTGGTAACGCTATTTTTAACCTCGGACTTTTCCATGAGCTCCTTTATCTGCTTGGAGAATGATTTATCTTTCTTTAATCTTTTTAGTTCATTATAGACTTCGTTTGTTAATGATATTATTTTTGTCATAATATATATATGCACATACATATATATAAAGCTTCCCGCATTTCATTGTTTTATGGAGCCGGGATAAATGCTTGTTTGGTGCGTCATTGCTGCGCTTTTGTGAGCAGCTTGCAGCCATCCTTCTCGACAAGCACAAGCGCCTCTGCTTGTGAAACCATGCCTTTGCTGACCTCTATGAGGGTTGGGTGGCCGTCTATTGCGCCTGCTCGTGCAAGCTCGTTTATGCCTGCATATAGACTGAATCTTGAATCCGAGACATTGGAAAGCCACCTCACCGCGAAAGGCTCGTACGTATATTTCAACTTTATTTCTTCCAGAAGCTTCCTCGCTGCTGGGGAGCGGACGCTGACGTCTTCGCTGAATTGGTATATTTCGCAGGTGCTTCCATCGGTGACGATGCCTTTCCCTGTTGTGGCGAACGGCTCTATCGCTATGACCATTCCCTCTTCCAAAGTCTCCTCGCTCCCGTCGTCGAAGTTCGGTATGAAAAAGCCAGAATGCAGGTTATGCTTCTCGACGCCGTGCCCTCCCAGGTTAATTATCGGGGTCGCGCCTTTTGCCTTTATCGCTTTCTCTATTGCACTTCCTATCTGGCTGACCTTGACGCCGTGCTTTACAATGCTTATCGCGTCTTCTAGCGCGTTCCTTGAGGCCTCGACGAGCCTTGCATGGTTGCCTGTCAGGTCGATGGTGAGGGCGCAGTCCGCGAGTACCCCATCTTTCGCTGCGCCGAGGTCAACCTTTACTATGTCGTTCTCTGTGAATACTCTCTCGTCTTGGAACGATGGGGAGTAGTGCGCCGCCTCTGTGTTTACCGAAAGGTTGACTGGAAACGAAAGATCGAAGCCGCTTTCCTTTATGAACCCCTCTATGGCATCTGCGACGTTGAGCAGCCTTGCTCCCGGCTTCACAAGGCTCTTTGACATCTGCAATGCATTGTAGGATATCGCGCCTATCGCTTCCAACGTCTTTGTGTCTGGTTTCTCTTCCATGCTCCCACTCAAAGCTTCTTTTGTGTGCCAAGGTTTTTAAGCTCGTCCTCGCTGAAGTTCAGCTCCTTCAATATCCGCATCGTTGCGGGTATGACCTGATTGTTTATGTAATACTCGGGATCGTAGTCCTTCGCGAGCTCTTCTAGCTCTGCCTTGTCCGATATGTTGTTCCCGTGCTTGGTTATGACGTAGCCTATGACAGAGTGCTCTACCTCGTCCTGTGTCCTTTGGCCGCGTTCTATGGCCTTCTTGGCTGCTGCAAGCTCGGGGGACTTCGCGTCGTATGCATCGATGTTCTTCCTCAATTGGGTGCTTATCACGAGCTCGCTCAGCGGCACCTTGCCTTCCCTGAGCTCCTTTATGACGTTCTTCACTATCTCTACCGCCTTCTCTGGGCTTCCCTCCTTGAGTATGGTCTCAAGCACCTCCCTTTGGGTCTCCCTTGCGATCTTCGACCAGTCCCTTCGCACAAGCTCGAAGCCGCGTATCTTTATCCTTCCTGATGCGGTTATCAGCGCGTACTTTTTCTTTGCGCCTCTTGTTTCCTTGTCAGATTTTTTCCCTACAAATACGCCTCTTTTGTAGAAGTCCTCCAGCTCGAGCTCCATGGCTTCCGGCAGTTTGGAATTGAATTCCTTTACGAAGTTAAGCGCGTCTTCATGTGTTTTGTTGGAAAGGACCATAACGCAGCTATCCGTGTCGGCATAAATCACATTAAAGTTACTCTGTTCTGCTTGGCTTATTACCTCTTTAATGTAGTGTCTTGCATATGCTGTTATGCTGCCTGCGCACTCCCTTGAGTACCACCTCGACCTTGCATATCCCAGATAGCCAAAAAACGAGTTCGAAACTATCTTGAGCGCCTGAGACCTGGCGGCAATGGAGATGTTGCTGGGCTCTCTTTTGTAGGCTTTCTTGACCTCTTTTCTCTGATTAACAAGCATTAACAATATTGTCGGTGTGATTCCTCTCCTCTTTTTTGTGAATCTTGTGCCTATTGGCGACTCATAGTACTCTGTGCAGTCTGTGCATATTGTAGAGGGATCTATGTTGTACGATATTATTAGAGACGGATACAGGCTCCTAAAGTCGAATATCGCAAGATCATCGTAGATGCCGGCGTTTGGAGTCTTCACGTACGCACCCTCTATGGGGTTCATCAGCCTTTTTTTCATCTCAGAGTCTGTTGGCTTGTTTGGGATTATTTCGCCGTTCGTGGATGCGAACCGCATTAGGGTGTATTCGACAAGCTGGCCGGATGTTGAAATGCATGTGTCATTAAGGACATTCCCTGTTGTCTTTGAAAGCTCAACCATTATGGGCATGAACGTTTCATAGACCTTTCTCAGGCTTTGCGAATCGTTGAGATTGTAGTGCGCCAGCTCCTTCAGCTCTTGGTCTGTTCCGTCCCAGAGTCTGAATATATTTTTCTTGTCGACCATTATCTTCTTTTCTGTACTTATCGCCTCGTAGACGTTCTTGAGGGTCTTATTGTTGATCTTCAAAAGGTGCTCTGCGGCGCCAACAATGGCTATGAACTTCACTACAAGGTACATGTCAATGTGTATTCTTCCCCCAATCTTTACCTTGTCGACCAGACCGTGCCTCTCTATCTTTGTGCTGCCTATGCCCCTGCTCAGGTTGAATTCGATGCCGAGCACCTTTGCCCTCTCCTGCATGTATTTTATGTCGAAGTTTGTCGAGTTGTACCCAGATATTATGTCTATATCCAGCTCGTTTACCATGTCAATGAATCTGGCGAAGAGCGCTTTTTCATCTTTTACGTATTCCACGAATGGCAAATCCACATTCTTGAAGGTTATGACCTTTTCGCGGTGTCTTCCGTTAGATTCGCACACATAGCTGAGCATTATAACTGGGTCTTTGTCTGCCCTGGGCATCCCCT
>CAYMJD010000054.1:0-4910 GCA_964390895.1 Microcaldota archaeon
CGGGAACCTAACAACCAGTATAACCTTATTATTTCTTTTTGCGGCAAAGGTATTGATGATGATTGAGGTAATCGCTGAGCTTTTTGCTATGACGATTGGTAGGCGGGCTGAATGAATGCTCTCGACAGGCTTCACAAGAGAAGCATACGCGTCACTGACTTTGCCTCACAGTACTGGTGCGAGCGCCAGATGGAGCTCAGGTACCTTTATGGAGAAAAGGTCTCCGCGGAGGTCAAGAAAGGTGCGCAGATCCATGAGATCCTGGAAAACGAGGTCAACGTCCCGATTCTCCTGGAACCGAAAAGCTACTCTGACTACGTCTACAAAATCCTTTACACCAACCATGTTGCGTTGGAGGAGCTTGTGAAGAACAGGAGGACGCGCGAGCTCCAAATCTTCGGCTTCATGGAAGGGTTCAATGTGGTGGGAAAAATAGACGAGCTTGAGGTCAAAGAAGATGGAGTCGCGATAGTTGAGGACAAGACGAGGGCCAAGGACAACCTTCCTAACGAGGCGCAGCTCCTTCCCAACAGGATACAGGTCATGTTCTACAAAAGCGTGCTGGAGCAGATGAGGAGCGGCTCATACACGGCAGAGATGTTCAGGAAGGCGTTCAGCACAGACAGGCTTGTGATAAGCAGTGAATTCGAGAGGCAGTTGACAGCCTTGGGGATAGAAAAGGATATGCACACCCTAAACTCGATTGTGGTAAAATCGTTCGCATCGATGAGGAGACTCGGGAGTGTAAGCGATACTCTCTATATACGCTACAGGAACCAATTTACAGGCAAGACTATCAAGCTATATAAGTTTTATTATGACAATACTGATTTGGAGAACGCAAAACGCTATCTCTTCGATTACTGGAAAGGCCTGCGCGGGTCTAAGCCAGTGCCTGTTGAGGAGAAATGGAAGTGCAACTACTGCGTTTTCTTCGGCAACCACTGCAAGGTCTGGTGGCCCCAAAAGAGGTTGGAGCAATGAGCCTCGACAAAGAAACGTTGAGAAGCCAGTTCGGAAAAGACTACAAGAAGTTCTATGAGACGAAGCTCTTCAAGAAAGAGGGCTTCGAGAGAAGGAAATGCCCCAAATGCGGCAAGTGGTTCTGGGGTACAGGAAACAACGAGAGCTGCGGGGACTCCTCACACGAGCCTTACAGCTTCATAAAGGACAAACCGAAGACTGTTAGCTATGTGGAATTCTGGAAGATGTTCTCTGATTTCTTCAAAAAAGAAAGGCATGCAATAGTGGATAGATATCCTGTTGTAAGCAGGTGGAGGCAGGACCTTTATTTCACCATAGCGGGCATACAGGACTTCCAGCGCATAGAGAACGGGAGAATGAGCTTTGAATACCCTGCGAATCCGTTGCTTGTGCCGCAGATATGCATGCGCTTCAACGACATACCCAATGTCGGCATAACGGGCAGGCATTTGACCTCGTTCATGATGGCGAACCAGACAGCCTTCAATTACCCAAAGGAAGGATACTGGCGAGATAGGACCATAGAGCTCAACTTCAACTTCCTTACCAAGGTGCTCGGGGTAAAGAAGGAAAACCTTACTTACACAGAAGATGTGTGGGCGATGGGCGACTTCTCTGAATTCGGCCCGTGCTTGGAAAGCTTCGCCAATGGACTCGAGATGGTAAACAGCGTTTTCACGCAATTTGAGTACTCGAATGGGAAGACCAAGGAATTGACAGGCAAGGTTGTGGATGTCGGATGGGGCTTCGAAAGGCTCCTCTGGTTCTACAATGGGAGCGGCACAGCTTATGATTCAGCCTTCAGGGACGAATTGGAGTACCTTTCGAAAGGCATCGATTGGGATGCGGCCCTCTACAGGAAGGTCGCCGGCATATCGGGATACATAGACATGGACGAACAGAGGGATTCTGAAAAATATGAGGACGGGCTCATAAAAAGGGCGCGCATCAGCAAAAATGATTATAACAATACAATAAAGCCGATGCAGGCTGCTTATGCGATAGCTGACCATTCGCGGACGCTGCTCTTCGCGATAAATGATGGCGCATTGCCGAGCAATATGGGGGGAGGGTACAACCTCAGGGTCATATTGAGGAGGATATTCGACCTCGTTGGAGAGCACGGATTCGGAATAGACATTATGAAGCTCATCGAGATGCAGGCGAGGGCGCTGAAGCCGCTCTATGGCGGCATGGAGGGGAGCATGGAAGAGATAAAGGACGTATTCGACACAGAGAAAAAGCGCTACAATTCTACCAAAGGGATGGCGGACTCGATCATAAGGATTATGCTTGACGGCAGGGAAAAGATAACGAATGAGAGACTGAGGCTTCTTTACGAGAGCAATGGCATAACCCCGGAGCAGATACAGAAGGCAGCGCATGGCAGGGGAATCGAGGTTGATATGCCTGAAAACTTCTATTCCGGGGTCGTGAAGAGCAATTTTGCCGACGAGAGGAAGCGGAAGGAGAAGGTTCCGATCAGCGTAGAAAAGCTGCCTAAGACAGAGAAGCTGTTCTACTCTTTCGCGACAGAGGCGCTGGCGAAGGCTCTGAAGGTGGAGGGCAACTTCGTGGTGCTGGACAAGACCCCGTTTTATGCGGAGAGCGGAGGGCAGCAGGCGGACTCCGGCACAATAAACAAAATAGAGATCAGGGATGTACAGAGCGTTGATGGGGTTATAGTGCATGAGCTGGAGAGCAAGCCTGACTTCAAAATAGGGAAAGAGGTAAAATGCATTGTTGACATTGAGAGAAGAGAGAGGCTCATGGCCCACCACACGGCCACACATCTGGTAAGCGCCGCGGCGAGGGCGGTGCTTGGAAAGCACGCATGGCAGGAGGGGGCAAAGAAGACTTATGAAAAGGCGCACATAGATGTCGCGCATTACGAGAGGCTCTCTGATGGGCAGGTGGGAGCAATAGAGAGCATGGCGAACTCCTACATATTCAACGGGATGAAGGTCAAGATGTCAGAGATGGGGAGGAACGCTGCCGAGAAGGAGTTCGGCTTTTCGATCTACCAAGGGCACGGAGTGCCGGCGAGCAGGCTCAGGATTGTCGAGATAAGGGACTTGAAAGGGAAGCTGATAGACGCCGAGGCTTGTGGCGGCCTGCATCTGATGGACAGGGAGAGCATGGTAGGGATAATAAAGATAATCGGCTCTTACAGGATACACGATGGGGTCAACAGGCTTGAGTTCGTGGCTGGTCCGGCTGCATTGGCACTGCTCAAAAAAGAGGATTTGCAGTTGAAGGAGGTCGCGAAGGCGATAGGCAGCGACGTCGACAAACTGCAGAACAACATATCGAGGCACGTGCAGGAGCTGGAGGCTACGAAAAGGGATTATTCGGCCTTGCTGGAAAAGCTCAGCTCATCAATCGCTGACGGCATAATCAGCAGGAAAAAAGGCGCACATTCAATACTCATGCTTCCATATCCAAGAGAATTCCTCAGGAAAATAGCGACGCTCGCGGTTGAGAGGGAGAGGGGCATTGTTGTAATGCTTTACAATGACAAGAATGATGTAGTCTGCATTGCCGGAAATGATTCCAAAATAAGCGCATCTGAGTTCGCAAAGGCGAATATAAAGAGGATAAACGGCAAGGCGAGCTTCGTGGGCGGAGGATCAAAAAGGATAGCTGAGGGAAAAGTGACGGAAAAATAAAATAGACGGATGCCCATTTCCATGAGCTGCTTTGGGGTTCAGCCCTTCCAGACTATTGCGAGGATGCCCCCGACTATCCCGAGCAAAAGCCCTATTACGAAGCCCCCTCCACTAAGGCCGCTGACCAGCGACAGGATTATTATCACTATACCAAAGGCGAGGTGCCTGTTCGGCTTCTTCTTTAGCAGCACTGCCATGACTATTATCGCGATCCCCAAAATCGTGCCTATTGCCCCGTATAATATCACTATGCCGCTCACTACCGAGGAAAAGCTCCCTATGGCTGCAGTTAGGTTGGATGTTGAAACGTTCGTCAGTGGGGTATGGGCGCCGAAGGCTGCAGGTGACAGGATAGCGGCGCTTACAAGCTCCAGCAATCCCCCTATGAGAATTATTATTCCCCCTATCAAAGAGAGAACCATTGCCGCAGTTGGTTTGCTTCCGGCCATTTCATCACAAGCTAACCACGTATGCAAGCATTAAAAGGCTTTGGTGCATGGGCATCGCTAAGAGCGGTTGAAAACAAAAAAAGGATGGGCATAGGCCCATCTTAAAGGCCGTATTTGGTTAGCCCTTCCAGACCAGTGCAAGGATGCCTCCCACCAGCCCCAGTATGAATCCAAGTATGAATCCACCTCCGTCTATAAGGCTGATTATCGAGAGCGCCAGGATCACTACCCCGAATGCAACGTGCTTGTTGGGTTTCTTCCATAGCAGCGCGCCCAGTGCCATTATTATTATGCCGAACACGACGCCTACTGCTCCCCCTACTGCCACGAGAGAGCCCATTATGCCGGCGAGCGGGTTTAATGCCGTCAGTCCGCCCACCTGGCCCGCTAGCCATAGGGTTCCTATTCCCCCTATTAGTATCAGTATGCCTCCTATGAGAGACAGTACCAATGCCGCGGTTGGTTTTTTTCCAGCCATCTTATCACAAGCTAACCATGCATGTAAGCCTTAAAAAGGTTTCTGGGAGGTACGCTTTGCTCCTTTAGTGCATACTGCCCCTAAAGAGGGTGTTGAAAATTTATAAAACCCTCAGTTCCGCTAAAACAGAAAAAGTTTTACGTTTTTCTTGCGTCATAAACTTGACGGAGGCGACCGTTCAAACAGAGAATCTGGATATCCAAATCTTAGCGGAGCTGCCGTCGAAACGGCAAACTTCCGCCGAGATTTTCAAATGAAAATAACAAAAATAGAGAATATGACCTCCTCCACGACCTAAAGGTCGTGGTATCCAGGAAGCGCAATGCAATT
>CAYMJD010000055.1:0-4896 GCA_964390895.1 Microcaldota archaeon
CTCACGGGCTTATTCAACAGGATGACGGAATACCCGCTGACCATACGCACTAGTCATAACATAAACCCGTCGCTCATGATCGGGATGTATGTGTGCGTGGACGGAAAATGCGAGCCCACATTCACGTGTTGACAGCCCTGCCTTTTCCTCTCCTCGCGTCAGACTAAACCGAGGGCAGCCGCCATTACCGGAAGAACTATGGTGGCATCGCAGTCTATGGTTACCTGCTTCGCCGCTTCCTTGACCTTGCCCCAAGATATCGCCTCGGTCAGCCTTGCTCCGGAAAGGCTTCCGTCGAACTGCGTGGCGGTCGTTATATACACGGCATAATCCAAACCCCCCTTGAACTGGTTCCACCATATCACGTGGTGCTTGCTTATGCCTCCCCCAACCATGAGCGCCCCGGTAACCTTGTTGTCGAACGCGATGTTGCTAAGCAGAAGCTCGTCTTTTATCAGGTTGAGCTTGAAGTCGTGATCCTGCGAGAATATGGAGAGCTGCGTCCCGAACGCCCCGTCAAGTATGCCAGGGCAGAATACAGGCACCTTGTTGAGGTACGCTTGCCTAAGTATTGAACCCTTGTCTGTGATTCTCTTCCCGAACTCGTTCGCGAGCTCTGTCGCAGAATACTCTTTTTTGTAGTACTCTGATCTGTAAATGTCAGCCATTACTGATGTGAAGGAATCCTCGAGTTTCATCCCATATTCCTTGTTCTCTATGAACACGTTCCCCAATCTGTATATCCCGAGCCTATGCAGTTCCGCGTCCTCAGCATTGAACTGCCCCATCGAATACCTGCCCCCGAAAGCCCTCGCTATGTCATGGTCGAGCGTCCCTCCCGTCGTAACTATCGCGTCGAAGTGCTTCACCATGGAAGCGAGGACGCCGCGCAGCCCTGTGGAAACTATGTCAGCCGGAAACGAGAGAAAATTGAATGAATCTTTGTCGGCAAGCATCCTTTTGGTTATGTCTATGCCTGATACCATATGCTGTCCCGAGAAACCGCCCATATCCTTCATGGAGTCCACAAGCTCGGATACGCGCATGCCCTTCCCAATCCTTATGTCCCTTACCGCATTTTTAAGCAGTTTCTCCCTCTGTTTTTTCGCAGAATCAGTCTTCATAAACGCACCCCTTTTGTGAAATTAGAATCAAATCACAGCCTTTTAAAGGTTTAGTGCCGCAAACCTTCATATGCGATAAGCTTTTTATCCTTTGTCGGCACTACTATACTTGACCAGTGATTGCATGACCCAAATTCCAAGCGGGAGCATAAGCCCCGATGACGAAGAGATACTGCGCTTTATCGAGACCGCAAAGCCCAAGATATATGTCGTAGGGACAGGAGGCTCTGGGAGCAACACGATAAACAGGCTGGCAGAGATAAATGTTGATGGAGCCACTCTTATAGCGATGAATACAGATGCTCCTCATCTTGTCAAAACCAGGGCAGAGCGAAAGCTTCTCCTCGGGAAAAAGGTGACAAAGGGGCTGGGAGCGGGAAGCGACATAAAGGTAGGCGAAGAGGCCGCGCTCGAAAGCAAGGAGGAGATAAGGCATCTTCTCGGAGACGCCCAGCTGGTCTTCGTCACATGCGGACTCGGAGGAGGGACAGGCACAGGCACGATTGCGACAATAGCCCACGAGGCCAAGGAAGCGGGGGCGCTTACCGTAGCCATAGTCACGCTGCCGTTCTCGAGCGAGGGAACCGCCAGAATGAAGAACGCGGTGGCAGGCCTGTCGAAGGTCAAGAAAATAGCTGATACTACCATAATAATCCACAACGACAAGCTGCTCTCTGTCGCGCCAGACCTGCCATTGAACATGGCATTCAGGGTATCTGACGAGATTCTCGCAAGCTCTGCGAAGGGCATAATAGAGATGGTGACGAAGCCCGGCCTCGTGAACATAGACTTCGCAGACCTCAAGGCCGTGCTGAAGGACTCGGGCTATGCGGTCATAGGCAACGGCGAGGGAGTCAACAGCAACGACGGGACCAATAAGGTGGCCGTAGCCTTAGGCAACGCCATAAAGAGCCCGCTGCTTGACGTCAACATGTCTACCGCAAAGAAGGCGCTGGTCAACATAGTCGGAGGGCCGAACCTGACGCTGAGGGAGGCGGAACAGGTCTTCCAAGAAGTGGCGAGCAGGATAGGCGCGGAGGCGATGCTCAAATGGGGGGCAAGAATAGACGACACATTAAGGAAGGACTCTGTAAAAGTAATGATAGTTGTGAGCGGCGTGGAGTTTCCCGATTACACGGAAACAGGGATCAAAAGAGGCGTTAGGGACCTTGAAAATGAAGAGATAGACCTTGATGAGATATCCTAATGCCACTTCCTACTTCTTGTCTGGCTTGTGTCTCGCCTCCTTCTTGTTGAAGGAGCGCCCCACAAGGACGTCGTTCTTGTAGCATCTGCTTGAGCAATAGTACTTGACAATTCCTGTGTTGTAGACGTACATGATGCCCTCCCCTCTTTTTATCTCGGAAGAGCAGCGCGAGCATTTCATAAGAACACCAGAACGTCACTTGACCCTTATCTCCCTTGCTTCCCTGTTCGTGTCCGGGAGCCTCACTATGTCGCCGATCCTCGCAGGGCCGAGCATGTTCCTCCTTATGACCCTCTCCTTGTCCCTGCCTTCAAGTATCCTGCAGCTCACAGAATAGATCTCTCCATAAATGCCTGTCTTCCTCCTTCTCTCAACCTCCACGATTTCCGCAAGGAAGCCTGAAAAGAGCCTCTGTTGCTGCTGCGCCTGAGGCTGCGGTTCCTTTTCTTCCATATCATCACTTCTTTGCAGAAAGCCCTGTTACCATCGATATGATCTCCTTGACAGCCTGCTCAGCATTGCCCGCCTTCTCTATGACCACAGAGGTGCACGGCACGTTCAGCCCTATCGCCTTTCCGAGGTCCAGCTTCTTCGGAACAAACGAGTACGGAACTCGCTTCTGCTCGCACAATACAGGAATGTGAACGACGACCTCCTCGGGAGTCACGTCGCCCGCAATGACCACCAGCGAGGCAAGCCCCCTGTCTATGGACTTCGTTACCTCGTTGACTCCCTTGCGAACCGTACCCGTGCGCTTTGCCAGCTGCAAAGCCTCATATGTCTTAGCCACAACTTCTTCTGATACTTCGAACTTCGCGTAAGATACTGCCATAAAAACACCGTCAGTTTCCATCATCCAGTAGAAAAGCCATCCAAGCATAGAACGAACTACAGCATGAAAAAGACTGTTAATATGTTATGTCGCAAAACCTTTTTAAGGGTTTGTTAAAGCCACAGAATCTGTTGTCCACACTTTTACCTTCTTATACAGTACAGGGTGGCCTCTCTCCTGTTGTGTGGGAGTTTCTTTACCCTTATGTCCCGGAAGTTACCCATAAGGGCTTCCCTAGCAATTCTTACGCTTCCCTCTGTGTCCTTGTCGAAGAATTTTATTGTCATTACAAGCATGGCGCCCTTTTTAAGTGATTCAGCGGCGAGGTTCGCGGCATCGGCCGCTTCCCTCGGCCTCGCATTCATGTCTATGGCAACAAAGTCGAACAGCCCGAGCGCCCTTATGCTCTCAGCAGAATCCCAAACACTCCCCTTTATGTGCAGTATGTCGCAACGCTTCGCCTTCACCGCTTTCTGCAGCTCCATCTGTTTTACTGGGCTGCCCAGCGCGCCTGCAATGCGAGTTTGCGGCAACGGCTTTTCAGCAGAAACCACGACCACGCTCTTTTCCTGCGGAAGCCTGCCGTAATCAAGAGTCGCGCCGTCTACCGCGACAACCTTGCTGAACTGTGAGAGGAACGACGTCCAGCCTCCGGGCGCGCCGCCGATGTCCAGCGCCTTGCGCACCTTTCTCTTATCTATGCCGAACCGCTCAAAGGCTTCCTTTAGCTTGTAAAACGATCTGCTTGCCTCCTTCTTCTGGTTCCTAAACGCGTCTACCGGGGAGTGAACGGTTTCTGCTTTTGCAACCGAGAGGGCGCTGAATCCCGAGCTTCTGCATATGAGCGCATAGAGCTCAGGCTTCACCAAGTCTGCGCGGAAACCCTTCTTTTCAAGAGCAGAGCCCACCCGCACCTCCAAATCTTTCGCCCTCTCCCCTGATCCAAGCCCGATGTTCAGGACCTCCATCCTGAAACTACTTTTTTTCGGAAGCGCTGCAGCCATACTGTCCACGAGCACCCTCTCATCAGGCGGCTTGCTGTAAATGTGCGCAATAGGAAGCACATTTTCGACGAACATGAATTTGCTTGGAGAAAGGGTCCCCGCAATTGCCTTTCTGGAAGTCAAGAGGAAGAACCTGCCGTTTCCCATCTCTTCAAGCCAGATCCCGTTTCCGAACAGAGAGGCAAGCTCTGACTCGACGTTTTTCAGGTACCTGCAATCCGCAAAGACTATAAACCGACATTCCATAGGGGCACGTAAAACATTGGGCAAGCCCAATTAAATACCCGACGACACAATAGGCGTTACCAGAAAATATAATAGACTGTCCCAAATGTGCAAAGCTTTCTGGTAAATGTCTCTACAAGCATCTTACCATAAATATACATGAAAAAAGAATTTTATTAAATATAAATAATTAAGCACCATAAATACAATCCATCAATTAGAATAACATATAAATATCAGTTTGTTCATAATATTATTTACAGGGAGGTTTACCCAGAAGATGATATGCATCTCAACCCACATATAGGGCGGACCTCCCGCTTTTTTCTAACCCAACCCGAAAGCTGCATGGCCCTGTGCCATGCGCCTTCTCCTTGATTATTAACCTTATCAGAAAAGAAAGTAAAATCCAACGAAGTAAAATATGTAGTTGGTGCTGCTGATACAATTTCAGAACCTCTGAGCGACGCAAACTTCATGCAGAGATTAATCACCGAAAGGGGG
>CAYMJD010000056.1:0-4883 GCA_964390895.1 Microcaldota archaeon
AATCGGGCATGACGGGATTTGAACCCGCAACCCTCTGGTCCGAAGCCAGATGCGCTGTCCAAGTTGCGCCACATGCCCCCTTATGCATAGGAAAAACAGACTTAAAAGGCATCGCGTTGCGCTCAGCGCTCCTTCGGGAAACTGAGGAGCTTCGTCTGCTTTATGTTGGTAATCGTCTTCCAATAGGCCCGCACGTGCCTGTTGAGCTCAACGTCCTTCATGTTTTTCTTTATTATCTCGATTGTCTTGTTGTCCGACGGGTATCCAGAACCTATGTTCACGTTGAAAAGCCTTCCCAGCTCCTCTATCTCTCGGTCGCGTTCTATCTTGGCTATTATGCTGGCCGCAGAGACAACCGGATATCTGGAGTCTGCCTTGTGCTCCGCAATAATTCTAGTGTATCTCGTGCCCTTCCTCCCGGCCACCCTTATCCCTGGGATACGCGTTGGCTTCGATGCGAGTATGTTGACGCGCATCCCG
The DNA here is from genome assembly GCA_964390895.1 of Microcaldota archaeon. Classification (GTDB taxonomy): domain Archaea; phylum Micrarchaeota; class Micrarchaeia; order Micrarchaeales; family Micrarchaeaceae; genus A-MIC-10. The sequence goes on from CAYMJD010000056.1 coordinate 481, forward strand.
AACTTCTCAGCTATTACATCAGGAGAATCCAGATAAAGCACATCAACGTATGCAAACTTGTCAAAAAGTGCTGCAAAATGCATGGCTTCCAACGCGTTGAGCGACACGTTGTTCCTCATCGCTTCGTTTATCTCCTCAGAGGATATCCTGTCGACTTTCACGTCGTCGGCAATCTTCATTATGCTTTTGTAGAGCGCCTCCCTCCTCTCCTTGGAAAGCAGCTTCGAGTCCCTGACTCCTATTTCGGGAAACCTGTGCGCCTTGCTCTGGCTGACCGATACTAACGCAACCACCAAAGGTCCCATCAGGGCCCCGCGCCCTGCCTCATCCCCCCCGCATATAATCATGCGATCATATCTACATCGTTTTCGTGTCCACCATTATGTAGTCTGCGACAGAGGTAACCGAGCTGTACGGGATCTTCAGGATTCCGCCCTCGCTTCCCATCCTCTTGGCCAGTGAGCTGTCTGGGCTGGGTTCAACAAGCATGAAGTTTACCTTGCCAGTCACGTTGCTTATCTCAGCATCGGTCATGCGCCCTATGTCGTAGCCGCTCACGCTGATTACCTTCCTCCCTACTAGCTCTTTTGCTATAATGAATTTTACCATGCATTCACCATCAGAATCACATCGTATAATAAAAATATTAATCTTTTGTATTAGGGGAAGCGCAACAAAGGCTATTAAGTTTTCATGCAGATACCTGATTTGGCGCTTAAATGGCCTTCGGCAGCCTCCTCATAAGGGAAAAGCAGGCGAAGATACTCCTTACCCTAAGGGATGCAAGCCAGACGTGGTACATATCGAACCTTGCAAAGGAGGCGAACAGCACATATGTGCACACGTGCAACTTCCTAATAGGCTGTGAGAAAGAAGGTATAGTAGTGAGTGAGAAGCACGGGAAGATAAAGATGGTGAAGCTCACAGAGAAGGGGATGCAGATAGCCGACCATCTCAACGGCATATACGCTTCAATGGGGGTCCAAAACGCGCAGCAAAAGAAGCCCGAAGAGAGAAAGCAGTGACTACACAACCTCTATCGATACCCTTTTCTTCAGTATGTTCATGATGCGCCCGTAATCCCTGTAATGGGCTATGGCCGTGAGCGTCAGCGTGTAGCTGCCGCGGTCCGCGTCGAGGCTGTTGTAGACGTTGAACTTCAGCTCCTTCTCCTCGCCGGAGCCGAGCTCCCCTATCCTGAGCTCCCGCTCCTTCGCAAGCCCCATGTCATCGAAGCTTATCTTGTTGGGCAGCTCTATCACCAGCGAAGTGAGCAGCACTTCGCCCGTAAGGTTCTTCAGCCTTACGAAAAGGGTAGAAGCGCTTTTCTTGCCTGCATAGAGCTTGTACGGGACCCACTCCGTGCTGAGCAGGAACGGGTACCTCTTTCCCAGCTCCTTGCTCACATCCCTCTTGCCAAATATGTTGAAGAGCGCCAAATTTCCACCAGCAATACAATCAGACTTGGAAACAAAAATATATATATTTTTATATGGCATATTATAGCAAGGGAGAGAATCCCAAAACCCCACGCCTATACGCAAAGGCAGCGATCCCATAGGTCAAATGGTTGTCACATGCCGATAAAGCACAACTTGAGCAAGTATGATAGGTTAAGGGACCATATCCACAGGATTTCGCAAAAGGACGCAGGATCATTCTCCAAAGAAGAGCTCCTCTTCAAGCAGATAGCCACATTGGTGGCTGTTTTCTCTTCCGGCAATTCCTGGAAGACGCACAAGGAATTCGTGTCAGTGTCGCCCGACTTCAACTCAGCAGAGCTTAGGGACGAATTCCTGAATGCGCAGGAGCTGAAATGGAAGAACGTAAACGCGTTCGACATAAGCGAGGTCGCCCAAAAGGACATTCAGGGCTGCAAGTTCGAGCGCTGGATGTACTACAATGTCGACGGAAACATGCATCCGGAATACAAGAGGGCATGGTCGAGCTTCAAGCAGATACTGGACAACGATGGCATGCTCGCAGAGGAAACAATCCTCGAATAGGCGCGAACCTTAACAGCAGTAATAAAACAGATACAGCGCTATTTTTTTCATAAAGTTAACTTTTTATAGCCTGTTCTTTAAACTAAGATTACAGTAAATGGGTGTGGGTAAATGGCGATCAGTTTTGTTGTTAAGAGGAGTGGTCTAAGGGTTGGATTTGATAAAAACAAGATATCCTCTGCATTGATGAAGGCCTTCAACGGGGTATACCCAATGCAGGAAGAGGACCAGCACAGCAAGAGCATAGAAGGCATAACCGCAAAGGTCGTGGAGCAGCTAGACGAGCTGAACAAGGAGGAGCTCAGCATAGAGGAAGTACAGAACACCGTGGAAAAGGTGCTAATGGAAACAGACCCCAATGTCGCTAAGGCTTACATACTCTATAGAAACAAACGCTCGGAGATAAGGCTCTTCAAGGCCTCGCTGGGAATACCGGAAGACGACCTAAAACTCCCGATAAATTCATTGATAGTGTTGGCCGCGCGCTACCTCCTGAAGGACGACGACGGAAAGATAATAGAGACGCCGAAGCACCTCTTCGAGCGGGTTTCGTCTACGATAGCCAGCGCAGAGAAAGCGTACGGCAAGAGCGAGGAAGAGGTCAACGCCATTGCAAAGAGCTTCTACAACGCCATGGTCTCTTTTGAATTCATGCCCAATACACCCACATTGATGAACGCGGGAACCCCTTCTGGCCAGCTCAGCGCATGCTTCGTAATCCCGGTAGGCGACTCCATAGATGAAATATTCGACGCAGTGAAATATGCAGCAGTAATCCACAAGACAGGGGGCGGCACGGGATTCGCGTTCTCAAGGCTGAGGCCGGCCAACGACATAGTGCACCAGACGAGCGGGGTCTCTTCGGGTCCGATATCATTCATGAAGATATTCGACGCCATGACAGAGCAGGTAAAGCAGGGAGGCAAGCGCAGGGGGGCGAACATGGGCATACTCAGCATAGAGCACCCTGACGTCCTGAACTTCATAATGGCGAAGGAAACAGAAGGCGTATTAAGAAACTTCAACATATCGGTTGCAGTCACAGAGCGGTTCATGAAGGCGCTCTCCGACGACAAGGAATATGACCTGATAAACCCGAGGAACAAGAAGGTGGTCGGGAGGCTGAACGCCAGGGCGGTCTGGAACCTGATAGTCACCATGGCCTGGAAGACAGGAGACCCTGGGCTCGTGTTCATAGACAGGATGAACTCCACATTCTCGAACCCTGTCCCGAGCTACGGCCCGATAGAGTCAACTAATCCTTGCGGCGAACAGCCGCTCTATCCTTATGACTCGTGTAACCTCGGTTCGATAAACCTTGCGAGGATGGTCAAGAAGACAGACCACCACAGCGAGGTCGACTGGGACAAGCTCAGGGAAACGGTTAAGCTAGGCACAAGGTTCCTCGACGACGTCGTCGACGCCAACAAATACCCCATACCGCAGATAGAACGCGTCTCAAGGGCGGTGAGGCGCATAGGCCTCGGGATAATGGGGTGGGCGGACATGCTGATCAAGCTCGGTATAAGGTATGACAGCAACGAGGCGCTCATACTGGCAGAGCAGGTAATGTCATTCATAACAGAGAACGCGAGGAGGACGAGCGAGGAGCTCGCCGAGGAAAGGGGGCCGTTCCCGGAATTCAAGAACAGCATATGGTACAAGCTGGGGTACAAGCCTTTGAGGAATTCTACTGTTACGACCATAGCGCCCACAGGGACGATAAGCATAATCAACGGAGGCGCTTCGCAGGGCATAGAGCCGATCTTCTCTGTCGTGTACATGAGGAACGTCAAGGAGAGCTTAGGATCCAATCTCATAGAAGTGGACAACGAGTTCGAAAGATACGCATTGGAGTACGGCTTCTATTCAGAGGAGCTTATGAAGAAGCTTGCAGGAAAGACCTCAATACAGGACGTGGAGGAGATACCCAAGGAAGTGAGGAGGCTTTTCGTTACTGCGCACGACATAGCTCCAGAGTGGCACGTGAGGACACAGGCAGCCTTCCAGAAATACACAGACAACGCGGTCTCAAAGACAATCAACTTCCCGAGCTACGCGACCCCGCAGGACGTCGAGAACGCCTATGCAATGTCGTACAAGCTGGGCTGCAAGGGAATAACGATCTACAGGGATAGCAGCAAGAGCGTGCAGGTTCTTCAGGCATTGGACCAGCAGGCGAAGCTCCGCAACCTATCGGAAAGCAAGAAGCAGCACCAGCAGAAGGAAGAGGTGATGACCATGGCGGCATTGAAGGAAAACGCCGTCGCATACGTCTTCTCGCCAGGGAAGCAGAAGGGCTGCCCCTCCTGCAATTCAGTGATGGTCGCCGCAGAAGGCTGCTTCACCTGCCCGAAATGCGGATACAGCGAATGCAGCTAATTTATGGAAGGCATA
>CAYMJD010000057.1:0-4765 GCA_964390895.1 Microcaldota archaeon
CAACTGCTGCACGCCGTAGCGCTAGGGCCCTTGTCTCAGTGCCCTTCTCGGGGCTCTTGCTCCCACATCCCCTACGGGTTATAAGTTTGGTGGGCCGTTACCCCGCCAACAGCTTGATCCGCCGCAGTCCCATCGTAAAGCGGAAGCGCTGCAATTCGCGCCCCTTTCAATCAAGGCTCGTTCCAGATGCCTTGGCCTATGGCGGTTTAGCCTTCGTTTCCAAAGGGTATCCGCCTCTTTACGGTAGATTGACTACGTGTTACTGAGCCGTGCGCCGCCTTGTGAAGCCACAAAGCTGACTTGCATGTTTGTCGAAATCTGATAGCAGTGTCCTCCAGCAGCATCGACTGGAGTCTTTTCTTCTTAAAAAACAATTGTGCGATTTCCTCTTTGCATTCCTCAAGACTACATCCAATCCCAAACAGGAATTTTCACCCTTAACTTAAAGGATTCACAGCAATGAAAGTAAACAAACAGATTACTGTTGCAAGGTGAATCTATTTAAGTGTTGTGTAAACAAATATATTTATAGCTTGTTATAATCAATAACAAAAGAGAAAGTCATTGCTTAGGGTGGCTGATTGTGTTTTCATGTCAAACAAACTAATCGCGATAATCAGGGTAAGGGGAAGGGTCAAGATAAGCTCTGACATAGAGGAGACACTGAAGAGGCTGCGCCTCAACAGGGTCAACAACTGCGTGGTCGTCGACATGGACGGCTCCTACAAGGGGATGATAAAGAAATGCCAGAACCACGTTGCATACGGGGACATTGACGGCGAGACCATGGAAAGCCTCCTCAAGAGGCATCTTCCCGAAGTCGATGCAAAGGAGATCCTTTCTGGCAAGAAGAAGATCGGCGAGATAAGGGAGTCAATGCCGTTCAGGCTACATCCCCCGAGGCACGGCTACAAGTCCGTGAAGCGGGGCTACCAGCAGGGAGGCTCCCTGGGCAACATGGGCAAGGACATAAACGGGCTCATAAAACGGATGATATAATGGTAGTCAGATTAGAGAAGCGCAAGAGGAAATACTTCGGCACGAGGAGATGGGGGGCAGGCAACATAAAGAACGCCCGCGGGTCAGGAGACCGCGGAGGCGTTGGCAATGCCGGCGCGAGGAAGCACAAATTCTCCAGGATGACGGCGAAGACCCCGTGGCTCATAAGAAGAAAAGGCTTCACCAAGTGGGCGCAGAAGAGGCTCGAAACCGCAACGCTCACCCAGATAAGCGCGATGGACCCGAAAGAGGGCTCAATAGAGCTCAAGGGGACGAAGGTGCTGAGCAACGGCACCCTTGCCAAGCCGTTGAAGATAAGGGCTGCCGCGTTCTCGAAGAGGGCTGCCGAGAAGATAAAGGGCGCAGGCGGAGAGGCGCTCTTGATCAAGACAGATTAGCATGGAACCGCTCAACATAGCTTTTTTTACCGATTCGTACCTCCCGGCAGTTGACGGGGTAGTCATATCGATAAACAACTTCAAGGAAGAGCTGGAGCGCCGAGGCCACAACGTCTACATCTTCAGCGCGGGCCCCCCCAAAAGGAAAGACAGCCCCATGCCCAACGTCTTCCTGACGAAAGGGATACGGTTCAGGAAGTATCCGCAATACACGCTAGCGATGTTCCCCTTCATGTCGTCGCTCAAGGTCAAGCAGCTCGGCATAGACGTCATACACGCGCATACCCCCTTCATGATGGGGGTTTCCTCGCTGATGATAGCAAAGCTTAACAAGATCCCAATCGTGGGCTCTTTCCATACAATGTTCACGGACAAGGCGGTCATACGGGAATATGCTTCGCAGAACCCCCTGGCAGTCAGGCTGGCCGACAGGTATTCCTGGAGCTACGCCCGCTTCTTCTACAACAAGTGCAACAGCGTCATAGCCCCCAGTGCCGCCACGCAGTCGCTCCTGAAGGCAGAGAGGATAGCCAACACCACAGTGGTCGAGAACGGCGTGGACACCCGCCTCTTCAACACCAAAGCCAGCGGAGCGGCCACAAGGCGATTGCTGCTTGGGAAAAGCGAGGAAAAGCTGGTCCTCTATGTGGGCCGCATAAGCAAGGAGAAAAAGATAAGCACGCTAATAAAGGCGGCGCACCACCTCAAGCGCGAGAACATACGCTTCGTTGCCGTGGGCACCGGCCCCGCTCTCCTCCATTACAAGAAAATGGCGCGCAGCTACGGGCTCGACAACTTCAAGTTCGCGGGATTCGTCGCCAACAGCGAGCTCCCCAAGTACTATGCAGCGGCAGACCTGTTCTGCATACCCTCCACTTTCGAGACGCAGGGGATAGTGTGCCTGGAGGCGATGGCCTGCGGCAAGCCGGTCGTCGCTGCGGACTACATGGCGCTGCACAGCCTGATACAGAACGGGAAGAACGGCGAGAAGTTCAGGCCGCAGAGCAGCATAGACTGCGCCCACAAGATAGAAAAGGTGCTGCATTCGCCCTCAAGATACACCGGAATGAAAGAGACAACTGAAAAGTTCTCTGTAGAAAGGACGACTGACAAATTACTAAAGGTTTATAAAAGCCTGCTAACCTAATATTGACTTAGTCAAAGCACGCTAATACTCTAAGCAGAAGGCGATTCTCTGGAACAACAGGAACAGCAAAACGGGGCAACCAATCAGAATTCTGAAGCCGACCAAACCCAGAAAAAGGCTGTGCAGCAAGCAGCCCCGCAGCCGGAGCAGCAAGCTGAGCACCACAAGTCGATGTTCGAGATTGTCAAAGAATCCAGAAACCCGGAAGCCGAGAAGTTCAAGGGCAGCATAGACGCGATAAGGGACAAGCGCAAGCTTCTGATAGAGCAGATAAAGAAGGTAAGGAAAAAGGTGAACTACAAGCTCGCCGAGCAGGAAACCATAGAGAGGTTCCTGCAGATGAACGAGGGCGTAAAGGATTACGAAGACAAGCTCAGGAAGGTGCGAATGCTAACTAAACAGAAAAGGCGCCTGGAGTTCAGCATCTCTACGGAATCCTTCTCCCTTGCGGACGAGAAGCTCCTCATAGGGAAGATAAAGCTGATAAACGCGGAGCTGGACGGCTCGCTGCGCGTGGTCAAGCTTTTCAGGAAGCGCGACCTCGTGAAGAAGGATTTGGAGGAATACACCGCGCAGCTCAACAAGTTAGACGTCGAGATAGCGGACCTCGACAAGCAGCTCGACGACCTGTATTCAGGGCTTAGAAAGCTGCTGAAGATGGGGGAGGCCAAGCGCGAGAGGCCGAAACTGAAAAAGAGAGATGAGCGGCCGAGGACCCAGGAGGTCAATCTGGAGGACATAGCGATAATAAAAAAGAAGAAGTAAGCGGCATACGCGCAAAACAAGAAAATACAAAGAAAGGCGATATATTGGAAGTTTCATTTTTCGGGGCAGCCAGGGAAGTCGGACGGAGCTGCATACTTGTAAGCACAGACAAGACAAGGATACTCCTCGATGCAGGGGTAAAGCTCGGCAAGAAGGAAGAACATCCGCAGATAGAGGACAACGTGCTGAGGAGCATAGACGGGATAGTGCTGAGCCATGCGCATCTGGACCATACGGGATACCTGCCGCACGTGTACAGCAACGGCTACAACGGCAGCGTCTTCGCGACGAAGCCGACCGCAGAGCTGACGACGGTGCTGATAAGCGACTATCTGCACATATCGAATCCCCCCGACGTGACTAAGGAGGGCGTGAAGAACGCGACCAGCAGGTACAAGGTCAAGGAATACAACAAGGACTTCTCCATAGGGGACATAAAGGTGAGGTTGATACCCGCGGGGCACATACTGGGAAGCAGCATGGTGAAGCTCAGCGACGGCAGGAGCAGCCTGCTATACACAGGAGACCTCAACCTCGCGAAGACGAAGCTGTTTGACGGCGCAGAGGTAAAGAACCTCTCGGCAGAGACGCTCATCATAGAGAGCACGTACGGCGCGCCCGCAGACATATTCCAGAAGGAGCGCGACATAATGAAGGAAATGGCAGCAAGCATAAAGGAGACAATACACAATGGCGGCAAGATCATAATACCAAGCTTCGCGGTGGGAAGGGCGCAGGAGGTGCTATTGCTCCTTGACGACTACCTCAATTCCGGGATATTGCCGAAGGCCCCGATCTATGTGGACGGAATGATAAACAAGGCGCTGAGGATACACAGGCACAATGTCATTTATTGCAGAAAAGAGCTGCAGAGCAGGATACTGATGAGCGATTACGACCCGTTCAAGAGCAAGAACTTCGTGCCTGTCGAGCGCAAGAGCATGCGCGGCAAGATAATAAGCGAAGACGAGTCCTCGATAATAGTCACCACAAGCGGCATGCTGACGGGAGGCCCTGCAATGTTCTACCTGTCGCACATGTCAAAGAACCCCCTGAACAAGCTCATAACCGTGGGATACCAGGCAGAGGGCACATTGGGAAGGGAGCTGCAAGAAGGCGCGAAGACGGTCGAGATAGACGGAAGGAAGGTAAGCATAGGATTGAAGGTGGAAACCTACCACATGTCCGCGCATGCCGACAGGCCATCGCTCGAAAACACGATAAACGGGGTAAAGAACCTCCAGAACGTCTTCATAGTCCATGGAGAAAAGACGAAGTCGGAGTCGTTGAGGGAATACGCATCAAAGAAGGCCAATGCAATTGTCCCGAACATAAAGGGCAGCTACGATGCATGATCTCTGCCTAACCGCCGCGATTCGGGGGCGCGGCGCGGCAAACCACACAACAAGCTTTTTATAGACCACCTACCCTAATATCTCCCTTAATCGGGTTCAGG
>CAYMJD010000058.1:0-4627 GCA_964390895.1 Microcaldota archaeon
CCTGCCGCGTTCTTTGGTCCTCCGCTTCCCAAACTTTACTATATCTTTCTCTCTACAATAAATGCAGATGCCCTGCATACCGATCGCCAAAAATCAATATGTAGGCATCTTTATATTTATCAACCGTATTTGACTACAGTGTCTGGCTTTGCACCTTTAATGCCTTTTTCAGCCCATTAAAAGTGCAAGTGAACAAATAAAGGTGCAATATGTATTTTTATCCCTTTTCATCTAGATTTATTGAGGATAAAAGTATAAATCTCTCTAAGCCTGCCATAACTCAATTCTAAAAATTAGAAGCTGGCGCCGAAACTGAGCTTAATCCCGTTGGATTGAACCACAAGGATAGACGTAAAGTTAACAAGCCTTCCAAAGCGCAGAAGAGAAAGACGTTGATATGCTGAATTTGTCTATGCCAAAGTATGCCTAGTACGGCTCCTCAATGGAATTGGGAGCCGGCAGCTATTATCTCCTTTAATACATCCACCAAGTAGTTCACATTCTTCACTATGTCTCCCTCAGACACCACCCCAACAACCTTCTTCGAATTGTCCATCACGCAAAGTTTCTTTACCTTATGCTTCACCATCATGTTGGCAGCATCCTCGATATCAGCATGTGGTTCGATGGTGAGCACAGGGCTGCTCATTATCTGTCCTGCCCTAGAAAAACGCTTAGTTCCCTTTATGGCAAGCACCCTTCTCACAAGGTCTCTCTCTGTCACTATGCCGATGGGCTCCTTTTTTTTGTTTACTATTATCACTGAGCCTACCCTGTTCCTGTTCATCTTGTTCGCTATGCTTTTCAGGCTGTCTGCCTCCACGCCAGTTATCACTGGCTTGTTCATTATTTCATACACGTGGATAGACTCTTCGATAGTTTCCATAACCCCAATTATCTATGGCAACTAGTGTATTTAAAGCTTATCGGATCGCGGGACTGCTTGCGCAGATTTGGTGACAAATGCAAAGCAAAAGTCCGGATTCAATACCTGAAGTGCAGGTTGAATGTCCAGATGCCACCGGACTGGAATATCAGCACAGGGGTAATCCTGTGGTTTGCAAACATGTACCCAAGGCCGCCGCCATAATGCCCTACTCCGAAACTGTCTTTTGTGGCGTTTTGCGTGAATACAATGCAATTTCCACTATGCATTGAATACAATATCGCATTGTACACAAGAAAATCATAACCGCTCTTGTCAGAAGGGTTCCTGTTAAAGGCTAGCTTCAGGAATTCGCCAAAAGTCCCTTGTGGGTGGGCGGTCAGGAAAAATGGGGGCTGGAACCCGTACCGGTTGTCAGAATCGGTAACTGTTCTTTGCGTAAATATGTACTGCGTTGCGGGAAGCTCGAGGCTTGCGTATTTTGGCAGTGGCCCATTCCCAGAAGTGAAGAAAGTGAGGGTGGAGATTATGTGGGTGTTCGGATCCAAAGTTCCGAAGAACCTCACTAATGGGGCCCCTATGAACATATTGTAAACATCTCTTGAGCCCTCTTTGTGATCCACGACAAGGGCGGCGAGCTTCTCCTTGCTCCAGTACACGTAGCCGATCCTTGCGCTGTCTGTACCGATGACCCCTCTTTTTGAAAGAAGGAAGAAAAGATTGTGGTTGTCATACAGTGTGAGTTTGCCTCCAAGTCCAAAGTCTATATGCCTTGCCTTGTCCGCGCTGAAATCCACAGAAGAAATGTCTCCAAGCACGGCAAACTTCACATTTCCATCAAAGGCGCGCTTCACAATCCAGTCCCAATCGATTCCATATGAAGACTTCCCGTTGTCATTGAAATAAGTGAACCTTACGAGGTTTTTCTGTTTGGTCGAGAACCTTAACCCAAAGTCGAACGCGCTGCTGTTCTTTCCATTAACGTTTATGGTGTTGTTTTGCCCTGCCACAAGCCAGAGGTCGTTTCCGTTTACGTCAAAGAACGTTTCTGAGACTGATTGGGTGTTCACTGACTTGTCTGTCGACTGTGTGGCACTAAGGAAGATTCCGCTTGTCGTAGGGTTCTTTTCCTCTGTTTTTGGGCTCTCTTGCTGCGTCTGTGTTGTTTGCTGTGATTGCCGCTCTTGCGCCCTGAGGAGCCCGCTGTAACCAAGGGTCAACCCCACTCCGAGCGCGATAGTGAACACCGCCCTTCTAATAAGCGGTCTGTTTTTCTGCATTGCAGCACGAGTGTATATCATACCTCCTTTAATATAAATAACTTTGCATATATATTATTAATATGGCGGCATGCATTAAAAAAGCATATATATCTAAAAACAGATGATTGGATGGCAGATCAGATGTTAATCGACAGCATAAGCCCATTCGGGAAAAGGCTGAAGCCTGGGCAGGTTATAAGCAACGACGGCAACTACAGCGTATCGCTGCCGAACTGGAACAACCCAAAAACAGAGATAGGCAGGCTCTGCAGGACAGCCCTGCAGATAAGGGAGCAACAGAGGGCTTCCGGCGCTTCGGAACTGGACACAGTGATGGCTTTCCAGAGGCTGCTCGACTCGAAGATCAGCTATGACAGGGACTGGTACTTTGCCCTGAAGAAGCCCTTCAATACAAGCCTGGATTACTGCATAGGGAAAAGCACAGGCAACTGCAACGAGAAGAGCGCAATAATGAGCATTATGCTTAACTACTCTGGCATAAGGGCAAAGTTCTCCATAGGGCGCCTTACTAGCTATCAGGGGCAGCAGGCATCTTCTAACCATGATGGGGTGAACCACGCGTGGGTGAAGGCAAGGCTGAACGTGAACGGCGCCAGTAAATGGATCTTCGTGGATACCGACGATAGCATTGCGATGCAGCAGCGCGTCGGCTTCTGGTACGGCAACCCGCAATCCCAGAAATACAGGGAAATGGCCACAGCAAGCAGGATAAGCAAGCCATACAAAAAGCTTAAGTATATAGTGAGGGTATCTGCTGTATTGGCTGCCGGAAACGCGGTGATCTACCTTCAGTCTGGAGATATTAGGACTGCACTTAAATGCGCAGCGGCGAGCGCGGCGCTGTTCGTCGCAGCGCTTGGCAAGGAGGGCGTGGCCACAGCGTACTACAAGCTTCTTAGGAGGTAGGCAGGGCAAGAGACGCGTACAAAGCCGATAGAATAAACCCAATGGTGTGCTAACGAATGTCTACAAAAATGCTGGGCAGAAGCCTTGGAGCTGCAATACCTCCACAGTCAATAATCCATAACAACAGCTACAAAATATCTGTTCCTGACTACGACAATCCGCGCTCTGGGATAAACGTGCTGTTCCAAGGGGCGCTCAGGCGCATGGAACAGGATCCATGTGAACCATCAAAAGCCGTAAAGCAGATAGGCGAGTTTGTCCGCATTTCTGTGGGGGGAATAGATCCAGAGAAGTATGCAAAGAAAAATGGCATCAAGACCATATCATTGGAAGAGAGCATAAGCAAGCACATAGGCCTTTGTGCGGAGCGTGCAGCTGTACTATGCATAATACTTAATAAAATGAAGTTCGAAGCCAGGTTTTCTGTAGGCCGGTTTTTCTATAAAAAGGACAACCTAAACAGAAAGGGCATCTCCCTTATGATGGACCATGCATGGGTCAAGGTGCGCTTCGGCGGCATCGGCTATGCATGGTTTCTGGCTGATCCTGAGCAGGAGATTTACAAGCCGCTCGACAGTCGGATATTAAAGAGGTATGTCGAACAGCCGATAACCATCAACATTGAAACAGACCATGGCCGAGCAAACGGAAAGACACTCCTGATCCTGTGAAGCTCCATATGCCAAAGAGACCGCGGAAACCGACACAGATTTATGTTTTTTTTCCCAATTCTAAAACATGGACGCACTGATACTCTGCAGCGGCTTCGCCAAGAGGCTTGAGCCGATAAGCGAGTTCATACCGAAGCCTTTGCTGCATATCAACGGAAAGCCATTGATAGACCACATAATAGCGGGCATGGACGGCATAAAAGTCAGGAGGATCATCGTCTCAACGAACAAGAGGTTCGAGAAGCAGTTCAGATACTGGCTTGCAGCAAAAAGGGCGATGGGGGAGAAGCGCATACAGCTTGTAGTTGAACCTTCTACAGACAACGAGGAGAGGTACGGGGCCATAAGGAGCATAAGCAACGCAATAAAGGTCGCGGGCATAAGGGACGATATGCTAATGTTCGGGGGCGACAACTACTTCAGGCTCGACATAATAGCGCTCGCAAAATCCATGCTGGAGAAAAGGAAGCCAGTTGTCGGCTTATACAACATAAAATCACGGGAAGACGCGAAGCTTTTCGGCGTTGTGAGCATAGACAAGCAATCGAGGATCATGGAGTTTGAGGAGAAGCCGGAGAACCCGAGATCGACGCTCATAAGCATGGCGATTTATGCGTTCCCAATGGGGCACCTCACCGAGTTCTCGAAGTATCTTCACGAGGGCATGAGCCCAGACAACATAGGCAGCTTCCTCGAATGGCTGATAAGCCATGGGGATGTCTACGGCCACGTCTACAAGAAGGGCTCATGGTTCGACATAGGGACAATAACGACATACAGGAAGCTCTTCTACAGGTACCTCTGAAAGAGCAGCCGATACTGCCACAAACTCATTCGTAGGGCAAGGATACCACGACTTTTAAGTCGTGGATGAATTGCAC
>CAYMJD010000059.1:0-4624 GCA_964390895.1 Microcaldota archaeon
GAGCGGGATTTTCGATGGATTTCAAGACCACTGCCGACATATCTGTTCCGGAAAAGCTTATCGACCAGATAATAGGACAGAAGAAGGCTGTCGAGATAATAAAGAAGGCGGCAAAGCAGAGGAGGAACGTATTATTGATTGGGGATCCAGGTACAGGGAAGACGATGCTCGCCCAGGCGATGTCAGAGCTCATGCCGACGACGCAGCTCGAGGACGTGCTTGTCTACAAGAACCCGAACGACGAAAACATGCCCCTCATAAAGACAGTAAAGACCTACCCGAACGGCAAGAAGGAAAAGGACCAGCCGGGCCAGGGGCGGATAATACTCCAGAATGAGAAGACCAAGAGCAGGCTGAACGTAGGAAAGGCAGGCTCCGTGATCATCCCGATAGTGATAGTGCTCGTCATAATACTCATAGCGTTGTCCCTTTCAGGATATTTCACAAGCAGTCAGGTGATTCTTTTCGCCGCATTGGCGCTCGGCATAATGATATTCGGCTCAATGGCGATGTTCACTACAGGTCTTACCAGAAGGATGCCGTTTCCAGGGATGGGTGATTTTTCAGAGCCCAAGCTGATAGTTGACAATACGGGCATGGACCACGCACCATTCATAGATGCAACGGGATCGAAGGCAGGGGCGCTCTTCGGTGATGTCAGGCACGACCCGTTGCAGTGCATTCCTCAAGGGGAAACCGTACTACTTGAAACTGGAAATCCCACACCAATAGAGAAAATCGTCGATAACTATTTTGGCGAAATCGGAGAGGGTGTGGTAGAACTTAACAATGACGAGCTCAAAGTTTTGGGAGGGGTAGACAACGAATTTGGTTTCAGGGCTGCACATGTGGTGCGGGTTTACAGAAGAAAGTATATGGGAAAGCTAATAGTGATAAAAACAAGAGGGGGTAGCAAAATCAGAGTAACACCCAACCACCCAATAGCGTTTCTAAATCAAGAAGGTGTTGTGGACTATAGGCGGGCGGACACAATGAAAGTAGGCGAAGCCGCTATAATACCCGAACGATTCAATACGAAAAAGGGGTGCGATATACCAACAAACATGATAGATTTCATCGCAGATGCGCTTGCAGACGGCTACGTAGGAACGAGACGTATAGAGTTTAATCTAAAAAATCCGTTCAAGATAGAAACCATAGCAAACGATATAAGAAAATTAGGATACGAGCCTAAAATAAGTACGAGAAATGATGGAGCAACAAAAATAAACATAAATTCAGCACATCTTTGCAAGCATCTTTCGATTGCGGGCATAAAAGAGGGCAATCTAAAATTTATACCGTGGACCATATTCAAACAAGATAGAGAAACCATAATCCAATTCCTCTCACGACTCCTGTCCCTCGATGGTTACATTAACAAACAAGGACAATTTGAGTTGCTTTCATCCAACAAAAGATTCATACAGCAAGTAAGGTCGCTGCTCTTCACTTTAGGGGTGAACGCCAAGTATAAAACAAGAATCGATACAGGTTATGGTAAAGCGAAGAAGAGCATACAGCACGTCTTACGCTGGAATGATTACGAGTTTGCAAAAGAATATCATAAATTTACAGTAAATCCAATACATAAGCTCAACATTAATGAATATCTTGCAACTACAATGTTCAATAAAGAGTCCTACGATGATGTTGTTCCGCTTGAATTTGGCGTGCTCGAAGATATACATCTACAGTTAGACACATCAAAGACGAAAGTTCACCGCGATTACTGGTCTATAAACCCGGAAGTTGGAAACAATACCTCCCTGACTAGGAATCTCCTTAAGAAGGTTTCAGACAGCTTTGTAACCGCTGGTGCCTCCGGCACTGCACTTATACAGATTCAGAAACTATCCACAGGCGCATACGCGTTCGACGAAATAACTGGGGTGTGGCAAGAAGATTATGAGGGTTTTGTTTATAACTTAACAACAGAAACAGGTAATTATCTAGTTGACTTTGTACTTACGCATAATTCAGGGGGACTAGGTACCCCGGCGCACCTCAGGGTCGAAAGCGGCGGAATACATAAGGCTAATGAAGGGGTATTGTACATCGATGAGGTCTCGAGCATGGACCCGAGATCGCAGCAGGAGCTGCTCACAGCCATGCAGGAGAAGAAATATCCGATAACAGGCAAGAGCGAGATGAGCTCTGGCGCACTTGTCAAGACAGAGCCTGTTCCATGCGACTTCCTGCTTATTGCCGCCGGCAACCTGCAGGACATAAGGGCGATGCATCCAGCATTGAGGTCCAGGATCAGGGGCTATGGCTATGAAGTATTCATGGATTCAACTATAGAGGACACGAATCAGAATCACGAAGCATTGGCGCGCTTCATAGCCCAGGAGGTAAAGAAGGACAAGCGCATACCTCACTTCGACAAAGGCGCAGTAGGGGAGATAATAGAAGAAGCAAGGAGAAGATCTGGCAGGAAGAAGAGGCTTACCCTTGTACTGAGGGATTTAGGGGGGCTAGTAAGAGCTGCGGGTGACCTTGCCATAGAGAAGAAAAAGAACGTCGTTACGAAAGAGGACGTCATAGCTGCAAAGGTGTTCGCTACCCCGATAGAGGTGCAAGCCGTGAACGAGGCGATGGAGGTGAGGAAGGACTACCGGGTCTTCGAAACCAGGGGATTCAGGATAGGGAAGGTCAATGGTCTTGCGGTAGCAGGATCGCTCATAAGTCCAGGCATAGTACTTCCGATAATATCTGAAGTTACGCCTGCAAGCTCCAAGTACGAAGGAAAGTTTATCCCTACAGGAAAGCTCGGGAAGATAGCCAGCGAGGCAGTAAAGAACGTCAGCGCGATAATAAAGAAGCACATAGGGAAAGACATCTCAAACTTTGACATGCATGTGCAGTTTCTGCAAACATATGAAGGCATAGAAGGCGACAGCGCCAGCATATCTGTGGCTGTGAGCATACTATCTGCGATGGAGAACATCCCGGTAAACCAGTCAATGGCCATGACGGGCTCCCTTACGGTAAGGGGGGAGGTGCTGCCAGTCGGGGGGGTAACCAGCAAAGTCGAAGCAGCCATAGCTGCAGGGCTCAAGGCGGTGATACTGCCGGCGAGCAACAGGGATGACGTCTATCTAGGCAAAGACCTCAAGGAAAAAATAAAGCTGATTCCCGTTAAGACCTTTGCAGACGTTGTAAGGCAGTCCACCCGCCAGAGCAAGCGGCGCGACGAGATAATAAAGAAACTCAGGTTCTATGAAGGATAAACTATTTATATCTGAAAGAAGATAAAGAGATTAGTTAGGTAGGAATGACAACATGGCGACAAAAAATATTAATCCCAGAGCAATCCATCCTATCCCGGAGTGCAAGGAATTTTATAATACCTTCAACGGTGTACTGCAGGGAGGTGTGGAAAAGCTCGCGGAGATAATACATAAAAGCCCCAAGGACCTGGAGGTTCTAGGTCCTCACGGAGAGACGCTTTGGCATGCCTTGGCCAAATGCGGCTCCAAAGCGTTAAAGCTGAAGATTGCAGAGAACAAAGAGGCACTAGGGATAAGAGACTTATTGGGGGAATCGGTCGCGGAAGTGCTTGGGGTAGACAAGGATATTGAAGTGCAGTTAAAGCTCCTCGAAGACAGGGAAACGCTAAAAATGGCGGCCTTTGCACTTTCGAAGTCGAAATACAAGGTCGTGAGGATGAAGCTGCTTTCCGATACAGAGATATGCAGGATGACCGACGGAAGGGGAAATGTTGTTTTGTGGAATGTATATTTCGCATCTCCTGAGGAAGAGCGCGAAAGAGTCATTGTAGGATATTATTCAAGCCTATTGGAGGGGCATTAAGCATGTCTTGCGCCCTACCGGAAAGTCCGCAAAGCTCTTTATCTCATATTTTACACCAAAGGTCTTGGGCGGCTCGTTTGCGTTTTTCCATGCACAAGCAATAAAAATGCCCTTCTTGAATACTAATTATGGAGGAGCAGCAGATAAAGCAGGCGATAGTCATACGCATGGACCTGGAAATGGGAAAGGGCAAGCTCGCCGCGCAGGCGTCCCACGCATCGTTGATGAGCTATTTCGAGGCTGAAAAGGCGGACAAGGGCGTAGCGAAGGAATGGCTCGACACAGGAGAGAAGAAGATAGTGCTGAAGGTTACCGATGAGGAGGCACTGACAAAGCTGTACAACGCCTTCAAGTTCAGGAAGGTTCCATGCGCGCTCGTCAGCGACGCAGGCATGACGCAGCTGCCCCCCGGGTCAAAGACCGCATTGGGGGTAGGGCCATGGTACGCAGACAAGATAAACGAGTTCACCTCAGGCCTGAAACTCCTATGAGCTAATCCCATGGATCATATAGCGATAATGAGGAAGCAATTGGGGCTTACAGAGAAGATACGCTCAAAGGAAAAGATTATAGAGTCAAGATGGTACGTGTCAAGGCGCGCGCCGTGGGACAGGATCAAAGCCAATGACACAGTCTACATCAAGGATTCAGTGGAATCAGTGACCATAAGGGCGAAAGTCGGCAAAGTGCTCCAGTTCTCAAACCTTGACAGAGGCAGTTGGCGCAGATATTCAACGAGTATTACAGGCAAGACGGAATACAAAAGGCAGAGATACCGAAATTCGTCGAGAGGTACAAGGACAGGAAG
>CAYMJD010000060.1:0-4508 GCA_964390895.1 Microcaldota archaeon
GCAAAGAGTATGAACCTCCTGCCTGACTTTGCGCCCACCAGCTTTATGGCCTCGTTTATCTGCCTGGTCATTGCCGCATAGAGAAGCATCTCCGTTGCAACGCTTTTCGATATATTTGTTCTGGATTTGAACGCCGACATCGCATTAAGGTATGCACCTTCGAGATGCGCCCTGTCTATCACGTAATCCGGATTGAAAATCTGAACCACGTTGCCGTGTGTCTTGTTTATTCCAGAAAGCGCGCCCAGGAGCTCGCTGAGCTTGAACCTCGACGAGGCCTCCTTGATGACAAAGCCGCTTTTCATTGCTGCACCGAGTATTTTTGCGCATCCTTGTGCGTCTTAAGGTATTGGATTATGTAGGGGCAGTCAGGCTTTACCTTCATGCCTCTAGCCTTCGCGAACTCAAATGCGCGGTCTGCAAGTTTCTCAGCGGCGCCCTTGCCGCGCTCCTCTTTTGGGGTGTAGGTATGGTAGATGCTCATCACCTTGCCGTTTGTCCTGTACAAAAGCTCGGCCTCGCCGTGCGCCGTCCTTACAAAGAACCTGCCGTCCGATTGCATTACCTCGGTTGAATCCATGGTTGCCGCCATCTCAGTCACGCTTTATCTCAGCGATGCTCTTCCACCACTTCGCCTTCTTTTCTATCAGGTAATCAATCGTGTTTTTGTTAGGGCCGTAGAGGCTGTTGACTATGGCCAGGAATATGAATACAAAGGCATATATGATCCCTGTCCCTATGTCGGTTGAGCTTGGGCCGTACGGGCCGCCAAAGCCTTCAGGCACGGCCCAAATGAGCAGGCTGAGTATGAAGCCGCCGCCATATGTTAGCTTTCTTGCTATGCCGAACACCAGCGCAATGGCCAGGATAAGCTCAAGCGCAGCTATCGTGTACACAAAGAAGGCTGGATTGCCTGCAGTCATGTTAGCCCACATGTTGAACCAGCCAGAAAGCCATGTTGGCTGGCCTGCGGCAAGGCTTTTCATCATGCTGGAGAACGCGCCGACAAAAGCCGGCTGGAACTTGAACGATGCGTCTATCCCCCAAACGATTCCGAATAATATCTCGAGCGACCTGCTTACGCCTATTGCGTGCCTTGAGAACCAGTTGTCTGCTGCCATCACCCGTCCTCTCAGCCTCATCGCAATCCAGTTTCTATAACTGGCTGCTTCTCTATAAATACTTTTGTATGCTGGCTCACGCTGATTATAGAAAAACAAAAAGAAAGAGAAGAAGTTTGCAGGTTAGCCTTTAGTAACGGTATGTTCACAGGTCGCGTGAGCTCCCTGTTTGCGCACCCGTCCTATCAAAGTCATATAATTTGACCGGCCTAGCGTCTCGTTTCGGGTATGGCTTCGTCCTTAGATGCTTTCAGGACTTATCCGTTTGGCGCGTGGCTACCCGGCTTTGCTTTCACAACCGGTACACTAGAGGCGCCGATCCCCTGTTCCTCTCGTATTAGGGGGATCTTATCCTCCGACGCTTGCACTCCCAGTAGATATTACCGTACTGTCTCGCGACGTACTGAACTCATCTCGTGTCTGTTTTTAATGGACGAGCAGTCCAACCATTGGCGGCTTGTGCACCGCCAGGATAACAGAGGACCATATCGATGTATCAATGCGCGGGGTCGATGTGAACTCTCACCCGCGACGAATCGGTTACCTCTAGAGTAACTTGTTTGACAGCTTGAGGCCCCATTAAAAAGGCCATCAACGTTCGTTAAGCCCCACTTTCGTGTCTGCATCCCACGCTTTTCGAGATACAGTCAGCCCTGCATTTGCCTTTGCGCTTACCGGCGGGTTTCCAACCCGCCTAAGCAGAGCATTGGTCAATTTCGTTTCCTTATCGAAATCAACCGTCCAGTCTAACTATCCACCTGCAGCTGTTCCCTTCCGGGTTAGCTGCGAAACAGGTTAAGAGTGGTGTTACATTGTCGCTCCGCTGGGGCCTCAGCCCCAGCTTCGACGCTCCCACTTACGCTATGCATAACCCATTGCACAACAACTACAGGCTATAGTCAAGCTTCATAGAGACTTCATTTCCCACTGAGAGATCGTGGCATATTCACCACGCAGTAAGTTCACCGGATCCATGGTTGGGACAGTGGAACAATCGTTACGCCATTCATGCAAGTCACCGATTAAGTGACGAGGTATTACGCTACCTCAAGAGAGTCAGTGTTACTCCCGCTCTTTGCCAGGCTTTACTCCCGTTGAAACGGGTATTCGGTTGCTGGCGGTGAGCAGGCGTCACCCACTGTACTTAGCCTTTCGGCTTTGCGGTGAGTTGTGTTTTTGATAAACAGTCGTTGTTCCCTTGTAAATGCTATCTGCGCATACCATACGCAGACATGGCTTGTCGATAACTTACGCCACCAATTTGCCGATTTCCCTAACCTTGGTTATTCCGTCACACCTTGGCCTTCTCAGCCAGCAGCACTTGTACTAGATCTAGGTACGGAGCGACATGATCGTTGCGGATTCCCTTTTCACGGGCTCAGGAACTCATCCCAGAGTTCATTTAGCTGCTTCTCCTCATAACGAGACTCCGCAGCCTTTTGCACTTTCTTGCGGGACTATCCCCAAGCGTCAGAAATCCGCCTTGTGTTGCCACGCCTACATGTCGCGGGCTGGAATATTGACCAGCTTCCCTTTTGGTGCAAGGTGATTGGCCTGCACCTTAGGATCGCCTAACTCTCCGCTGACGAGCGTCGCGAAGAAAACCTTGTGCTTTCGGTGTATGGGATTCTCACCCATAGATGCTGTTACTAATACCAGGATTTTCACTGCTACGCGGTCCATGCTCCCTTTCGGGGGCACTTCTAGCCGCGCAGCACGCCCTCTTACCAGACTTTCGTCTCTAGGGTATCGGTACCTAATTTAGCCCCGTATATTTTCGGTTGGATGCCCCTCAACTGGTACGCTATAACGCGTTTTTTAAAGGGTGGCCGCTTCTGAGCCTACCTCCCAGCTGTCTGTGGGACTTCCGACCTTTGTTACACTTAATTAGGATTTGGGGACCTTAACCCTAGTCACTATCTTTGCAGTCTCGCCATGCTAGCTTACCCAACACGGCCGACTCCCGGCTTCTACGCAGCGCACGCATTCGGAGTTTGATAAGATGGTGGGCCCTTTCGAACCCTTACCAACTATTCGGTAGCTCTACCGCGCACGCAAGCTCCGCCGGAGCTATCCTAAAGATACTTCAGAGGGGACCCGCTATTGCCGCGCTCGAGTGGTATATCGCCGCTACTCGTAACTCACCCAACAGGACATGCCATGACAGGTAGCGGGCCTCCACCAGGCGTAAACCTAGCTTCGCCCTGGTCACGAGTAGTTCGCAGCGGCTTCGGGTCGTAAAATAGTGACTCTGGCATTTTCATACCATGCGCCTCGAATCTGCGCGCTCTCGCTTTCGCTCCGCGTTTCCGCTCGCCACTACAATACACTCCCTGGCTCTTGCTTCAAGAAGAATGATAAGACACTGTTCCGTGCGCGTCGATGTGTGCTCTCGCACCTTCTCTTCCGCGCACTTCATTCCTTCCGCGCCTTACCTTCGTGTCACCACCTAGTTTCAGATCTTTTCAATCCCACGCGTGTGGGTTCTTTTCAGCTTTCGCTCACGCTACTTGTTCGCTATCGGTCTGCAGCCAATATTTAGGGTTGGAGTCTAATGCCCCCGTATTCGCTCTGCGTATTCAGGCAGAGCTA
Source organism: Microcaldota archaeon (assembly GCA_964390895.1). Classification (GTDB taxonomy): domain Archaea; phylum Micrarchaeota; class Micrarchaeia; order Micrarchaeales; family Micrarchaeaceae; genus A-MIC-10. The sequence goes on from CAYMJD010000060.1 coordinate 3,714, forward strand.
CTCTTTTGCGGCAATCTCCCTGCAATCTTCGTCTACGAGGCTGTCACTCTCTATGGCCGTTCTTTCCAGAACGCTCGACTATTTGCAAGGATGAAACGCCACGCCACATCTCCCCCTCTGTTGCCAGTTGGGGATTCAGTACGCCCTCTGCGGCTTTCAATCGCTTTACTTACCGCATCGCTAATGCTTTCTTCTCCTCCGGGTACTAAGATATTTCAGTTCCCCGGGTATGCTTGCCATTGCTGGCACATTCGGAAATCCCAGGTTCAGAGCCCGACATGCGGCTACCCTGGGCTTATCGCAGCTTGCCACGTCCTTCGTCGCTGCTGCAGCCAAGCCATCCCCTAGGTGGTTTGTTTATTTGCAAACTTCTTCTCCTCAAATCAATTGTCAAGCAGACAATATCACAAATGCCGGCAAGAGAGATTACAGGCTCTATCAACGTATTTTCATCAAGCAGAAAAAGCTTTCAAATACAGAAAGGAGCCTATACGAGCTCGGTCGCCATAATAGCACCAAGCAATAGTTACGTGAAAATAGATATAAATAGCTTGCTGTGGATTGCTGTGACAACTTGCCATGTCGCTTTTTACTGTTTTGATCTCCTTACCACGGAAACCAGGGCGGAAATCAGCTCTGGGGAGCTGTTTGGCATCCCTGCCCTTGCGAACTTCAGGCCGTTCGACTCTGCCATGCCCTTACCCTTTATGTCTATGTCGTAGAGCACCTCCAGGTTATCTGACACTTGACATCCTCTCTCATCTAAAGGATGAGAGATTCCTTTCAGGTTCGATG
>CAYMJD010000061.1:0-4052 GCA_964390895.1 Microcaldota archaeon
GGTTCAAATCCCCGCAACCCCAGATTTTATGCCTACTAAAAACAAGAACCAGCTTTTCGAAGCCCCATCCTCTAAAATCTGTGTCAAGTTAATTGTGGTTACCTAGATAGGGATATTTTTATACTTGTGGTCACCTATATTTATCATGTTCATTGAAAATAGAAAATTAGGAAATAAGAAAAAGTACTATTTAGCTCATACTTACCGGGAAGGATTCCAGACAAAGAAGATACGCGTCTATTTAGGCTTGAATTTGAGTGATAAAGAGCTAACCGAAGCTAAGCGAAACGCGATAGTTAAGATTGCAAAGCGATTAGAAACATTAAAACAAATTCATGACCCATATAAAACTATGTTGTCTGGCAGAGAGATTGAAAGTCTTAAAAGTTTAGAGCCAACAGGCAAGATAAAATTAATGCACTTGAGTGAGAGAGACTGGCTTAAGTTTACCGAACTATTTACCTATGATACCAATGCAATAGAAGGGTCAACCATAGAAAAAGCAGAAGTCCTGGGGATTCTAGAAGAGAATAAGTGGCCAGATAAATCAAAAGAGGAGATATCCGAAACATTTGGTGTTGCCGACGCGGTAAAATACATAAGGGGCACAAAAGAGCACCTCTCCTTAGAGTTAATCAAAAAGCTGCACAAAATAGTCTTTAAGAATTCAAAACCGTTTGCAGGCAACCTAAGAAAACCCGGTGAAGAGGTTGTTGTAATCGATGCGCTTGGGAATGTAGTGCACAGGGGAGCCCCACCAACACGAGTGCCATACATGCTTAAGGGACTTGTCAAGTGGTATAACAAAAATACCAACCGCTACCCCCCTCTGATTTTGGCAGCCGTAGTTCACAACCAATTCGAAAATATACATCCTTTCAGAGACGGAAACGGAAGGGTTGGAAGACTGCTTTTAATAAATATATCATTAAAGCATAAATTGCCACCAATAAATATCGAGCTCAAGAACAGAAGAGAATATTATTCAGCATTACAAAGTTATGAACTCGATGGAAATATACGACCCATGGTTACGCTTATACTGAAAGAGTACAAACAGCTTAAATCCATGCTTAAAAAGAAAGGGTGACCACACAAAACCTATCTTGTGGTCACCCGTAAAGCGATGGGAAAATGAGTGGGAGATACGGCATTAAACAATGCCATTTACTATTGAACGCATGTATTTTCCCTACCAACGTAAACAGAGCTACCCCGCAACCCCAAGTTCAAAGACAAATTCAGCTCCCCTTGTCATAAAGTGTTATCGACAGCGGGCCGTTGGCGAAGCTGGAAGGCGCCCTTATTATTATCTGCAGCTGGGCGCTAGACCCCCCTGTCAGTAAATATGGTAGCTTGGGGTTTGTCGAGACAACACCGAAGCCCGGCGTAGGGATTGAAACCTTTGTTATTGTGAGGTTGCACTGCGTCGTTACAATCGGCATGTAATAAGAAAAGGTGCCGCTCGCATTCATAGTAAACCCACTCTTCTGGGTAGTGAAAGTCCTGTAATCGCAGTTTACCTTTTTGCCGTTTATCGTCTTGTTCAGCGGACCCGAATATGACCACATGAGATTCACCGCAGATATCTGTATCGGAAGACCTATCGAGGTCGTCGTATTCACAGTTGTTACTGTGGATGAACCTGGTACAGTGGTAGCGACTGTCGTTTTAACTGTTGTGGTATTGATACCTTGCTGTTTTCCAAGGCTGAAATAAAGCGCAACCCCCACCACAATTATAACCGCAACAACTATCAAAACCGCAATCTTGCGCTTTGCACCGCCGCTTACGTCCTCCTCTATGACCCTGACATGCCTCGGGGCCTCCTCTTTTGGGGCATCTTTTTGGTCTTCCATATACCTAAATATGGACCACAGGCTTTAAATTCGTGCCTGAAACAGGAAACCCGAAACCATATTTATGGGTTTACGCTTCTTTGGCAGCTTTCACCAAATTATAATAACCCTTGGATAGATAGTTCAACTAGTTCAGAGGGCATAAAATGAAAGATCTGTACTCTATAAATAGCTATTTCGGGATGCAAGAGAACGGTTCATCGACGACTCAAACCCCGCCTGTTACGCAGCAACCGACTCCGCAGCCCTCTTTCGGGACAGAAGTTCCAAAACCCCCAAAACCACTGACCTACATAAGAGGAACAATCCTAATCAGCGCGATCGTAGTAATAATCGCCTTAGTGGCAGCAAGCGCAGTTGTTCTGAACATGAGCAATACGCCCCCAAATGCGAGCACGTCTACATCGACAATCCCGAACAACAACAATTACGTGAACAATTCGGTTACTGGTCCGACAACGACAATATCTGGCAGTTCCGGGTCCAAATTCAAGGAGGTAACAAGTTGTATGACCATAGACAAGCCAGGCACCTCGTCGGATTTGGGATGGTACAGACTGTCACAGGACATAAATGCGCAGTCTCAGAACCCGTGCATAAAAATAGTCGCCAGCAATATAAATTTCAGCTGCGGGGGCCACACCATATCGAATGCTACGGCAGCAATACAGGTCAGCAGCGTGGCTGATAACGTCCAAATAACCCAGTGCACGATCAGGAACGCCGTGGCAGGCATCGCCTTCAATGGGGGCAGCCTACAAAAGGTGACCAATGTTTCCGTATACGGCAGTATTTATGGCATAGACCTTGCCGGCACCTCAAGCTCCGGCCTACGGAACGTAAACGTCTATAACAACACCTATGGCGTATACCTCTTGGATGCATACTTCACAAATATGGGGACCGCGACGCCGCACACAGCAGACACAGGGATACGCGCACTGAACAACATATACGGGCTTTACATCTCAGGCTCCAATGTCACTGCGGTAAGCGACTCGACCTTCAACAACAATACCTACGGTATATACATAACGAATTCGATGGGTACCGGAATGATGAACATGACAGCGTTAGGCAATACCAAAACCGATGTCTATGCAACAGCTGATTCAGCATACAACTTCTCGAAAAGGGTCAACAACAACCAGATACTTTTCTCTGTATGCGGCACCACAGACCTGCAGACTCTGCCCTCGTACCCCCCATACAGTTCCTGCGAAACCATAGTTTCCCCATAAAAATCGCAGAAAGAGCCAATAAGCAACTGAATCTAGCCAACACATAAAAACTAGAATCCAATAAAATCCAACAATAGGGGAATTATCACAACAACATATAAATATCTAAAAAATCACAGTACACATATGCAAGCCAGCAAAAAGGGCAAGTGCAAATCCGTAGACATACCGCTTGGTGTCTTGAAAGAGGCAACAAACCAAATAGAAAAGGTATACGGCCACGGCAATGTGGTCATAATCGGAGGGAGGGCAGTCAACCTGCAGTGCGTCATGAACGCAAGGGGTACTCATGACGTGGATCTGATTGTTCCATGGAAGCCCACCAGGGCTGACATGCAGACGCTGCCTGACAAGGAGGCATCACCGCACAGCTACTTTTATTATTCGGGAGACATCAACAGTGCTACGAGGGCAAAACTTTATTACCAATCAGCTTCAATGGCAGAGCCAATAGAGATAGACCTTTATTATCCCTTTTATCTCACAAAAAGCGAAATAGGGGGCAACGGCCTGTCTATAGGGGGCATAATCCCCGTACCAATAGACGCAATCGTAAAGGAAGCAGAAACAGTTAGGATAGGGGACATGGATTTCAAGGTATCAAAGCCAGAGGCCATCATGGTAATGAAGTACAATACGTGGCTGGAGAGGGGAAAAGGAAAAAGCGAATCAAAGGACATGGAAGACCTTATGAACATAATAAGGAACCACGCCAATGACCCAGCGAAACTAATCATACTGATGGGCAAGGTGAAAGCATTTCTGGAAGAATATGTTCCCGAGAAGAGCATAACTGCGTACAACGGCATGCTTCTGAGCATACCTTTCACGAAAATAAAAGATACAGACCCCAACCTACCAAGGATTGCCCAGGACCTTATCAATAAAAGGTACCTTCTTAGGGCCGGCTAATGCCCTAACTCTGCTTTTGGGAAAATCGGGCATGACGGGA
>CAYMJD010000062.1:0-3887 GCA_964390895.1 Microcaldota archaeon
CCTTTCCTATCCAAAAAATCATTCAGTTTTTTGTCCACATGGCGTATGTATCTGTTGGACCTTTTAACATTATCAAAAGAGACCCCTTTTAATTCGCCCACAATTCTTAAGACCTCCAAATTTAGCAGCTTCAATCTTTCTGATTTTGTCTTGTATCTTCTGTTTATCTGCCTTACAACAAGTTCGCTGTCAGAGAAGAGTTTTATATCAAGCACTGTGCCTAAATTGTGCCTGCACCATGTCAATGCATCTATTATCGCCTTGTATTCAGCGTAGTTGTTTGTTCCTATGCCGTTATAAAATACGCTCTCTTTGGCAAGCTTTCCATCTATGTAAACAGCAAATCCCGAAGCGCTCTCTCCTGGGTTGCCCCTTGCAGCCCCATCTGTGTAAATCACAACGTTTTTCATACAGCTACCAATCTTCAATTATCGGATCAGACCTTTTACCGCCCTCGAAAACTCATCCAAGTCATCAGGGTTCCTCGCTTGCTTGAATACTATCTCATCATATTCGGTGTCTGAGTAAGCGTGCACAAGCATGTTCCTCAACGCCCTCCTCTCCTTTACCCTTTCAATTACGCGGTTGTTTAAGTGCCCCCTCAGACCTTCAAGGAGCGATTGCTCATCGCCGCTCAGTTTTGATTCAAGGTCTTTGTACAAACGTAGCAGTATGTCCAGCTGAAGGTCACTTATGAGCTGTAAATTTCTCTCTATCGCGTTTTTCAGCATGAAGTCTGCTTTAGAATATGCGGAATAAGAATTAGGTACGACTTTTTCTATTCTTTTCCTATACTCATCTATTCGAATCATATCCTTCCTTATCCTTTCGCTGTCTAACATAAATTCATCTATGTGGAGGACAACACCGCATTAAACGCATAGCCGTAGTCGCTATCCTCCTTTATCGTGTTTGCACTGTAGCTATACAGTTTCGGTTTGTCAGAAATATAAAGCGGCAGCCCCTCCTTCAGCACTTTGACTTTCATGTCAATTGACAGGTTGTTGAGGGCCACCACATCGAACCTGTATAAATCAGATGCCAAAAGTTTTGAATACTCAAAGAGCTTGGTCTGGCTATTTTTGGCGTCATTAAAAAGAAGCGCTATGTCTACATCCCTGTAATCTGGCTCCTTCCTCGCATAGCTGCCATAGAGAAACACAGCTATAACATCCTTACCACTCTTCGCCTTTTGTATTAGCGTGTCAATCCTGCTCTGTATAAAATCCTCCTTCGAGAGCCACTGTATTATCGCCTCTTCCGCTGCCTTGCTTATGGAACCCCTGCCATAACCGAACTTTTTCATGGCGCTCTCTCTCAGTCTTTTGTCCACATTGTCTGACACGTATATCTTTGCCTCGGCCATAAATATATTTAGGGATAAAGGTATAAATACCTTTACTTTTGGATGCCATGGCACTCGCTCTAAATAAAAGAAAAAGTCCAGACAAAACCGTAATCCCAGATGGCACGATTATAAGCTTTGCCTTCGATCTATTGCTGTGATGGGATGCTTTTTAGGGAGCTTTCTGAATACTACGAGAAGCTGGAGGCTGTGTCATCAAGGCTGAAGATGATAGAGCTGCTTTCCGAACTGCTGAAAGAGGCGCACAAAGACGAGATAAAGAACATAGTGTACATAACCCAAGGTGTTCTTGCTCCTCCGTTTGAGGGAATCGACTTCGGCGTCGCGGAAAAACTGCTCCAAGAAGCCATAGCAGTATCTACAGGCTACACAAAGGAGCATGTGGAATCGGTATACAAGAAGTATGGGGACATGGGAGAAGCGGCGTTCAAGTTGAAGAGCGAGACAAAGCTGAAAAGGATGTCGAGCAAGCAGCTCTCTGTCAACGACGTCTATGAGCGAATGCTTAGGATGGCGCAGACGTCTGGTCAAGGCAGCAAAGATTTGAAGATACGGGCGCTCGCGGAGCTGATCTCGTCGGCAAGCCCGCTGGAGGCGAAGTACCTTTCAAGATACCCTATCGGCCAGCTAAGGCTGGGCGTTGGCGATTCAACGATACTGGAAGCGCTTTCGCTAGCTGTCACAGGCTCAAGAAAAGAGAAGCCCGCATTGGAAAATGCATATAATCTATGCAGCGACCTGGGATTTGTCAGCGAGGAGCTCACCCAGAAAGGGATGAAAGCAATAATGAACTTCGGGGCAACGCTTTTCAAGCCCATAAGACCTGCACTTGCAGAGCGTCTCCCAACAGCAGAAGAGATCCTGGAAAGGATGGGGGGGAGATGCGCAGTTGAGCAGAAATACGACGGCTTCAGGTGCCAGATCCACAAGTCAGGCAAAAAGGTTAAGATATACTCGAGGAACCTTGGAGAGACAACAGCAATGTTCCCGGACATACAAAAGGCGGTTATTAAAGAGATGCATCCAGAAAAGGTAATCTTTGAAGGCGAAGCTTTAGCATACAACGAGACGACAGGCGAGTTCCTGCCGTTTCAGGAGACCATACAGAGGAAGAGGAAGCACGGCATATCAGAGAAAATAGAGGAGCTGCCGCTGCACCTCTTCGCCTTTGACATCATGTACCTTGAAGGTAAAGATTTTCTTAATGAGCCATACAAGGTGAGAAGGGAGGCCCTTGAAAGGTCTATACTCAATGGCATGCATATCACTCCAACAGCAATGCAGGTAGTAACCTCTGCCAAGCAGCTCGAGAGTTTCTTTGAAACTTCTGTAGGGAGCGGCCTTGAGGGAATAATGGCAAAAGATCTGAACGCGCCATATATTGCTGGAGCAAGGAAGTTCTCATGGATAAAGATGAAGAGGAGCTACAAGGGGGTTCTTTCAGATACGGTAGACTTGGTAATCGTTGGATATCTTCTTGGGAGAGGAAGCAGAGCAGCATTCAAGTTTGGGGGGTTGCTGTGCGCAGTCTACAACGCCGAAAGGGACGTTTTCGAGACCATATCAAAGATAGGCACTGGTTTCACAGAAGCGAATATGGGGCGGTTCAAGGCGCTGTTGGACAAGTCGGTTGTGAAGAGCAAGCCTGCAAGGGTCGACTCTCTGATAAAGCCGGACTTTTGGGTCGACCCGAAGCACGTCATAACAGTAAGAGCAGATGAGATAACAAAGTCGCCGATGCACACCTGCGGCATGGGGAATGACCAATCAAGGAACGATGTTGGCTATGCGTTGAGGTTCCCGAGGATTGTGGGTGATGGCTTCATAAGGAAAGACAAGAGCGTTGAAGATGCGACAACAACAAAGGAGATAATAGAGATGTACAAACAGCAAAAGAGAGTAGGGATAAGCTGATAGGAATACCCTGTTCACGTCCCAACATAAAGGATGTTTACAGCAGCTCCATTGTTGCCATTGCCCGAATAGTCATTCGCGTCTCCATTAAGGGGCCACCAGCCTACGAGATTTTGGAGCTGCACAGGCGCACCACCTATACCTTCTTGGTAAAGATATTGTACCTGACTGGCAGAGAGTGACGCGTTGTAAATCTGCGCGTTAGCCATATTGCCCTTGAAAAAGTATTCTAGCCAGCTGGGCGCTCCAAGATACAGCGCTCTTCCGTTCATGGTGCTGTCCCGATACGCAGCAGAGCCTATGAAGTTTCCGTCTATGTAAAGATTTGCGATATTTGCAGACTTGGAATTTGTTACAACAATGTTATGCCAGTTTGCGTTTGGATATATGCTGTTTGTGAAATGGTTGGCGTCTCCATCCCCTATATTCCAGCTAATGGAGCCATAGGCAAAGTAGATATCGGGTCCGTATTTGTATGTGGATGTGTTTTCGCTAAATGGTATTGTACCATCGTAGGTGCTGCCATTCAGCCAAAACGAAAATGTGATGGTATCCCCAATATTGAAGCTGTTAAAGGAGATGTAGCTGCTCTGGCCGTTGAACTGCG
>CAYMJD010000063.1:0-3626 GCA_964390895.1 Microcaldota archaeon
TGGGCCTGTGGAGAGTCGAACTCCAGTCTCAAGCGTGTAAGGCTAGCGTCTTGACCGTTGGACGACAGGCCCAAATAAGCTTACACTAATCCCAAAAAGGACTGATTATTCTTTATTGCATAGGCTAATATCCCTTTTGGGTTACTTGTCGACAAGCTCAGCCTCGTCTATCTTGTACCAGCCCACCATGCCCATACGCTCCTTGTGCGCCTTCTTTATTGCGATCCTCTTCCTGAAGAGCGGTGCATCAAGCACGAAGCTTTCCGCCTCCCCGCCCTCGAACAGCATGTGTACCCTGTACCTCTCATTCAGCTTTACGAGCTCTTTCACAAGCTCGTCGTCTATGCGCCTGCCTAGCATCTCATCAACGAAACCCTCCGCGGCTACCAGCGTTATTATCGCATTATATTTTGCAGCAAGCTCCTTCAGTTCCTTTTCTGGGGCTATGCCCCACAAAGGAGCATGGTGCACTATGCCTAGCTTCTTGCATATCGCGTCTATCCTGCCCTTCTGGTAGTTGCTTGCAACAGCGCCTGTGACCACCTCTGTGACGTTATTCTGACTGAGCGCAGCCTCCAAATCGCCAAGCTCCTCCTCCTTTTCTCCTAACGAGTCAAAGAACACGTGCCTTATGCCCATGGACTCCGCCTGCAGGGAGGTGAGCTGTATGTTCGGCTTGTGGAACATGTAGCTGAAGTCGTTCTCCGATACTATAGATATGAGACGGTCTATGCGCCTGCCCTTCTCCTGCATCTTGTGGATCGCAAGTGTAGAATCCTTTCCACCGCTGTACAGCACTGCTAACATTTTTCACCCTAAATTTTCTACCAAGTTTTTAACAAGAGCTCTTATCCTCTCAGTTCTTTTTCTCCGCGCATCAACAGATTTTGTGTGCCGCATATCCACAATACCCCAAAATAAGGTTTTGTGGTAGAATTTTTTGAAATAATCTGGCAAATACTTCTTACGCTCCGATTTCCTCATCAATATGACTATTTTGTCTGCATCTTCGAGCATCCTTTTAGTTACCTGCTTTCTTTTCCAGTTCGAGATATCTATCCCATAATAGTCATCTAGCACCTCTACAATGCCTTTTTCCGGGGGTATACCAGCGGTTCCAGTAGCGTTTACATCAACACCGGCACTTTTAGCCGCATGCCTCTTAGTGAAACCCTTGAAAAACGCTTCGGCAGTCTGGCTCCGTCCAGCATTTGATCTGCAAATAAATAATACCCTTTTCATTTCTTCACCATACTCGAAGGGCAGATATCATTCAAAACACAGCGCTCGCAATACTTCTTCCTTGCAGTGCAAACGTCCCTGCCCAGAGCAATGAAGAGGTGCGTCAGGTTGCCCCAATCTTTCTTCGGCACAATCTTCATAAGATGCTGCTCGATTTTTTCAGCGTTCTCTGTATTGTACAGGAACAGCCTGTTCGACACTGTTATGCAGTGGGTGTCTATCGCTATACCATGGTGGCTCCCGAAGGCGTTAGACAGTACTACATTCGCAGTTTTCCTTCCCACTCCAGGGAGCTGGAGCAGCTGCTCCATAGTCTTTGGAACCTTCCCTCCAAAGCTGCTCTGTATGCCCCTGGCCGCGCCCACTATATTCTTCGCCTTGTTCCTGTAGAATCCAAGGGTCTTGACATATGGGTAAAGCTGCGATGGTCTGAGCCTTGCCGTACTTTTAGGATCTGAATACCTCTTGAACAGTGCCGGCGTCGCCTTGTTCACCTGCGCATCTGTGCATTGCGCTGACAGTATCGTTGATACCAGGAGCTCCCACGGGTTTACGTAATCGAGGGAGGTCTCCATCTCGTCCTTGTACCTCTTCTTTAGCCTTGCAAGTATTACAGACATCTTGTCCTCTGCGCTTTTTCTTTTCATTTCGAATACCGCTAAAACATAGAAGATAAAGATATTTATACAGAAAACCCGAATTCAAATCATGAGGGTGATATCTGACCTGCATGTCCACTCCAGGTTCGCAATGGCGTGCAGCAGCGCCATAACCTTAAAGGGCATCGAAGAGACGGCTTTGCAGAAGGGCATCAACCTTATGGGAACAGGAGACCTGACACACCCCTTGTGGCTCAAGGAGTTAAAAGATGGCCTCGAACCAGCAGAGCAAGGACTATTTAAGGTGAAGGGCTCGCAAAGCGGCGTCAGATTTGTACTGAGCGGCGAGGTATCCACGGTATTCGAGAAAGGAGGCAGGCAGAGGAGGATACACCACTGCATACTTGCGCCAAGCTTCGAGGTCGTAGACGCGATAAACGAGAGGCTCTCAAAGCGCGGCGACCTAATGTCTGATGGAAGACCACAGATATCGATGTCTGCTGCAGAGCTGGTTGAGGACCTGCTCAAGTCTGACAACAGCATATTTGTCTTTCCTGCGCACGCTTGGACGCCGTATTTCGGCGTGTTTGGAGCCCTTTCTGGAGTAAACTCAATGAAAGAAGCGTATGAAGACCAGGAGAAGCACATATATGCATTGGAGACCGGGCTCAGCTCCGACCCAGCAATGAACTGGAGGCTGTCCGCGCTTGACAAATACTCCCTCCTGTCAAACAGCGACATGCACTCCCTTACGAAAATAGGCCGCGAGGCGAATGTCTTTGATCTGGATGCCGCCTCTTACAACGGTCTAATAAGCGCAATCAAAGGGAAAGGCGAGAAGGGCTTCGAGAAGACTGTGGAATTCTTTCCCGAAGAGGGAAAGTATCATTTCGACGGCCACAGGCAGTGCATGGTGTCCATAGACCCAGACAAGCAGAGCTCTATAACGAGATGTCCTGTATGCGGAGGCAAGATAGTCATCGGTGTCCTGCACAGGATAAATATTCTTGCCGATAGAGAACCAGGCTACTCGCCAAGCAACCGGGTGCCGTACATAAAGGTCGTGCCGCTGCGAGAGATAATCTCTTACGTTACAAGAAAGGCACCCACAAGCGTTGCGGTGTCGAAGACCTATCTCGATATGGTGTCGAAGCTAGGCACCGAGTACAGCATACTCGTAGATGCGAGCACCGAAAGTATAACCGAAAGTTTTGGCGAGGATATCGGCACTGCGATCGAAAACATGAGAAAAGGCGACATAACCATCGAGCCAGGCTATGCCGGCGTATTCGGAAAGATAGACCTGCTCAACAGGGGCAGGGGGAAGAAGGACCTTCAGGGCTGGAAGCAGAGGATGCTCTAACTTACGCTGTGCTTGCTCCTGAACCTCGCCTGTTCGAGCGCCGTCATGATGCTGCCGTAGTGCCTCATCGCCATCATGGTGAGGAACAGCACTGCTATCACGCCCATCTCCACCATTATCAGGTCGCCGCTTATTGTAAGCATAAGCGCCGAGAATGCCGCCCTCCTTATGGCAAGGAATGATGCGACCGCTATTATGAAATCCAATCCCACTGATATGTATGCTAGCTTCTCGAGAAGCTTCTCCATCCTCTTTATCCTTGCACGTTCGCTGTAGTACACATCAATCACTGGTGCCGTGTAAGGAATAATCCGATGATTTAAAAAGGCGATTCAAACCGGCCACTAGCGGAAGTTTTGGTTATTGGCGAAGATTGGCTCAGGGTTTTAAAGCTTCTCATGGTTATAATGCCGATCTGATGG
>CAYMJD010000064.1:0-3604 GCA_964390895.1 Microcaldota archaeon
CTCCCCTTTAAGTATATGTGCTCCCTGATCCTCTGCGGCATATATCTAAGCATGTTGTAGGAGAGTGTCATTAGATGCGCCTTTATCTCGCTGCTCTCAGCCATCCTTATGAAGATTTTTATCCACGGCTCGACGTTCACGAGGTTTTTGTCTATGAAGATGTTGTCTACATTTCCGAATCCCTGCGCCACCCCTGTCTCAAGGCTCAGGAAGGGGTTGTTCGATATCAGCGCGGTGTTGTAGCCAAACGCATATTTGAGCTTGCGCGCGAGCGTCGGCTCGTTCCTGTTCGGTATGAACTTAAACCTGCTTACCAGCGAGGTCTTCGCTTTAACGCTCTTTATCCTCAACGGCTTGTAGTCCATGACCCTCTTGTTCAGGAAGATCGCGGAGTGGCTCGTCGGCGTGTATGTGCCGCTGGCGATGGCATTGCTGTAGGTAGTGCCGCGCTCAGCTATCGAATCCACGACAGGGAGCCCGCGCTTCGAGCCGTATGCCCTCAGGCAATCCGAGCGCACGGTGTCAAGCATAACAAATATTATGTTCCTGGCCATGGGGGTCTAGCCTATATGCATGCGCCAATATAAAAGCGTCACCCCCTCTTCCCCTGCAGCCTCTTGAACGTAAGCGCGGCAATGCCAACGAATATTGCAGTTGAGACGAGAACCGCTGCGGCATCAATCCAAACGCCATATATGTGCGCCATGCCTAGGCTCGCCCTCATGCCATCGACAGCATACGTCAATGGGTCTATCCTTGAAAGCAGGGAAAGCCAGAGAGGCGCAGTGTCTAGAGGGAAGAGCGCCCCCGACAAAAAGAACAGCGGCATGCCTAGGAAGTTCATTATCACTTGAAAACCCTCCACATTGCCCACGTTTGCTGCTATTATCAGGCCCACGCCCACGAAGCATGCGGAAACGAGCGCCATGAAAAACAAAGTAGATGCAATCCCATACGCTGTCAGGCTGCCCAGCGGGACTACCCCGAATACTATCACCACGATGAGCACGAATATGCCCGAAAAAAGCGCGATTGTAGCGCCGCCAAGCGTCTTGCCGACGACCACGCTGCTCCTTTTCACCGGCGCCACCAGTATCTCCCTGAGGAAGCCGAACTGCCGTTCCCATACGACGCTCACCCCTGCAAACAGCGCGGAAAATAGTAGAGTCATGCCTATTATCCCAGGGGCGATGAATTCGAGATAGTTGATCCCTATGCCGCTCGCAGCCACGAACGACGCCAATCCCACCCCAATGATGGCGAGCCAGAGGAGGGGCTGCCCCCCGCTGCCCAGCATCCGCGCCCTCGACCTCACGAAGCGCTTTATCTCGTGCAGCCAGAGCGTGTATATGTCATATAGGCTTTCGGTAATCAATCAGACCATCCTCCGCATTGCGAAGCCCGCAAGCTGCTCGCTCGCCGTTTCCTCCTCTATGCCGTGCCCGGCGAGTTTCAGGAAAACGTCGTCGAGCGTCCTGCACCTGTAACGCCGCTTCAGCCCACTTGGGGAATCGATGGCAGCTATCCTCCCAGAGTCTATTATCGCGATCCTTGCACAGAGGGAATCTGCCTCCTCGAGATAATGGGTTGTGAGGAATACCGTCATGCCTTCATGTCTGTTGAGCTTTCCTATGTATCCCCAGAGCTTCCTCCTCGACTGCACGTCGAGCCCTATCGTGGGCTCATCGAGAAAGAGGATTTTCGGCCTGTGGACAAAGCTCCTCGCGATCTCAAGCCTCCTCTTCATGCCTCCCGAGAAATTCTTTACCTGCACGTGCGCTTTCGCTTCGAGGTCAACGAGACCAAGAGCCCCATTTATGCTGCGCCTCCTGTCCCCGCGCACCTTGTAGAGTCGCGCATGGAAGTCGAGGTTCTCATATGCCGTGAGCTCTTCATCGAGGCTGTGTTCCTGGAATACGACCCCTATCTCCTTCCGTGCGAGGTATCCTCTCTCCGCAATGTCTTCGCCGCAAAACTTGATCGTCCCGCTAGTTGCGCCGATGGCAGTGGTCAGCATTGAGATAAGGGTGGTCTTGCCGGCTCCGTTGGGGCCCAGCAACCCGAAGATCTCTCCATCAACTACAGAAAAGGAGACGTTGTCCACTGCGTTGGTCTTCCCGAATCTCTTGGTGAGGTTCTCCACACTGATAGCGCTGACATTTTTCGCCATCGCCAATGCCCCTATTCAGCACCAGCCGCGCGCCTTCATCGCTGCCGCGACCCTGTTTACCGCTATTATGTATGCTGCCAGGCGCGGCGTGACGGTCCTGCCAATTTTCGCGTAATCCGTCTGTGTTTTTATCACTTCGTGGAATGACTTCGTTATTATCGCGTCGAGCCTCTTGTAAACCTCTTCTTGCGTCCAGTAATCCCCCTGGTTGTTTTGGACCCACTCGAAATACGATACTATGACCCCCCCGGAGTTGACAAGGAAGTCAGGCAATACAAATATGCCTTTTGACGAGAGTATGTCGTCCGCATCCGGGGTCACTGGCCCGTTCGCCAGCTCGAGCACTATCTTGGCCTTTACGTTGCCGGCGTTCAATTCGTTTATCTGGTTCTCTATTGCTGCTGGTATAAGCACATCCACGTCAAGCTCGAGCAACTCTTCATTGGTGATCTTCTTCGCGTTGTTGTAAGAGGAGATGCTTCCCGTATCGTCTTTCGCCTTTCTCAGCGCTTCGTAGTCAAGCCCTTCCTCAGAATATACCCCCCCGTGGGAATCGCTTATCGCGACCACCTTCGACCCGAAAAGCCGCGTCGCGAGCTCGAACGCGAATGTGCCAGCATTGCCGAACCCCTGTATAGCCATACGCGCGCCTTTCAGGTTTATGTTCTTGAGCTTGGCGGCTTCCCTCAGCACGTACATGCCTCCCATTGCCGTGGAATCGAATCTGCCCTCAGAGCCCCATATCTCCAGAGGCTTCCCTGTTATGACCCCGAACTCGTTTTGTCCGCTGAGCATGCTGAACTCATCCATCATCCAGCCCATTATCCTTGGTGTGGTGTAGACGTCTGGCGCAGGCACGTCTGTCTTCGGGCCTATGGATCTTCCGACAGCCCTGATGTATGCCCTCGAGAGGTTCTCAAGCTCCTTGTCATTGAGCTCCTTTGTATCCACTATGACCCCTCCCTTAGCCCCCCCGAACTGTATATTCGCCAGTGAGCATTTCCATGTCATCCATGCGGCGAGCGCCTTTACGGTATCAAGGCTTTCCTTCGGGTGGAACCTTATGCCGCCCTTGCCGGGGCCGCGCGCGTTGTTGTACATTACCCTGAAACCTGTGAACGTTTTCGTTGAGCCGTCGCGCATTTCTACAGGGAAGTTCACTATGAGCGTCTGCATCGGCTCTCTCAGGATTGCGTGCACCTGCTTGTCAAGTCCCATGATTTCCGCAGCCCGATCGAGCTGCTCTTGAGCTATCCTAAAAGGATTAAGTTCCTCCATTTCATCACCGAAGAAGATTATCTATTCCTAATAAAATCCGCAGGTATATAAGCATGGCGCACGCCCCTTTGCAGGTATGCTCCAATAGGGCCGCCGCTCAGAAATGAGGGTGTTGAAAATTTATAAAACCCTCAGTTCCGCTAAAACAGAAAAAGT
>CAYMJD010000065.1:0-3583 GCA_964390895.1 Microcaldota archaeon
GTTTTCTGGAACAACGATAACTTTTAAAGCTTACGGTTGAAATGCTGTTGCTCCCTTTTGGTAGTACAAAAAGCAAAGAAAAGAATGTATGAAGACTACTCCCCCATTATCTCGACCGTGACTTTCCTTTCTGGCCGGGGTCCGTCTACCTCGACAAAGAATATGGTCTGCCAGCTTCCCAATACGAGCTTCCCATCCCTTAATGGCATAAGCTCTCCGGAGTTGACGAGCAATGCCTGAAGATGGGAATGCGCGTTGATCCTATCGTCAACGTTTGTTATATTGTGCCCGTATTTGCCTCCTTTCGGCGCGAGCTTCTCGAAGAAAGCCTCTATGTCGATAGTAAGGCTCTTCTCGTATTCGCTTATGCGCACACCCCCCGTCGTATGCTGGCTGAACACGAGCACCAAGCCGTTCTTTATGCCGCTCTTCGTTACTGCCTCCTTTACCCTGTCTGTTATCTCGATCAGTTCGAACTCCTTGCTCGTGGAAAGCTTTATCTCCTCAAAGACGGTTTTCATAACGCCACCAAAGTATTATCTGATACTCAATCGTTATTACGCCTTTCGATTTACGAGCTCTGCAATCGATTTTGTGTAAGGATGCCTTGCAATCCCCCTCTCGGTTATTATCGCGGTCACGAGCTCTGGCGGTGTCATGTCGAACGCCGGGTTTATCGCCTCTGCAGCTTCGGGGGTTACTCTGAGCTTCCCGAGCAGCACCTTTACCTCTGATTGCGCCCTTTTCTCTATGACGCTCCCGTCCTTGACATTGTCGTATGTCCTTGCAAGGTCGAACGTCGAGATTGGCGCAGCGACATAGAACGGTATGCTGTGGTGCTTTGCCATTATCGCCAACCCATAGGTCCCTATCTTGTTGAATACAGTTCCGTCGGCAAGTATCCTGTCGGCACCGACAATGGCCTTTGTTATGCGCTCATGCCTCATCGCATAGGCGACCATGCTGTCCGCTATCAGCTTTACAGGTATGCCGTCATGGAGAAACTCCCAGACAGAAAGCCTTGCTCCCTGGTAGAGGGGCGCAGTATGCGTCTGTATGACTTTGACGTCCTTGCCGTCTATCCACGCCTGCCTTATGCAGCCTATGGACGTGCCGAAGCCCGCAGTTGCCAGGGATCCGGCGTTGCAGTGCGAGAGTATCACGTCTCCATCATCAAACAGCGAGCTTCCATGCCTGCCCATGCTCCTGTTGGCTTCTATGTCCTCTTTTTGTATTGCCAGCGCCTCTTCCACCATGCCTTTTGCAAAATCGCGCTCCCCCACAATGCGGCTATGCAGGGAATCCGCCTTTTTAAGCATCCTGTCGATTGCCCAGAAAAGGTTCACTGCCGTGGGCCTGGTCTTCCCCAAAAGCTCTGCAGTGCTCTTTATCCCCGTGAGCTTCTCCTCTGTGCTCTGGTGCGGCATGTTGGCTGTTATCGCAATTCCGAAGGCGGCGACAACGCCTATCTGCGGCGCCCCCCTCACCTCCAGCTTCTTGATCGCATTGGCAATCTCCTCTACGTCAGAAGTTTCCTTCCATACCTCATCCTCCGGGAGCTTCGTCTGGTCAAGCCACCTGAAAACGCTTCCATCAAATTTTACCGCCTCTATATCGTGGAATTCTCTCATCGCAATACCTATAACGGGCCTGCCATTGCCCTATTCAAGGGCATATCTGCTTTGCAAAATTAAAAAAGGCATAGGGTCGGGATTGGCTACGAACGTACGGGGCAGCGCAAAGCCCCATGTTTTTAAACTTATGGTGCTTCTTGTTATTGTGATCGTTTGCCAAACTACGAAGATAGGAGGGAGCTGAGCGCAGAAACGCTCGATTTGGAGAGGGCCAGGCAGTCCCTCGTAGAGGAACTTCAGGCAATAGACTGGTATCAGGAACGGATAGACGCCACGAAAAGCAAGTCTTTGAAAAAAGTGCTCGGGCACAACAGGGATGAGGAGAAGGAGCACGCGGCAATGCTCCTCGAATGGATAAAGGCCAATGATCCTGTGCAGGCAAGGAAGTTCATAGAGCACGACTGAAGCGCCCTAGAAGGAACTCTGGCTCGCGCCCCTGCCTAGCCGTTTCTGCCATGAACCTCGCCACCCTGCGGTCCATTATCATGTGCCTCTTCGCTATCCTTCTCTTGAGCACTATCCCCTCCAGGGTGGTGCACCTGCTCAGGGCCACATAGAGCTGGCCGTGCGCGAACGTGCCGTCCCCTATGTCTATTATGACGTGGTCGAAGGTCTTCCCCTGGCTCTTGTGTATCGTCACAGCCCAGGCGAGCATCATCGGATACTGGGTAAAGCTGCCCACCTTCGTTGACAACAGCCTGCGCGCCACGTTGTCGTACGAGAATCTGAAGAGCTCCCATGTGTAAGGCACCACTTCCGCATCACTTCCGTCCTGCAGTTCAACGCCGATTGCATCCCCCTCATCAATGCGCTCATCTATCCTTGTGATCTTGCCTATGCTGCCGTTCACCCACCTCTTTGCAGAGTCGTTGTTGAGCATCATTATCTGCGAACCTTCCTTGATCACGAGCAGCTCGTCAGCAGGCAGTATCTTCCTGTCGAAGTTTCCTGTGACAGATGCGTTGTATATGTGTTGCTTGCCCGGCAGCCTTTCCAAGTATTCGCTGTTTATCCTCTCCGCATGCCTGTTCGTTGTAGTCAGCGTTATGTAAAGCTCTTCCCTTTTCGGGATAAATTCAGGATACACTCTCCTGTTTATCTCGTCGAGCTGCCCGTCAGTTGCGGTGTTGTCCCTTATCGACTCCAAAATCGATATGAACCTCTCGTCCTTTTGGCGGTAGTGCTTCTCGAGCGCCACGAACCTTATGTTGAGCTCTGCAAACGAGTGGGCGTCGAAAAGGTACTCACTCCTATAGGGCCCTGAGAATATCCCCTGCTCGTCCCTCTGCACTACGGGAGGCAGCTGGTATAAATCCCCTATGAAAACCACCTGCGCTCCCCCGAAGGGCAGCAGGGGGTCGCTCCCGTTGTTGCGCATGAACCTGTCGATGCAGTCAAGCAAATCTGCCCTGACCATCGATGCCTCGTCGATTATTATCGTGTCGAGCGCCTTGTAGATCCTAGACGCAAAGGCCCCCAGCTTTTTCACTGTCTCTGGGGTAATGTCCGGCTTGAAATGGAAAAACGAGTGTATGGTCTGGCCCCGTACGTTCAGCGCTGCGACTCCCGTCGGCGCCAGCACGGCAACATTTTTCCTTGTTATGGACCTGAAATAGTTCAGCAAAGTGGACTTGCCGGTGCCCGCTACCCCTGTTACGAAAAGATTCTCCGAAGTGTTTTCCAGAAGGTTAAGCGCGCTGACGAAATCCTTGTTCATCTCGACATATGTATCGCTTCCCGAAAGCATGTTCTGGAGCCCCATGGTCTGGTATTGACCGCTCGCATATATAATCGGGTTTGCGCTTTCCTTTTACAGAGCTATAGACCCTATAAGCGCAAGCGCTGTCGATCCCTGGGCTGGATGCCTCTCAGCCCAGGCGGCTTGCCACCGCGTTGAACTCCCACGGTTTCCAGGTTTCCGCTGCCGTGCACCATGTCATATGTGTTGC
>CAYMJD010000066.1:0-3447 GCA_964390895.1 Microcaldota archaeon
CCGAACACCGGGCAGCTGCTCCCCTCTGTAAACATAAACCAGCCGATATATCTTACAGAGCAGGGCAGCTCTGGAAAGAGCATAACGCTCATACCCGTAGGGATACTAAACAGCTACGGCAGCGCCGCCTTCATATCCCCTGATTCGTCGATATTCATACCGATACAGAGCGCAGAAAGCATAACAGACAGGTATTCGTACAGCGCACTGCTCGTCAAGGCGTCCAACACCGGCACGGTTAATGCTGTATCCGCGCTCCTAAATGCAGTATACGGCAACAACGCGAGGATAATCTCTGTCCAGCAGCTCGCCTCTACGGTATCGTCGATAATAGGCTCGCTCGGGCTGCTTCTTGGCGCAATAGCGGGCATATCGCTGCTCGTGGCCGCAATCAGCATATTGAGCATAATGATGGTCTCTGTTACAGAGCGGACCCACGAGATAGGGATACTGAAGGCCATAGGCTTCAAGAGAAGGGATGTCCTGGCGCTCTTCCTGTCAGAGGCGCTCATAATAGGGCTGCTCGGGGGTTTGATAGGATCTGCAATAGGCGTGGGCATATCATATGCGCTTCCCGGGATATTCTCGGGTGCTCCTTCAAGTACGGCTCCGCAAGGCTCCACTGCCCAGAAGGTCTTCATAGGGGGAGGGGCGTCGACGTCTGCAGCATCATCGTCGTTCACGTTCACTTCGGTTATAGACCCAACCGTGATAGCGATTGCAATACTTGTGGCCATAGCCGTGAGCCTGCTCTCAAGCCTCTACCCCGCGTGGAAGGCATCGACGATAGACCCGATAAGCGCATTGAGATCTGAATAGGCTTTTAAAGGAAGGCGGCTCAGCCTTTGCTTGATAATGCGAGCTCCGCAAGCATCGCTTCCAATTGTATGCGCTCGTTTGCTCCCTCTACAATCCTGAAGTTGGTCTCGCCTATCGCTGATATCGCCTTGAGCTTCGCCCTCTCGTCTATGTTGAGGTTCTGTATTTCCCTGTAGCACTGTATGAGCACGTCCTCCCCGTTCATACCGTGCTTGAGGAGAAGGTTGTCAAGCTCGTTCTTGGCAGCCTCGAAGCTGCCTGTTGCCGCATACCTGAGCATGGATGCGATCTCCTTCGGGCGGGCCCTTGCAGACACGTCGTAGACATTTGATTCCTTTATCTTCGTGCTGAGCATGGCGCAGCTCTGCATTATGTTGGTCAGCTTTCTAAGGTCCCCGTCGCTCACATAGATGAGCGCCTTCGAAGCCTTCTCGTCTACGTCTAAGCCTTCCTTGTCAGCTATCCTCTTTATGTATTTCTCCATGTCTTCCTCATGAAGCTGCCTGAACCTGAAGACGACGCACCTGCTCTGTATCGGTTCGAGTATCTTGCTTGCATAGTTCGCGCTGAGTATGAACCTTGTCTCTGCGGAGTATTTCTCCATCGTCCTTCTCAAAGCGTGCTGCGCGTCAGATGTCAGTGCGTCAGCCTCATCTAGGAATATAATCTTAACCGGCACACTTGCCAACGACACTGTCTTAGCGAACTCTTTCACCTCTCCGCGTATGACGTCTATGCCTCTGCTGTCGCTCGCGTTCATTTCTTTGAAAGCCCCTGAAAAGTTCTCTATTCCATAAAGATCGTTGGCCATCGCTATGGCGCAGGTTGTCTTGCCCACCCCTGCACTGCCAGCGAATATCATGCTCGGGAAGTTCTTCCTTTTCACGAACGCCTTAAGCCTGTCGACAATGAGCTCCTGGCCTATGACCTCGTCTAGGCCTTTGGGTCTGTACTTCTCTGTCCACGGCAGATCAAGGACTTGCACGGTAACCCCCAACAATAAGTTGTGACATCCTCCCACGACTGAAGTCGTGGGCTTCCCCTGCACCATGGATTCCGCTCTGTGATGCAGAGTATGTTTTCAGCTCCTTGACCTTTGCCCCCTGTTGAGGCCTTACAAAGTCTCCCTGAACGTTACTTCCCGCATGCCCTGCGGTAGCTCTGTTGAGTATGTTTATCGATGCGTTTATATCTCTGTCTTCTTGCATGCCGCACCCCTCGCAGAAGTAGATTCGTTTTGACAGCGGCATGGTCTGGATGTTGCCGCAATTGCTGCACGTCTTTGTTGTATCCCTTGGGTCTACCTCCGATACCTTTATACCGGCGCTTTCAGCCTTGTATGAAAGGAGTTGGAAAAACTTGTTCCACGAAGCGTAATTGATTGATTTTGCAAGTCTGCGATTCTTTGCCATGTTCTGGATCTGCAGCTTTTCAATTGCGAATGACGTATATCCCGAGTTTACAGGTTTATCTGTAATCTTGTGGAGATAGTCGTTTGCCTGGTTGTTTGCGATTTGATGCTCTTTGTTCAGCCTCTCTTTTGCAATTTTCCTTCTCTTTGAGCCTTTTTTCCTCTTTGCGACTATCCTCTGCCACTTTGCGATATGCTTCTCTGCATTCTTCCTGAAGTTCGGTTTGGTTATTTTTGTCCCGTCTGAAAGAACCGCAAATGTCTTTAGGCCGACATCCATGCCGATTGGGTTTGTGTCTTTGATCTTTGGGGCTTCGATGTCCTTGATTGCTGTGAATATGATGTAGTATTTCTTCGCTTCCTTCTTTATGGTAAGGGCCTTTATCGTGCCTTCTATCTTCCTATGCGGTTCTATCTTCATTGTACCTATCCTTGAGACGCGCAATCTGTCCTTCTCTATCGAGAACGCGCCGTTGTTCTGCGGATATGTTATGGACTTGTATCTCTCTCTTGACTTGAATCTGGGAAATCCTGCCTTCTGTTTCTTGCCCGCTTTCTTTTGTTTGACTCTCCTGAAGAAGTTTTGGTATGCTTTTTGGACCCTTATGAATATGTCCTGCCTTGTTTGGGAATAGAGTTTGAGGAAATCTTTGTCTTCTAAGAGCGCCTCTTTCATATATCTGTTGAAAGTGGATTTGTTGACCTTTGATTTCCTATCTTTTTCGTATGCCTTCCTTGCCCTTTCCAGTATCGCATTGTAGAGCCTTTGCGAAAGAATCAACCTTTCGTCTATCTCCGACTGGCGTTTAGCATCCGGGTATGCCCTGAATTTGTATGCCCTTATGGAATCCATACTGCTTTTACTGTTATCCATGTTTATATACCTTGCATTTTGTGGTGGGCTTATATCCCACCCTTAAAAGATGTGGGTTTTACGCCCACATTGATAATAAGTATTTTCGTAGCATATTTATTAGCTTTTTGATAAGCTGCTTTTTGAGGGAGGGTTTAAAAATTGACATCCTCGGCGACCTAAAGGTCGCCGTATCGTCTTAAGCGCAGCCCATCCTTGAAATGTCCTGTTTTTCGATGTAGTCTATCACTGTTTCCCTGTCGTTCGGTCCGACACTACCACTGCTGTAATATTGACTCCAGAAACTCCCCCCTCGGATACCGCAGTCTGTGGTTGGGAATCTCTCTGAAGACTACATAAGACG
>CAYMJD010000067.1:0-3271 GCA_964390895.1 Microcaldota archaeon
CTTGACTGCGTTATAGATCGGTTCTGTCGCCTTGGCCCAGAAGACCTGGTCGGTGGTGGTATCAGAGAGAAAAGGCCTGGCAGTCCCTGCCATTTCCTTCGCGTCAAGGGCGTCGATGCTTCCGGAAAGCGCCTGCTTGTGCAACCACGCTAGAAGCTCTATGGCTATCTCTCTCGCCTCTCTGCCCCAGCCCGTCCCCGAAGCGGATTCCAGGATTTGGTTGGATCTTGCTGCCTGCCCAAGGCCCTCAAGTACCATTGCCGCCTTCTCATACGCTAGCTGTCGCTTTTCCAGCCAGCCCTTTACTGTTTTCAGCACACTCTCGGCCGTGGCGTATTCGCCGCTCCTGGAGTGCGTGCTATCCTCTACGTCAAAAAGCGTCCTGAAATCTCCTACGAGCATGGTTCCCGCTCTTCCGGTTTCATCGTTTGCTTTGGCCAAGGCCGTAAAAATGTTATCTTCGGATTCCTTGGCGCGTTTCCTGCGAAGCACATCGTTCGTTTGCTTTTCCTTTGCTTCCTTTTTCGCGTCCCAGTCGCGGCTTTCGCCAGACAGTATCTGCCTTTCGGCGTTTTTTATCGAGCCTGCCAGCGAGCGTTCGTAAAGTATTGCTTCCGCGTGCTGGTATTTGCCGTCAGGGGTCAATAGCTCCTGTATGGTTCCTTCCGGCATGACTAACTTGAACGCGACTATTCTGTCTACCAGCTCGCCAGGAATTTGGGCTAACACTTCGCTTATGGCGGGCTTGAAGAATCCATAGTACCCAAATGTATGATAGGTCGGTATCCTTCCTACCTCCTTTAGCCCCGTGGCAATGCCAACAGGAGTAGGATCCCATGTAAATGAGATGTTCCTCGGGTTTACCCCCTCGATCCAGAAGAGCGTGTTGTCCACGTTCTCTCTCAGCTCGGCCGACTCCCTGCCTCCCAGGTTTTTTTCTTCGGTCCAACTTCTAATGAACGTTTCCATCTTCGCCTTGTCAATGTTTCCGCCTCCGATCAGCGGCTTTATGTTCTCGCAGCGCTTGATCAATTCCTCATCAGATATTGGAGGATAGCGCCAGTCCTCCTTTTCGACTGTTTCTGTTTTTCCCATACGAACACCAATACCATTAGGGATGTTCTAATATTTAAGCTTTGCGTATAAAATACGTTAACTTAACGTAAATGATACATATATAAACCTTTGCGCCAAAAGTTAAGCATGGCCGAGGGGCTTGAGATTGCGCGTGTCGCCGTAGATCCTGTCGTGTTTACTGTATCTGAGGGGGCGCTGCTGGTGATGCTCAACGTGCGCGAGAGGGAGCCCTACAAGGGCAGGCATGAGCTTCCCGGCGGGCTTCTGCTCAGGGGCGAGGAGCCTTCTAGTGAAATGGAGCGAAAGCTCAGCAGCCTCTTTGGAGGCAGGGATGTCTACTTCACCCAGTTCGAGACCTTCTACCGGTCGGATCGGGATCCGAGAATGCGCACTATCTCAATCGGCTATATCGCGCTTGTAAGAGAGGAGATGGTGGTTGACAGAGGCAGATGGTTTCCTGTTTCGAAGCTGCCCGCGCTGGCCTTCGACCACGCGACCATAATACACGATGCAAGCGTGTATCTGAAGCGCAACGTGAGCTCGCTTATCGCAAGGCAGCTTATGCCGCACAAATTCCCCCTGAACCAGCTGCAACGCGTGTACGAGGCGATAGAGGGCAAGAGGTACGACAACCGCAACTTCAGGAAAAAGATGATAAACGAGGGCATTGTGGCTCCGACAAACGAATTTCTTTCCAACAGCTCCTACAGGCCCCCGAGGCTTTACAGATTCAAATCCTTGGCTTCAAAGGGCGAATGATTTCCGCCGTTCGATTGCAAATGCGGCATTCTCGCACGCCTTTAGGCGCGGAATTTCCCACCATGAATTGTTAAAGCAAAAACATTTTAAGCGAGCGCATGTCTATACTCATCGATGATGCCTAGTGCTGCCGCTTTTGGAGATAGTGTTGATAGTAGTAGGCGTGGCGGCTGGGTTCGTGGGTTCGATGACAGGGCTCGGCGGCGCGGTAGTGATAATGCCAGCCCTCTCCTTGTTTTTGGGCGTGCCTGTAGAATACGCGATCGGGGCCAGCCTTGTTTCTACCATAGCCACATCCAGCGGCGCTGCTGCCGCTTACGTGCGCGACAAGATAACAAACATACGCATAGGCATGTCGCTTGAGATAGCGACAACTATGGGGGCGATAGTCGGAGCGCTGACCACGGCGTTTATATTCGCGCACGACCTTTCATGGCTTATCTTCGTGCTGTTCGGAGCGGTGCTGCTCTTCTCAGTCTACTTCGTATTGAAGAGGAGGCGCAGAGCGTTTTCGAAAAAAGGGGACTGGTCGACCGCGTTTTTCCAGCTCAGAGGCAGCTACTATGACTATGCGAAAAAAAGAAGAGTAAGCTATATAGGGATAAGATGGTTATGGGGGGAGGCCATAATGGCCTGCGCCGGCTTCTTCTCAGGCCTTCTTGGGATAGGCTCTGGCGTGCTGAAGGTTCTCGGCATGGATTCAGCAATGCATCTGCCGATAAAAGTCAGCACTGCGACAAGCGATTTCATGATAGGGGTTACTGCAGTTACCGGCAGCGGCGTATACTGGGCTCTCGGCTATATAAAACCCACGCTAGTTGCACCCATTATAATAGGAATCGCCATTGGTTCGTATGCCGGTTCAAGGGCGATGGTATGGCGAAGAAGCCGAACAATAGCGATAATATTCGCGGTAGTGATGGCCGCGATAGCTGTGGAGATGATACTTAGAGGATTGGGGATAGCATGACAAAGATAGAGATGGAGAAAACAATGGCGGTTGTGCTGAAGGGAGGCATAGTGCTCAGCTCGGCCATACTGCTCTTGGGGATAGCGCTGGGCTACGTAAGAGGCGCTGCGCCAATAAGCAGTTCGCTCATAGTAATCGGCATATTCGTGCTCTTCTCAACGCCTGTAGTGAGGGTGCTACTTTCAGTTTTCTCGTTCATGATCGAGAGAAACAGACTTTACACCGCGATAACAGTGGTAGTCCTTATAGACATACTCTTTGCGGTGTTCGTGCTGCCTTTGCTGATCGGCGCTTGAAGAGTGCTGATTCATCTGTTTTGGCTCTATGCTGTTCCTTGACCCTGCGTCGTGTCATTCATCTCTGGTAAACATTTTGCCCGGGCAAGTTTGGTTTGGTGCCAAGAATGCTGAATGCGGGTACCGGGATTTGAACCCGGGTTGATGCCTTGGGAAGGCATAGTCCTAC
>CAYMJD010000068.1:0-3263 GCA_964390895.1 Microcaldota archaeon
ATGGACGACATGCTCTGATCGGGATTTGAACCCGAGTTCCGGCCTTGAGAGGGCCGTGTCCTTGACCGAGCTAGACGATCAGAGCCTATTCTCTGATAACCCTTTGTGCGCTTTTTATATTAAATGTTCGTTCGTCGAGCTTCCCGTCTATATAACTCAGCGTGTGGATGTCGCTCTGCTCGGAAAGCATCGCTATCCCATTTATCAGGTCTGCCTTGAAGGCCTCGTCCCGCATGGGGTTCATTATGCCCCTGTCTATGCTCCCGAGCCTCCTCTCTACAGACATGAGGGAATACGAAAGCCTTTTCATCCCATCAACCTTCGACTCGTTGAGCGCCATTGCAACCCTAAGCGACTCTATTTTCCTTGATGAGCTTATCGCCGAATGCAGGAACAGAAAGGGCTTCTTGTAGAGGCTTTTCCTTATCGCAAGGATTACCTCGCTCTTCGGCTCGCTGCGCATCGATGCAATCACGGGGAACGTAAGCATGGATTTCTCGAAAGCGGTGTCCCTCTTCCCTTTCCTGTGCTCCTCCAATATCGAGCGCTTGACCCCCTCTCCAAGCGAATAATAAAGGTTGATGAAGGATGAGCAGGCGCCATTGAGCATGTCGTGCATCTCTTCCGGGTCGATGTCGATGCTCTCCCCGAGCTTCACTGCCACGCTGCCGAGCCCCTTCGCCGCGCGTTTCGCGCTCCCTACCTCTGTCGCGGTCGCTTTCCCCCTGCCAGATTCCGCCTTCGCTATCGCGTACGAGAGAGCGTACAGCATCGCCTTGACCGGTATGCTGTTTATCCTGCACCTCACCGCCAATGTGGCGCTTTTCAGCCTTGACGGTCTGCTGCTTCGGGCTCTGGTACGTGATAACGCCATAAAACATCGCTTCTATCTCCTATTGGGGTTTTTGTTGAGTATTGCCTCTCTCACAGAAAACTTCCGTATTACCTTGGCTTTTATGCCTTCTGCATCGGCCCCCGGACCGACGATATGCGATACCTGCTTGAGCTTGTTGGAGTAGCTGTTGTAAGCCTTTATCGCGGCCGAATAGGCATCCTGTTCATGACGGTTTTGTATCCCCTTGTCTTTTACCAAACGCATCTTTTCCTCTGTAGTCATGTCGCTCTCTGGGTAGAAGAGCCGGGCGTTGAACGCGGCATTTATCCTTTTTATGGCCCTGCCTGGAATCTTCCTGTCAGTGGCTATGACAGAGGGTATCCCTGTCCTGCTCAGTTCGCTTATTATCCAGCCTTCCCCCGCAAACCTCTTATGCGCCATGCGCACGATCCTACCATCAAGGTCGAGGCAGGCGATTGCGGATGTTTTGCCGCAGTCTATGCCTACTATGAGATGGTTCAACGGATCACGTCATTTTGATATCTGTTTCAACGCGTAGCCTATGGCAGAGTTAGCGGTTTCAGGTATCGTCTGGTACTTGCAGTTTACCACATATGATGGGACAGAGGTTATGTTATACAGGCCGACAAGGGTGTTCTGGTTGAATAATGTACTGTTGACGCTCTGCATGCACGTAGCGAACGCGCTGGAGTTCAGCCCTGATCCAGCTACCATCTGCGACAGCATACTTTCTGAAAGCGGGCTTCCCTGGTAAGCAATGCTTAGGTTAGAGATGAATTGACTGAACCGCGGCTGCTGGGATGCGCACGCGAGGTACCTTCCCAGTGCCTGCGTGTTAGGGGCGCCGTATTTGCCATAGAAGCTGGCCGAATATGCAGAGAAGACGAAGTAGTACTTAAAGGACGCGCTTCCCTCACGGCTTTTGCTGAGGTTGAGCGCTCCTTTCATGTAACTGATGAAACCCGGCACATAGGGATCCACCACAAGGTAAACAGGTATCGGCTTCGTGTAGTTGCATGTGTTTTTTCCGCTTATGCTGACAACCCCGAAAGAGACGACGCTGTTGTTCGTATGCCTAAGGGGGCTTATGGTCGAGAGGAAAGGCGTCTTGAGCGACAGGTTTGGATTCAATACAAACGAGGCATAGAGCGTCTTGTTGTTCAGGAGCGGGTCAATGTACGGGACCTCGACAAGCCACCCGCTCTGGTTCGACAGGTACGAGACAATTGACTGGTTTACCAGTGAATAATAGGAGAGCAGGGAGAGCGACGAATTCACAGTAGAATAGCCGGCAAGCACCTTCCCGACCGCATCCATAACCTGCCCGTTCGTGTACGGTGCAGCTGCGCACGTGCTGTTCACGACTCCATAGGGGCAGTTTTGCAGGACCACACCCTTCTTGAATATCGACAGAGAGAACGCCACTCCGACCAGCACCACCACAAGCACTATGAGCGCTATGTGGAGGTAATCGAGCCCTCCGTGCTTTGTCGCAGCTTTTACTATAAAGACAGGCTCCTTCTTTGCCTTCTTGTTTTTTTGCTCCATGCAACCACATCATTAAAGCGGGCTCGGCGGGATTTTCATAAGCTTTCAATATGCATCCTATTAAAAGTTTAGTTTGAACCCGCGGCCTATACCTTAGGGGGGTACCGCTCTATCCAAGCTGAGCTACGAGCCCTTAAAGTGAAACATATTCAATTTATTTATATATTTCCTTCCTAGTTCATATGGTTATATGGCGCGGGCGCTTGTTTTGGTAGACTACCAGGAAGAATAGAGGGACAAAAGGAGCGATTATTTCCTCGGCAACTTCAAGGGCAGCATAAAAAACGCGGAAAGGGTTCTGAAGGCATGCAGGGAAAAGGGCTTTGCGATAATATTCACGCAGCACATAGAGCCAAACCCCACAGACGCATTCAAAAAAGGAAGCTTCGGCGCGAGGATTTTTCCTGAGCTGAAGCCATTGAAAGGCGAGAAGGTTGTAATGAAGAACAGCATAAGCCCGTTTTACAAAACAGGCCTTGAGCTGTATCTCAAAAAAGGAAAGATTGGGGAGGCGATCGTAATGGGCATAATGACGAACCTCTGCGTAAGGAGCACGGTTTCTGATGCTTACGGCAGGGGCATCGGAGTAACCATCATAAAGGACGCGTGCGTCTCTGATTCAGAAGTTACAGATAGGTTCACGTTGCAAGACATAAAGAAGACAAGGCTCGAGGTCAACATAACCTATTCAAAGGCATTCATCAAAAGCTTAGGCTAAAACCCCAATTTTTCCCTGACGATTATCATCGTTATCCTCCCTGGGCGTTCTCCCTCTATTATCAGCGTTTTGTTGATTGCGCTTCCAGGCATCTTGTAAGCCTTTTTGACGCGTTCGTTCTCAAGGGGCAATACATAATCG
>CAYMJD010000069.1:0-3260 GCA_964390895.1 Microcaldota archaeon
TCTAAGGGAATCCTCGACCTCAGAGCCTTCAATGCCTCTTTTCTCGTAAGCTCCTCCACTTCCTTCCCGTCAGGGGCTTTCGTTATGAAGTCCACTTCCGTTGCGCTGAGCAAGGCCCTTATTATCATGTCGCCGCCTTTGTCACCGTCGACAAAGAGGGTTATCTCCTTCTCGTTGCAGAGCTCCCTTATTGTATTTGGTAGGACCGATGCCGCGCCTCCTATCGCTATGGCGTTTGTTATGTCATACCTTAGCAGGTTGAGCACGTCTGCCCTGCCCTCCACGAGTATTACCTCGCTGCTCTTCTTTATGTCAGGCCCCGCCGGCAGCTTTTCCGGGCCGAAAGAGGTTATCTCGCTTGACTTGACCTCCGCCTGTACCATCTCCGCCAGCTCTTTGCTGTCTGGTATTTCTGTTGTAAGTAATTGCTTTACGAGCTCCTTCGCCCTGTCTAGCACCTTCTTCCTCTTCTCAGACCTTGTGTCCTCTACCTTGAGCACCTGGAACTGGGCATCGTACGGGCCGACCCTGTCTACAGACTCTACAGCCGCAGCGAGTATGCATGTCTCGACCCTTCCGAGCGATGCCGGGAGGAAGAGCTTGCCGTAGGTCTTGCTGCCGGATTGGGATGTCTCGATCTCAATCCTTCCGATCTTGCCGTTCTTCTGCAGCTCCCTCAGGTCCAGCTCGTCGCCAAGCAGTCCCTCTGTCTGCCCGAAGACAGCGCCTATTATGTCAGGTTTTTCAACCAGGCCCCCGATGTTGAAAGAGGCTTCAACCAGGTATTTTACTATGTCTATATATGTTTTTGCCATTTCTTCGCCTTTTTGTCTTTTACTGCGTTGACATCGACAAGTTCCGTGTACGGCGCGACTATGTCCTCGGCGTGCTTGGCCCTCAGGATTGCGAGGAGGCTCTTTCCCAGATCGGTATTTATATCGAACTCCACTGACCTTTCAAGCAGCGCAGATGTGGCTTTTCTCGCCTTTTCCTCGCCGCCATTGTCAAGATCCATGAGCAGGTATACGGGCTTCCTTGGATCCAAGGCTATGCCGTTGCTCATCAACGCATTGTATGTTATAGATTCCACGCCGAGCCTGGCAAGCGCCTTCTTGTCGTGCTTTCCCTCCACGATCACGCTGCCGTCCATCAGCCTTTCCATTATGTGCTTTGCCTTGGCCCTCCTTTTCTCCTCCCTTATTGCATTCTGCATTCGTCGCGCCTGCTGAAAGGAACAGTTGCTATATGCGGTGCGCTCCTTCGATTGTGTCGCAGGATGAATGAATAACCATATTAAGCACCGATAGTCAACCAGTTAACCTATATAAATATAAAAGATAAATATTATTATAGCTTTGGTTCAATGCTGCGCTATGTGAAGGGAGCCCGCGGCGAGCGGGAGCTCCTGGGCAAGTTCCTTGAGAACGGCTATTCGGTCATACGCAGCGCAGGCTCCGGAGTCAATTCCATAAGCCCCGACATCGCAGTGATAAGGAAAGGAAAAGGGCTTGCATTCGAGTGCAAGGCGTGGGAAACCGGAAGGGTGGCAATAGAGAAGGAGAAGTACAACGCGCTCAAGAACTGGCAGGAGAACACGCTGATGCCCACTTACATAGCTTGGCGCATGAATGGCGTGGGCTGGTTCTTCATCAAGCTCGAGGAAATGGATGAGCATGAAAGGAGCTTCAGCGTCACCAAGAAAAAGGCCCTTGGGATAAACAGGGGCATAGGCTTCTTCATGGGCTGATGGCAAGCGGCAATCGCATGCAATTTGGGAATGCCACTATTCGCCAATCTCCAATTACATTTTAAAAACTATACTGCAATCTAATAGAGGCTTTTGCTTATGGGGGGTAGGATGAACATCAAGAAGTTCAGCATGTACGACGTTGAGGCGCTTATCAAGGAGGCGGGCGCAGAGCGCGTTACCGAAGACGCGGTGCTCACCCTTGAGAACGAGCTGGAGAGGATACTTGAGAAGATAGGCAACAGGGCGTTCAGGTACGCAAGGCACGCAGGCAGGAAAAAACTCATAAAAAAGTCGGACATACTCCTTATGGAAAGATAACTATTTTTGCTCTTGCCTTTTCCACTGTCACATCAGGGAGGCAAACTTAAGGCCGAATGCAAGGAGCACGAAGAGGATTTCCAGCACTGAAAGGTAAAGGGATACCTCCCATTCCTTCATGGGCTTTATGTTCATCATGAGGTGCGTTAGGCTGTATATCTTCTTGCCATAAGGCGCCTTGAGCGTTCCGTCTGGTTGCAGCAAGCCAAGATCGCTTACCTTGAACCTCCTCCTTATATGCAGCAGAAATTCTATTATCCATGGCATGAATATTATTATGCCGAATGCCTCAGCATTGCCCATAACCATTATAACTATGAAGGAAGCTCCGACAGCATAGGTAAGGCTGTCGCCAGGCAGTATCTTCGCCCTGTACTTTGTGAATGGGAAGAATGCGAGCAGGCTTGCAAGCAGCAGGGTGGAAAGAAGCAGCCCGATGTTGCTGCCGGCAAGATGGTTGCCGTATGCAAGGAAGTAGAGCAGGAAGCCGAGGCTGGCGACTATCGCCATGCCTGACTGAAGGCCGTCGAACCCGCCGAGCAGGTTGAACGCGTTTGCGACAAATATGACAGCAAGGGGAAGTATGACAACAGGATAGATGAGCCCAAGCGAGACATGCCCTATGAAAGGCAGCGTGACAACGCCTATTCCCGCATTGATGGCCATCAATGGCAGCGCGCCTATTGCTGTGAGCAGGGGCTTTTGCCACTGCTTCAGGCCCTTCCTTATGTCGTGCCTCCCAGTAGACTCCACCTCGACAACCTTGACGTTCAGATCGTCTATCAGGCCGACGAAGGCTATCAGCACTATTGAAAGCGATGCCGCAAGCAGGTAGGGTATGCTGAGTATCGGCGTGAAGATGAACGACCCGCCGAAGGTGTATGACAGTATCCCCACAATCAGGCCGAAGGAGAGGGCGACCCCGCCGCTTGTTGGCAGTATCAGAGGCTTTTTCTTGTTGTAGTCCTTGGCGACGATTCCGACCTCGCGGAAATATGACATTAGGAATTTGGTCGTTATTATGGTAGCGGCAAATGCTATGACAGCAGGCACCACTATCGTAAGGTAGGTGTGGTACATGCAGTGAAATGCGAAATCCGCTCTTATATACTTTGCGATTTGGATGGCGTTGCACATACATATATCTATTTTAGTGCGTAATGTGAAGGCAATAGGCATTTTGAAGCTGTGA
>CAYMJD010000070.1:0-3166 GCA_964390895.1 Microcaldota archaeon
GGCAGTCCGCCAGAGCCGTGACCTGGCCGGATGCATTTGCTATGAGTCCAAGTATCGGGGTTGCAAGCAGTGCGAGTACGACTCCCACTATGCCCCCTATGATCATACCCATGCCATAGCCTTGCAGCGAACCCTTTTGTTGCGCTGGCATTATGTGCGCTGCCGCATACATTGCAGCTCCTATTATCATGAGCATAAGGCCTAAGATGAATATAACGCTGAATACCGCGTTCGCCACGTCGCATAGTGCGCTTGTAACGTTAGTTACGTTAATGTTGCCCTGAGAGGCCGCCAGACTCAGCATGTAGCTCGAAAAAATCGCAACCAGAAGCAAAAGCCTTGCGTATGGCGCCACTATTTTTTTTAGTTTGTTCACTTTACCACTCCTATCTCTGGATATATATTATTCATATGGAAATACATAAAAAGCTTTCTTGGCGCCTTCGCTTCCGTCTATGGCGCTATTCGCTTTGAAATACCTTATATATTATCGTGTCGTTGTTTGAGTAGACTCTGTAGAGCGTAACAGAACCGCTGCTGATTGTTGAGTTCGCGCTTTCGAGGAGAAGGTAAAGGTTCGTTGCATTGAGCGTCACGTTACCAAATGCGCCCTCCTTTTCTATGCTCTTAGGGTCATTTATGGAGGAGCGTTCCAAAAGTAGGTAATCCGGCTTTATCTCCGCGAGGAAGCTGAAGTTGTACGCGTTGGCCAGAAGGAATCTGCTTATCGAATAGGCCTTTGCCCCGGTGATATTGACGCTCTGGGTGTATGCTGTCCTGTCCGAAAGCCCTTCGATCAGGCTTCCGTCCATCCACGTGGAGGGCAAGATGGTGCTGTTTTGTGGGGTGTTCGAAGCAATCCATGAAAAGGTGTTTGCGAGTTGCTGGTTCCAGTATGTCGTCTGTGTTAATACCACGGACGCGGACAGTATGAACAATACAGAGATTGCGGCAGATAAGAACGCTGCCCTGAGCGTCTGGTTATTTCTTTTTGACAAAAGTGTGTAGACATTCCAGATCCCGTAAGCGCAGAATATAGAGGCGGGCAGCCCCAGCAAAAATGCCCACCTTACCCATATGGTAAGCATGAGCGCGGTTATTATGAAGTTCGCGAAAAGGGCCAGATAAGCGTAGTCTGTTGCTTTCCGCTTGCGGCTATCCTTTGCGTATATGAATATGCCTAAAGGCGCGAAAACAAGGGCCACCCCAAGCAGCAGCGCCAGGCTTGTCAGATTTGGGGGCTGTGTCTCGAATATTGTTTTTAACAGGTTGGAATGGGAGACTAGAAAACTATTGTAGCCCGGGAATATGAAGGACAGAAGGATCCATCCGAGTATCCACAGCCCTATGACTGTCGCGCTCAGTATCAGAATCGCCTTCCACGGCTTCCTGGTGAGAGAATAGAGCATCGCGGATCCGATGAAAACCCCTATCACAGCATAGACATACAGGGAGCCGTTCCATATATAGAATATTGCGAGCAGGAGCAATGCTATCGAGACATTCATTGCTATAAACTTCATTGCTCCGATCGCTTTTGGTCTTCTGTACCTTATCAGAAGTATGAGCGTAAAGGCGAGCAATGCGGGAACGAAGGTTTCGCCTCTATATGCCGTAGCCTCTGTTCTGATTACTGTTGCAGGCAGAACAGCAGCTATCAATGCCCCTAGAAGCGCAGCATTCCTGCTTTTTGTGAAGTCATACGTTAATATATAGGCAGCGATAACCTCTGCAAGACCCCACGCGATTGGTATTACACGGAGAAAATCGTATAGCGACAGGTTACCGATGATCTGCCTTAAGAATACGAACGGCAGCAATGTTAGGTATATCATCCCTGGCTTCTCCCAGTAAGGCTCATGGACAGGGAAGCCTGAGAGCGGGATTGGGTTGGGTATTATCATCCTGTTTTGTAGGGTTTGCTGCATAACGGAGTAATAGTAGTAGACGTCGGGCTCGTAGAACCCATGCTGGACCAGCAGAACGCTTCGGAACGCGATTCCCAACGCCAATATGCCGATGAGCAGGAGCAGCGTCTTTCGTTTTTGAGAAAATATAAATTTCATGGCACAGTTTACCTCTGTTTGAGATTGCCAGAGCGCAAATTTATGCCTTTCCGATTTGCAGTTGAGAGGTCATCACAATATTTATAAACGAGGCGGCACAAATATCCATAATGGACCAAGGGAGGTTTAGGAAGATGAACCCGGAACGGAACATTGCAATGCATGACCGCCTAATTGCGAAGCTCAACATAAGGCACCTTGTCGGCTTGATGCGGGTAGTGGAAAACTGGTACGATGTGGTAGCTTTTAGGATAGGTGTAAAGAGGAACTTTGTGGCACGCATGCGCTCTGGGAGAGAATTCGCGGTAGGGAGTCTTGGTTCGTACTTTGCGTTTTGGAAGGGCAGGGAGATGCAGGCGGCGCTCAACAACGTGGCAAAAATAGAGGTTAACGACAGCGGGAAGTACATAAGGTTCAGTTACAAAGGGAAGCATATCTGCTTTATGAAGAGCACGAACCCCAGGGTTGAGGGAGGGGCACTGCAGCTCATAAGGGAGCAGTTCTTCAAAGAGCAATACACCAAACTTGAAGTTTATAATAAGGATGTGGTGGACATAGGCGCAAGCATAGGCGATACCGCGATATATTTTGCGCTTAACGGAGCCAGGCATGTTTATGCGCTCGAGCCCTCACTATACCAATACGAAACAGCGACCAGGAACATAAAGCTCAATGGGCTTGGTGACAGGATCACTGTTCTGAACGAGGGATGCGGGGGAAAAACGCACATGGTTCACACACCAACGGGATTCAAGACCGTTGCGTGCAGCCCGCTTCGGGTGTCTGGAACTGGGCACAAGATCAGGATATCCTCGCTGGAGGACATCGTCGGGAGGTATTCCATCAAAGACGCAGTGATGAAGATCGACTGCGAAGGTGACGAATATGACATAATACTGGATTCAAGTGCGGCTGTGCTCAGAAAGTTCAGCCAGATAATCATCGAATACCACTACGGATACAAAAATCTGGAGCAGAGGTTAAGTGGCTCCGGCTTTGAGGTAAGGCATACGTGGCCATCACAGAGGATCAATATGGAATTGGATTATCCCAATTGCTACTCGGGGCTCATATTCGCGCGCCTGAAACATCGGAAATGA
>CAYMJD010000071.1:0-3100 GCA_964390895.1 Microcaldota archaeon
TCAGACTCTGCCATGCGCCTCTTCTTTATTATCGTATCCCTGTCTTTTGTTAAAGGGACAACTGTTTTCCAGAAGGATGCATCTCCAAGCCCCTCGGCAAGGCCCAAATCGACCACATTTATGAATTTGGCTTTTGTCAGGTCTGCCGCAGAGAATATTGCCCCATTGGGGATAGCACCAGTAAAATCTGCGTTCCAGCAGTTCGTATTAGACAATCTGGCACTGGTAAGATTCGCATTGGAAAAGTTAACCCTTGCGCAAGATTCGAGCCCGAAAGGTCTGCGCCTCTCAAGTCAAATCCACGCAGATTAAAACCGTTGGGTTTTTCCTCTCTTATGCATATTGATTTGCCTTGCGATTCCGCTTCCTTTATCAGCGCTATTACATCCACCCTCTTGATCTTCCCCCTTTTTGATTGTAAAGTAATGCGATCTGTCGCTCTCCCTGATGTACTTCCCCCAGGGCCTAAACTTTACGGCGCCTGCCCCTGTGCTTCTCATCGA
Source organism: Microcaldota archaeon (assembly GCA_964390895.1). GTDB lineage: Archaea > Micrarchaeota > Micrarchaeia > Micrarchaeales > Micrarchaeaceae > A-MIC-10. The sequence continues at coordinate 504 of CAYMJD010000071.1, forward strand.
TTAACAATCTTCAGAAACGCTTATAAATTTTTACCTGCCTGCGCATGTCCACAAAATTTAATATATCTGTGGGTACAGAAACCTTTTTGTGATAAAATGGATGATGTATCAAACGGTTGGAAAGTGTACTTCGTTTTGGATAGGAAAAGTCCAGAACCAGGAATGTTTAGGTATACCCTGGCACTCGTGCCCAGAGATACCGCGACAATAATTCACCAGCTCAACGCTGAAATAGACAGGGTACAGCGCACTGAAGACAAGCCAAGATTACAAAATCTTTTGCAGCAACACGAAGAGTGGCTGAAGGGCCTGAAAGCTATTGGCACATTTGATTCAAGGGAGTTCCTGAAATTCGATACGACCCTCCATACAGACAAAATAAGCATAACCCCGCTGAGGAAAAAGTCAAAAAGCTAAGACATCATATGCTGCCTTTCGATTCCCCTGTCGCGACCCCGCGCGCAACCAGGTGCGCTATCCTCAGGCCTTGGAAGGCGTAATCTGCAATTCTTTTGTCTATCGTAAGGTCGCCATGGACAAAGAATCCCGATACCCTCTGCATTTTGGCCTTTGATGCCTCTTCGACAATCCGTATCCTGCCTTTCACATCAGTGCCTTTCTGTTCCGAAAGTCCCACCAAGGCCTTTATCAAAAGCTCCTTGCGCGGCCTCTTTCTCGTTAGCACCACAAAACCTGTGCCCAAACGATTGCAGACCTTTTTCACATCGACTACATTTAGCCCCGCAATTGCTATTCCGTTGAGCGCAATTACCCTTATCTGGTCGCGGAATCTCGATTTCTTTAACATAGAAACTATCTTATGGGAGGCGTCTGCACCATCCACAGCGACTCTGCCGGAAAGGACCCCCTCTATCATCCCTTCCCGCAATATCATGCAAACAAGTATCGCGCTCCTTCCCATATTTATGGGCCCCGAAGCAATCGCAGCTATCCTTACTCCTTTTTTCAAGGAACCTACTTCTTTTTCGATATATGCGCCTTTATGTCAGAGAAATCGTCTTCCAATCCTTCTATGACCTTGCTGAGCGTGTCTGCCGCCTTCTTCTTTTCTGTCTTCAAAATCAGCCTTGGCTTTCCCGCCTCTGGGTGATCCTGCGCGACAGCCGCGAACTTCACGTCGTCCTCTTCGTTGAGCCTGCCTGCTATCAACTCAGGTATCGTCGTGTCCTTCTCCTCGAACTCAACGATTAGCTCCTTGCTCTCGTTTTTCAATATAGACACTTTCATGGTATCACTCTGTCCTTGGGTAGCTGTCCAGCAAATCCTCAATCTCCTTGGTCTTACCGTAAAGCGAGCTTATCTTCCTATGCTCCACGTGCTTGCATACGCTGCATTTCAGCGCTCTTGCATTGCTGTCGTAACTCAAGGGATTTCCGCACATCCCGCATTCTGCATAGACGACCCCGCATTCCGGCGTGTTTATGCCGAGCGCGTATGTATCCTTGTCTTCTCCTATTATCATCGCGAGCACTATATCGCCGACCCCGCAGGGTTTCATTGCGGTGCCCCTCTCAGGAGGCCTCCTCCCATAGCCTCCGGGGGGCCTTGCGTCCTGCTTTGCAAGTATCTTGCCGCTCTTCAAAGCAACATATACCATGTTACCGGCCTCATGCCTGCCGATCTTGACGAACATTACCGTACGCAAGTCGTCTGTCACGGCTCCCAATATCATCATCCTCTTCGGGAAGGTCCTGATGTCGCGCTGCTTCGCCTTCACGCTGACCCCTCCCCCCTCTACTATCTCTTCCCCAAAGAGGTACGAGTATATATACCCATCCTCAAGAAACGTGCCGTAGCGCGCTTCAAGCTCCTCCTCTGTCGAGAGCTTTTCTCCAGGCATAACGGTTTTCAATTGCATGGCAAATCCTGTGTTAACCTTATATAAGCACAAAAAACAAGATGTTTTTTATACACTGATATGGCATATAAAAGGATTTAATGGTTGCTGTTGAAAAGACAGCCCTGCAAGGCAATGCGATGCTCAAATACTACGTCAAGGAGGCGCTAGAGCCGACGCTGCTGTTCGGGCCCATATGCGTCCTGATAGGGCTGGCCGCTGCCCATGCGTCCGGCGTCCAGTTAAGCATATTCACCGCGCTGCTGCTTGTCATAGGCTCGATATTTGCATATGTCTCGGTAAACGTCATCGATGATTACTTCGATTTCAGGAGCGGAATAGACTCCGAGACCGTGAAGACGAGGTTCAGCGGCGGCAGCGCGCTCATCGTCAAAAGGAGGATCACCCCAAAAGGCGCGCTCTCGCTCGGGATTGGGGCCTTCATCATAGCTGCCTCGATAGGGGTCTATCTCGCGTTGGTGCATCCGATTGCCGGTCCGTTCATCGTCCTCGGTGCGCTTTCCATACTGCTCTACGCAAAATTCTTCTCAAGGGTGCCGTTCGTTTCAGAGCCGTTGACAGCTATAAACAACGCGTGTATAGCAATAGCGAGCTTCCTCGTGGCCGGAGGAACTGTAGCAGCCCTCCCGCATGTTGTCTTTGCAGCAGTGCCAGCAGGTCTTATAATAGGGGCAATCCTCATAGCGAATGAGCTGCCTGACATGCGCGTCGACAGGAA
>CAYMJD010000072.1:0-3027 GCA_964390895.1 Microcaldota archaeon
GTTTAGCGGAAGCCTAACGGGAGAAGGGGCAATGGCGCAGACGGTTCCCTGAATGGAACGACAGTCGTACTGATGGCACAATAACTTTATATACTTTGGGGATTATCATTAATATGAAACGGACATAATCAAGCGGACTTACTTAGTGGCTTAGTGGTCAAATGTCATATTATTGCTTAATAGCTGCATTAGGTTTTTACAGCAGATGCTCTGCAGGAGAGCCCACAGTATAAGCCCAGAGGAACAGGAAGTCCATTTTTGTGGCCGTTTCTATAGCACAATAGTGATGAAATGGCAAAAGCATATATTGACATAGTAAAATACATGGTAGAGGCAAGGTTCGAGATTAGCGGGCCTGTAGAGAAGCCAGACATAATCGGGGCGGTTTTCGGGCAGACAGAAGGGCTCCTTGGAGGAAGCCTTGATTTGCGGGAGCTGCAGAAGAACGGCAAGATAGGAAGGATAGAGATAACAACATCGGCAACAGGCAGCAAGACCTATGGAAAGCTATTCCTCCCTTCATCGCTGGGAAGGGTCGAGACCTGCATACTAGGAGCTGCCATCGAGTCGGTGGACAGGGTAGGGCCATTTGAGACAAGCTTCAAGGTTGAGAAGGTAGAAGACACTAGAAGCGAGAAGCGCAAGAGGATAATCAACAGGGCGAAGGAGCTCGTTAAGACGCTATTGAACACAGAGATACCGGACAGCAAGGAGATAAGCGAGCTTGTCGAGAACGACGTCAAATCCAGCATAATAGGCACTTACGGGCAGGAAAGCCTTCCTGCAGGGCCCGACATCGCGAAGAGCGACGACCTTGTCATAGTGGAAGGGAGGGCTGACGTGATAAACCTTTTGAAGAACGACATAGCAAACTGCATAGCCATAGGGGGCGCTTCCGGAACTGTGCCGAAGACGATAATAGAGCTGTGCGCGGCAAAGGACACCACGATGTTCATAGATGGGGACAGGGGAGGCGAGATGATAGTCAAGAACCTCATGGGACTCGCGGATGTCGATTATGTTGCGAAGGCCCCGGACGGCAAGGAGGTCGAGGAGCTTACAAGGAAGGAGATAATCAAGGCGCTCAGGTCGAAGGTGCCTGCAGAGCAGTACATGCACCACAACAACAGGGGCAGGGACCAAAGGGAGCAGAGGGACAGGGGGCCCAGGATGGACGATAGAAGGGACCAGAGACCAAGGCCGCCGCAGCCGAGGCAGTTCAACAACGACAGGAGTGACAGGAACGTGGATAGCGGGATACTGAGCCCTTCTATGATAATAGACAACGTCAGGAAAGGGGGCGAGCAGCCCCCGAGGAAGGAGGAAGCCTATGAGGGAGAGGCTGACCTCGGCGTCGAGGGGATAGAAAGCGGCCAGTACAAAAAAGAAGGCATAGAGAGCATACCAAGAATCGACCAAGCATCCAAACCGAAGTTCCCAAACAGCACCTTTGTGGGTTCGCTGACAGAGCTCCACAACACCTTGAGGGGAAGACTCTATGACAACGGCGGCGCCCTCATAAAAGAGGTGCCGATAAGGGACCTCATACAATCGATACAGGACTCGAAGAACGTTTATTCTGTCGTGTTTGACGGGATAATAACGCAGAGGCTGATAGAGCTTGCGTACAGGCAGGGCGTCAAGGAGGTATATGGCATAAGGGCAAGCCAGATATCGAGGACGTTCCCTGACATGAGCGTATACACAGCTGAAAGCGGCCCGATGGGCTGACTGCGCGGGTTTGCTGCGTGGCTGCGCAGCAATAACCCATATTGCATTGAAATGCCTCTTGGAGCAAAGGGATTATCTTGACCGAAACCCCCCAGATTTCCAACAGGGAAGGCCTCTGTAAACGGCCTTTGCTGTCCGATGAAGTTGGTTTGCCCAACGTTGCCGTGCAACATGCTTATCAACTGATGGAAAGCCCACGATTTAGTTGTGGGTAGTTTACATGTGCCTGTACAACAGCGAGACCAGCAGCGCTATTCCCAGCATGAACAGCAAAGATACAAGGGAAAGCTGCGTGAAAACCAGCATAAGCACGAAGATGACTGCCATCGTGCCTATGTATACCGGCTTGTTCCACGCGAAGACCTTGCTCCCGTCGAGCGGGAATATCGGTAGCATGTTGAAGAACGCCAGCAGTATGCTTATGAAAAGGGTAAGGCTTATCGCGTTGTACACATAGGAGTGCACAGGGGGATTGGTTATGAAGGCGCTTCCGAAGAAGAAGAGCCCTATGCCCATGAACGCTATGAAGACCACGAAGTTGGTCAGCGGCCCCGCAAGCGAGACCAGCCCATTCTGCCTCTTCGTGAAGCTGCTTGTGTATATGACAGTTGCCCCCGGGATCCCCAAAAGGAAGCCGAAGAACCCGGTTATGAAGGTTATCGCAAGCCCGTTGTACGATGTCCTGAATCCCGCTATGGCGCCGTAGCGCTGCGCGACGAACTTGTGCATCAGCTCGTGCAGCACGAAGCTCAATGTGACGGCCAGTGCCACTATGGGTATTGTTTTTATAAGGCTTGAGAATATCGATGGCGTGCTCTGGAAGAAGCCGAAGATTCCCCCCAGAAGAGTGAACGAGAATGCCGCAATGAGCACAAGGTCCGCAATCACAAGGTCTTTTATCTCCCTGTGCGGGCTTGCGTTCTCCCTTACAAACATAGTTGTATTAGCAACAGCAAAGTATAAAATATATGTCAGCAATAGCTTTAGCGATAGCCCCATCGTCTAGTGGTCAAGGACGCCAGGCTCTGGACCTGGAAACTCCAGTCCGAATCTGGATGGGGCTACGGAAAGTTCTTTTCGTCGGAGAGCATGTTTTTATATCAGACGGCGAAAGCGGCAAGATTCAACTTCCATGGGAACGTGATTACAGGGATTGATAGGAGATACGTGTATGTCAATGGCCCGTTCGCTGATGCGAACGGCGGCATGGAAAGGCATCCGATTCCAGATTTTGTGTTTGGGCTTTACGCCTCCGCGCATGGCGGGGTTGATTGTGCTTCCTTGATGAAGAATGAC
>CAYMJD010000073.1:0-2966 GCA_964390895.1 Microcaldota archaeon
CTTCCATTGCAATCTATGTGCATATCAAAATACGCGATAATATACGCCATAGCTGCAGCTCTGGTAATGCTGCTGCTTACAGGTCTGCTGAACACTACCCCGCAAGGATTGCTCGGCGCCGCATGGCACGGGCTTCCGCTGACGTGGCTCACAACGATGGTTATCGAACCGCCGTACAATCCATGGGCGCTGCATAAGGTGAACCTTGTCATTGATGCGGTATTCTGGTTTGTAGTCGCATTGGTCGTGGAACTCGCGGTCCGGCGCATGACAAGGCCGAAGCCGGCAAGGCCGAAGGCAAAAAGAAGGGGATAGGGAGCCAGCTTTTGCTGACCTGCACCTATAAATATCATGTCGAACAGAATGCTTAATCAGATTGATTTGTATCAAGTGAGTGTGATGAACCGCCAATACGGTCAAGTGAGTGTGATGAACCACCAATTCGTGATTGCCTTCCAATGGAAGACAAGTGCAGTCTGAGGAAGGTTCTGCTCAAAGCACTGAACGACAAGCAATTGCTGATCCTTTCGCATCTGCAAATCAACAGATACGCAGACAATACAATAACCTCTGTTATCAATCTGATGTCCAATTCCTTAGGCATACCCGTTTCCACGCTCAAGCTCAATGCAAAGGCGCTGCGGGAACTCGGTTTGATTGAATTTAGCCGCGGCTCCGAGCTAAAGCCAGCGAGGCTTACCAGATTCGGCAGATCAATCATCGATCTGATAGATTCGGACGGGAAACTTTGAATGGTGGCCTTATGGGAAGCAAGAACATCGATTTGGGAAGAAGGCTCCTGGGGAGCTCTGGCATAAGCTCCACAATAAGGCGCAACTCCGAGCTCCTCGAAAAGGCGATGGGGCGTAAGCCTAAGTTCCCGGAATTGAGGGAGATACTGCAGGCTGATCTGATAACATCATTTTCGCACATGAACCCAAACCTGCCATTGGACGAAATCGTAGGCAACATAATACTGCACGGCATCGCAGAGAGGCTCGAGCTTGACAAGCGCAGGATAATGAACCAAGCTTATGACCTGTCGCTGCCCGTGAACGACAGGCCGCACGGGCACGCGCTCAGCATTGGGGGATTCAACATAAAGTTCGCGCTCCCGCTTGTTCCATACTTCATGCAAAACGGAAACCATTTGAAAGAGGTCAGGGATGCGCACATAAAGAGCGCGCTCGGGCGCCTATTCAGCAATGGGAACAGCATAGATATAGAAGCCTTCTCCCCTATAATACGGGCTTTCCTTGACACGTCCAAGAGAGAAGGCGCAATCCCCGCAATAATCAGGATACGGCAGAGCTTCTTCAAGCGCTTGGATGCTGACCATATACCGGAAATTCCCACCTCATCCCAGCTGTCAAGGATTGCTGATATGCTTGAGGCTTTGGGAAAGCGCGGCGTAAACTTCTGGGAATGCCCGATAACAGATAGGATAAGCCAGCAGGCGCACTTAAGGGAGACAAAAAGACAAGATGGCAGCGCGGGCAGGGTGCTGCGGTTCGATGGCACTGATTTCCGCGTCGAGGGATCCAATAAGAGCATAAGCAGGTTGGACATATACAAAGCCATGAGGGAGAAGGGAGTAATTCCCACTATAGCTACCCTCGTGTTCTCACTTACTGTCGCTCCGGAGATACCCCATATGGGGGGAATCTTCTGGGGAAGATACGCCCCGGAGCTGCTCAAGATGCAGTGCAGGTGGCTGGGCATTCCTGACCCGATGGGTCTGTTCCTCACCACAAATCCAGATGGAACGTTCGGTTCCGCATTAGGATCAACAGATTTGGAGAGCGGCTTCTTCGATACAGCCGCAAGGCTTCTGAGAAAAGAGGATTGCAGGGGTGCCAATGATGATAGCGGAAGCTAACGGCAATTCGTTCTTTGTGGTCAACCGTATGCCTCTAGGCTGCAGCGGAAGGGAGATTGCAATCAAAAACTGCAGGAAAGTGGATGGCATGCTCCTCATAACCAGCACGGGAAAGACCACCAGAATGGAAATTTTTGACAAGGACGGCACAAAGGAGGCAATGTGCGGTAACGGGCTGCTCATAACGGCAATGTTTACGATAAAAAAGAAAAAAGTCAAGAGCGGAGTAATAGGTACAGACGACGGCCCGAAGCGGTTTAGGCTGTCGGGCAACGAACTGGAAGCTGAAATCGGCAGCATAGAAACCAGCGGCAAGGTGTTGGTCGTCGCAGGGCTCAGGCACTTCGTCATGGTCGTCGAAAAAGAGCTATACGAAGACAAAGTGCTGTCGGTGCGCATAGCCTCCCAATTGAGGGAAGCGCTGGACGCCAACATAAGCATAGTAACCAGAGCCAACGGGAAGGTGTTCGCAAGGACGTTTGAAACAGGCGTGGAGGGGTTCACCAAGGCGTGCGGGACAGGCTGCACGGCGGCAGCGCACAAGCTGGGCGTAAGCGAAGTGAGTACCGACGGGGGAACACTCAGGGTTAAACGGAAAGGAGGCAAATACTTCCTAATCAGTGATGTAAATGCGATCAGGATTGATAGCTGATTCAGAGCTCGCGAAAGTTAAGATCGTGGAGAGCGGGGAGCCTATGCTCGATGTCGCCGCGCTTGACAGAAACATTGTGGTTGCAATCGAGGCAACGTCAGCCTCCTTCCAGGGTTTGGCACACAAACGCTGCTACCTCAGGGCAGGAGCCGCAAAGAGGCTCGCGCTCGTCCAGGCATCGCTTCCCAATGGTCTGAGGCTCAAGATAATCGATGGATATAGGCCGTTGGGGGCGCAGCGCGCCATCTACAAGGAAGTGATCGGCAAAATCAGGGAGAGGAACCCAAGACTCCCGGAAGCGCAGCTCAGAAAGGCCGCGGACAGGCTGGTGGCCAATTCAGACGTAATAATACCCCCCCATTCGACAGGCGGCGCGGTCGACCTAACCATAATCGACAAACACGGAAGGGAGCTTTGCATGGGATCAAAAATGAA
>CAYMJD010000074.1:0-2962 GCA_964390895.1 Microcaldota archaeon
GCCACAGGTACGCAACAGGATTCCTGTGCACCATCCCGCACATCCAGCATTCGTATGTTTCCCCATCCTGGCCCTCGCCATCCCTTCCCGCTTCCGGATTCATTCTCATGCCACCACGTTGATCGTAACGGGCGATGGGAGCCAGCGCTGGGTGAAGAGGTTATCTAAGAGTAGAGACTCAGGATAAAGAATCGAGACGCTGGCATTCCCCACCATATTACCCTGCATAGTTTCGCGGGCTTTCTGCTATAAATACCTATCTCAAAATAGCAATTTTAATAAAGATGTTTGCTGTTTTGCTACTTTTACGTCGGCATCAGTATCCGATAAGGGGCTCGTCCAGCCTTCTTCCCCCTGCTGCAAGCCTTTCGTCTAGCTCCGCGAAGAACGCGTCGTTCTCCTCATCAGAGCCGGCCTTTATAACCACGGTTTCGTTGTCCCCGGCAGAAAGAATATCCTTGACGAACGCCGTCTCCTTTGCAAAGATATCATACTCGCCGGTATAAACGCCGCTGAACCTTTGGTCATCGGCCATGGAGAGTACGTGCCGCGAGTCCCTCCTACCAAGCTTAGTCGCGATTATCCTGCCGCCGGATTTTATGACATCCTTCATTCTGCCATCCGGGCCGCCGATAAAGGCGCCGGTCACATCAAACATCGTGAACCCGTATGCCTTTTTACTTGACCTTCTGGCGGCATAGGACCCCCCGAGCAAGTCCTTTCTCTGTATCAGTATGCCTGCCACGACCAGCGCAGCTATGGCAAGATAGTATACCTGTATCGCCTCCCCGAAGAAGACGGCGGCCCACAGAAAGGTGAAGAAGGGCGACATCAGGAAGATATTGGTCACGATGGTGGTCTTCAGCACCTTCAGCGCGTATATGTACATGTAGAAGCTGAAGATGTTGGTCACGGCCAGGTAAGCTATTATGGCGATGCCTACCGAGCCAAGCGGCGCGAACCTGGCGCCGCTACCTATGAAAAGCATACCGAAGAAGACTGCAAGCACAATCGTGGCAGCAGACAGGAATACGTCGTTATCGATAGGCTGCCGCTTTATCAGTACGGTGGCGAGCGCATAGCCGAGCGCAAGCATCACGACGAACAGCACTATCGGTATGTCAGGGTTCGCTATTATCCCTGACAGGTTTCCTCCGCTCACCCCTATGAGTATGCCTATGAACGCAAGCGTCAGTGCTATGACCTGCCTTCTGCTCAGCCTCTCCCTCAGAATGAAGGGTATGAACAGCAGCATCAGGAGCGGGTTCAGCCTGAACAGCACTGTGGTAAGCGACGCGCTTATGAAATGCTCTGCATATGCTATGCCGTATTCGTACGGCACATACGTCAGAAGCGCCGCCACGGCTATAAGGAAAAGCGTCCTTCTCTTCCTGAAGACGGCGGCAAGACTGCCCATCTTCCTGTTCCTGGCCACGAGGGCCAGCCCGAATGGTATGCTTGCAAGAGACGCTAGGAAGAAGAGCTCGAACGCGTTCGTGCCTCTCGTAAGCAGAAGCAGCGCCGGCGTGAACGAGCCGATCAGCAGCGACGATACAAGGTATATGCGCGCCTTGTTCTTGATCTCCATGTTCAGAAATGGAATGCGACGGTTTAAATACGCTTCTCAAAGTATCAATTTAAATACGGATATTTGCTGTTTTGATACCATGCTCAGATAGCAATAAATGCCTTTCATTGCATAGGATTAGCATGGAGGACTACGATTTCCACAGTGCGTTCAACGAGAGGTGGAGCCCCCTCCTTAAGAGGATAGTGCGGCTCCTCTCGGAAGACGCCAGGATGTCGGTAACAGGCATGGCAAAGCGGCTGGGCGTCTCAAGAAAAACTGTCGAGAAGATGCTCAAGAAGGCGGAGAAGGAGCTGGGCATCAGGTACACCATAGAATTCAACGAGGTCGCGCTTGGGCTCGCCAACCAGCACCTCATACTTGTAAAATTTACTGAAAAGCCAGACTACGGCAAAGTTGCAAGCATACTGGAAGAATCACATATCCCGCAGGTAGCGGTCAGGATCGACGGCACGTACGACCTTTTCATATACGCGAACGCGGAGGACCAGAACGAGTACGTATATTGGGACAAGACCACCCAGGTGCTGTTTTCAGAATACAAGGCGTTCTGGCAACCTTCGGATCTTGCGTTCAGGCACCTGGGCTTCTTTCCGCTCAGGAACGCGCTCATAGAGAAGGTGGATATACCTAAGACGTACAAGGACATAATGCTTCTGCTCAACGAAAACTCAAGGATGTCGTTTGCCGATATGGCGAAGCGGCTAGGCATGAAATCCAACACGCTGGCCTACAACTTCAAAAAGCTACTGAGGAGCGGCTACGTGAAGCGCTTCACGATAACGATGCAGGCGCCCCAGAAAGTATCCATGATGTCTCTGTTCGGCAAGTACGTAATATCGAAGGGTTTCGAGGACGACTCCATGCGGATGAGGAAGGAGATAACCTTCCTCGACGACAAAATACCCGTGATAAGCAGGTGCCTCTTCTCAGCGCAGCTGGTAGGCAGCTACGATTTCTTTTTCGTGGGCGTATATGACAATTATGACACGGCGTACAGCCGGCTGATAAAGTACTACAAGGAAAGATACAGGAGGCATAAAGTAAGGGTCATGTACGGCAGCATAAGCCAAACGCTGCTTGGCAACTTCCCGACAAGAAACCTTGATGTGCGCGGCGAGTTCAACATGATAAGGTGGGTGCCCGGAGTGAAGCCTAAAGTGGAGAAGCCTGCTTAATATCTCGAAAACGGAATATTATAGGGAGTGGGGCTGTTGGGCGCAGACGCGAATCCCACATTTTGCTGCGCCCGACATTATGCTTTTTATCATACCGAGCATGGAAGCGGACACTTTGCCAGTGAGCGTTGGTATATGCTATTATGGATGGGGGCACAGCCTTTCACTGGTTCCGCTGCCACCGCCTGCGCCTGGA
>CAYMJD010000075.1:0-2643 GCA_964390895.1 Microcaldota archaeon
ACTGAAGGGTTAAAATCCTTCAGTTTCTATTGAAATAGAGGATTTCTACAGAGCCATGATTATCGCTTTTGGGACTACCCTCTTCGCGTTCTTTATCTCGCCTTCCGGAACTGTTATTATTTCAACTCCCAAATAAGCCCAGAGAACCAAAACCGTCGCTGAGCCTACTGCCGGAAACAGGTTTGTCGTTGTTGATGGCAAGAGAGGATACAGATTTGTAACTTTGAAAAAGATGATTGTGCCGATAATAAATAGGAAGATTGCTGCGAGCTTCCCTACCGTGAATATATCTTCGACTCTCGCCCCTGTCTTCACACCCCTGTAGTTGATGTAGGTCAAAATCAGACCTGTCATGACCCCAATCGTCACCCTTATCAGATCTGAATATTGCGGAAGGAAAAAGCGCAGATACCAGCCAAGCGCCCATTGCTCTGTCGCGATGGTTATGCAATATCCAATCCAGAATGTCCAGCCCGCGAAGAATCCCCCAAAATCCCCGTATGCCTTATGTGCATAAGAATACAGACCGCCGACCTTCGGGACCTTTGCCGCTGCCTCGGCGAATGACAGCCCTGCCACAATCGCAAAGATACCACCTATTATCCATGCTATTAAGGAATAGGTCCCTGCTGTCTCTGCGGCAACTAGCGGCATTATGAAGATTCCGGAGCCGATTATGAAGCCTATGCCGAGCATTACGCAGTCGAAGAAGCTCATTTCCTTTATTAATCGTATCTTTCTCATCCAATCCCGCAGTTAGTGTTGAATTCCTGAAAAAACTTAAATAACTTGACTTATAAGCTGCATAATGATGGTGCTGGAATGGGACTGCTTGACAATCTGATAAGCAACACAGCGAGGAACGTGGAGAACGACCTTGCATGGAAAGCGCAGAACAAGATATCCAAGAGCGCAACAGACAGTGTCGACAAACTGGCAGGAAAGGGCATTGACAGATGTCCTAAATGCAAGGCAAAAGTCGACAAAGACGCAAAGTTCTGCCCTAAGTGCGGGCAGCCGTTGGTAGTGATGTGCACCAAGTGCAACATTTCATATCCATTGGACACACAGTTCTGCAAACAGTGCGGGCAAAAGCTCGGGTCTAAACAATAGACAAAAAGACGGTTCTAGATGTAACGGACATCATATTTGGTATATTTACCAAAAGATGAATGTGCGCGAAATCCTCTCCGCGTGGACCTCTCGCCACTGCATTAGATACCGCACTCTCAAGAGCCAATCGGTATTTATGTTTTATATATTCACAAATATTTTGAAGTCTATTCCACAAGCCAGCCTCCATCTACATAGAAGGTTTCTCCTGTTACATAGCCTGATTCCTCTGATGCGAGGTATACCGCGATTGGTGCTATATCTTCAGGCTTGCCTATTCTTCCTAAAGGTATCCTCGAGAGGAACTGCGCTTTGTATTGCGGGTCATTCAGAAAGTCCTTTGTCATGTCTGTGTCTATTATACCTGGACCTATAGCGTTGACGTTTATTTTGTACTTTGCGAGCTCTATCGCCATTACCTTTGTTAGCTCTATTACTCCAGCTTTTGCCGCTGAGTAGTGGGCTGTTCCTGCAAAGCCTATCGTTCCTGCAATCGACGCAGTGTTTATTATCTTGCCACCTGAATTTTGCTTTATCATCTGTTTGGCTGCTTCTTGCGAGCATATGTACGTTCCTTTTAAATCTACAGCTATAAGCCTGTCCCAGTTTTCTTCCTTTAGATCTATGAAAGCCTCCATTGTGACTATCCCTGCATTGTTGACCATAATGTCCAGCTTTCCGAATGCCTTTATGGTTTCATTGATGAGCAGCTTCACATCCTCCCGTTTTGATACATCGGCAGCAATGGCTATCGCCTTACCTCCTGAAGAGCTTATGCTTTCTGCTGTTGGCTTTGCATCTTCTATTTTCCTGCTGTTTATGACAACTGATGCGCCCTCTCGTGCAAACGCCTCTGCTATCGCCCTTCCTATGCCTCTTGAAGAGCCTGTGACTATTGCGACCTTGTTTTCCAGCCTCATCCCAATCACAGAGTATATACTCAAATAGGTTTATAAAACCCTGTTCCTCTTTGTGGGGGTTTACAAGCAGGAACGGTAGGAACTTGACAAATTATAAATCTTCCTGTCGAATATAACTGGGGTTTTCTCTCCCTCTCTTTTGTCGTCGTAAAACAATAGTGTTGAGTCTCCTGACCCAACACACCAGTGGTGTGTTGGTTTGCCTTGCCAGGAGTTAATGACATGAGAATATATGAGATAAAAGATAAAATAGTAGAGGTTTGGGCGGTCGCCCGAGTCGTAGTGCAGAAATACGGTCATACAAAGAAGTTTGCAAAGAACATAGTCGCACTGGTGATAAAACAGAATGAGAACCTTAGAGATGTCAAACTTTCAGAATTTCTTGCGAAAGAACCAATAGGCAAAATATTAGGTTACAAAAGGAAACCACATCCATCAACTTTCTCAAAAGTTCGTGAGCGGGCAGATCCAAGAATCTTCAAAGAAGTATACAGCTGGATCGTCCAAGACAGACTCAAAGACAAACAAATAAAGTTGATTGCACAGGATAGTTCAGATGTGCCTGCACGGTCCAAATCCGACAAGGATGCGAGATGGGGCCACAGAACCC
>CAYMJD010000076.1:0-2570 GCA_964390895.1 Microcaldota archaeon
CGGTATTCTCTATGTGCTTCTCAGTCTTTTTGAAGAGCGTGGTGGGTATGGATACGGTAGTGAATGTAATCTTGTTTTCGCGCTTAACCTTCATTTAACCATTAATAATTGAAAGCAAAGCTTTTTATATCTAATTATTCATAATTTAAATGAATTATAGATAATGTGATTAAGTGGCGAAGATAAACAAGGAGAACAAAGTGGTAACGAACCTAAGAGCAAATCCTGACGAGAAGCACTGGGAGGCATTCAGGAGATATTTGCTTAAGACGAAGGCTAAATACTACAAGGTGTTCTACCCGAGGAAGCTGAAGAAGAAGGAAGATATGTACGCCGCGTATGTCATCATATACGACCCGAAATACATACCCATGTTTAGGATACCAGTCATTATGAAGACGAAAAAGAGCACACAAGGCGCCACTATATACTTCAAGGAGCTGCTTAACACGAATAAGGACTACAAAGAGTGGGTTGCATGATACAACAAAACCTAAAAGAGCTGGAAGAGAGAAGCATATACATACTTAGAGAGGCGAACCAGAAGTTCAAAAATGTCGCTGCCTTGTGGTCGATGGGCAAGGATTCCACAACGATGCTATCCCTTGCAAGGAAAGCATTCTTAGGTAAAGTTCCCTTTCCGGTAATCCACATAGACAATAGGATTGATTTCCCTGAGACTTACTCATTTAGAGAATACCTTGCGAAGAAGTGGAAACTTGACCTCATAGTCGCATACAGTGAAGTTAAGCCCGATGCTGTTGGATCAGCATGCTGTGGGAAGAACAAGCCGGAAACGCTAAAGAAGGTTATGAAAGAGCACGGTTTCGATGCACTAATAGTCTCCATAAGGAGGGACGAGCATGGAATTAGGAACAAGGAACGTTACTTTTCAGAGCGTAACGAAAGATTTAGATGGAACTATAAAAATCAACGGGCAGAGATGTGGGACGATTACGCTAGCAAGATGGATGAGGGTGGTCACGTAAGAGTGCATCCTCTCCTTGATTTCAATGAAATTGACGTCTGGAATTACATAAAGCAGGAACGTATACCGGTAAATCCCCTATACTTTTCGAGGAACGGATTTAGGTATAGGAGCTTGGGATGTACCTCTTGTACAGTTCCAGTAAAATCCAACGCTAAGAATGTTGACGACATAATAAAGGAACTTGCGACTACAAAGATAGAAGAGAGATCGGGTAGGAGTATGGATAAAGAGAATGAACGGGTAATGGAAAAATTACGCGCGCTCGGATACATGTGATGCTATGGTAGTAGTGCGCAGCGTAACTCTTCTTGGCCATAAAGACCACGGAAAGTCAACATTGATAGGCAATATGCTAATGCTTACAGAGTCAGTGACACAGACAAGAATAAAAGAAGCAGAGAATTACAGTAAGAAACTTCACAAGGATTTTGAACCAGCGTTTATATTAGATAGTTTTTATGCTGAAAGGACTAGAGGTCTAACTATCGACATAACTAGGGCGGAAATCGCTTACAAGGACGTTGCATTCTCTTTCATAGACGTGCCAGGCCATGAGGAGCTGATAAAGAACATGATAAGTGGCGCCTCATATGCCAACACGGCATTGTTGCTTATTTCCGCAAAAAAAGACGAAGGGATACGCGACCAGACAAAGAGGCACCTGTTCATAGCCAAGATGATGGGCATAGACCGACTTGTAGTCGCTGTCAACAAGATGGACATCGCAGGATACAGCGAAAGCAGGTTCAACGAGATAGTAAATGGCATATCAGGATTCATAAAAAAGATAGGCTTCGACTTGAAGGACGTCAGATTTGTCCCGGTGTCTGCGTACGCTGGCGATAACCTTGTGGTGCTCAGCAAACGCGTGCATTGGTATAAGGGCGCCCCCCTACTTGAGCAGCTCTACAGTGAATCCGCTGTGCTGAAAGCAGACACATCGGGGCCTTTGAGACTGATAGTACAAGGCACGCTCGAAGGCAAGGAGCGCCTCATAACTGGGAGGATCATAAAAGGGAGGGTAAGCGTAGGGGACCAGATCTGCATAGTGCCGGACAAGAAACCGATTGGTGTGAAAAGCATAATAGTCAAAGGCAGAAATACAAGGCAGGCAAAGGCTGGGGAGAACGTCGCACTGAGGGTTGGGAAAAGCATAACCGGGGAGCTGAGGGGCTCCCTCATATGCGGAAGCGAGTATTGCCCAATACCGAGAGATAGGGTAACTGCCAGGATATTCCTCACAAAGAGGCTAGGTAAAGGACTGAGCATAAAGTTCAACGGAATAGACGTGCCCGTGAAGGCCATCAGGATAACAGGGCACATAGACCCAACGACTGGAGAATCTGATACGGCTAAGACCGTAAAGCCGCTTGATGCGTTTGAGGCAGAACTCAAGCTCTCAAAGAAGATACCGGCGGAGAGCTTTAGCGAGACAAGAGAGCTGGGCAGGTTCGTCCTTTACTCAGGAAAGGAGTTCGCAGGGATGGGGATTATTATTTAAGCGTTTAACTGCAGTCCATATCATGGCTGGCTAAACAGGAACGTGTTGCTGATATCCTTTTCCGCCTCGCTTTCATCC
>CAYMJD010000077.1:0-2492 GCA_964390895.1 Microcaldota archaeon
CGGTGTAATGGCTGTAGACCAGAACGAGGTTAACGCTGTAAAGAGTGTGCTCTGGCCGGATGAGAGGGTAATGATCACCGTGAAGCAGAGGCGCGTTGGCCCCGGCGGCTCTGTCACGGTGCCGACCTCTGTCCTAGCTACTGACAAGCGCCTCATAATAGTGAACAAGGCGACGCTTGGCATAAGGAAGGACTATGAGAGCATACCATACAAGCAGATAACCAGCGTAAGGCTTGAGAAGGGCATAATATCATCTACCGTATTCGTCAGGGTGATGGGCTACGACAAGGATCAAGGATTGCTGAAGAACGGCAAGGAGGAGGGGGAGATAGACGGGCTTCATGGAAAGGATGCAAAGGCGCTGGCCGACTACCTCAATTCTGTACTCGACGCGGAGACGCAAGCAGTTGAAACCCAAGGCGGCGGAGCAGGCTCTATATTCTGCTCAAAGTGCGGCGCCAGGAACGATGCTGGCTCAAAGTTCTGCTCAAAGTGCGGCGCAAAGCTTGCCTGAAAATGAGGTATCCGTGCCGAATGCGACACTATGATTTAGGCGCCGAGTTTGTGGGCAATACCCCTCTTGACTACTGCGCCCAGCATTATGCCTTTCTGGAATCAACTCCTCACGAATTCATCCAGCAGCACGGTTGCATATGATCCTGAAGGCAGAGAGAACGACAGCGTTGCATCACTTCCTGATATCGAGCTCGAGAATCCTGCAAAAGGCGCGAACATCACACGGTAATTGCCTTTGCAGCTCAGCTCAGGCATGCTCTGTATCTTGAACATCTCCTTTGTAAGGCCCATTTCCTCAAGTATCTCGTTCTCTGTCTCGTTCGGCTTCTCGCTGTCGTATCCTATGATGTTCCCAACAAGGAAGGTTTTTCCATTAAGTGTTCCTGATACGCTCCTTACGCTTGCCATGTCAGGGAACCCGTGCTCATCAGCGTCGCAGGCAAGCTCACCGGTCTTTGGGCCCTCTCCAAGGTTGCCTATCCTCGCCTCTACCTCCTTGTTGAATATCAATCCTTCAACTGAATGCACGAACATAAGAGAGAGCTGCCGCGGCAGCTTCCTTATCGCGTTCGCGTAGTCGGTCGGATACTTTGAAAGATATTCTATCACTTGGCGCTCGTACTTCAGATATTGCGGGAAGTAGTTCAGCGCATCTGCGAAGCCCATCTCTGATTTCAATTTTTCCCTCGCCTCTATGGAGTCGAGGTTCCTCTCGTTCGTAGTGTCTGTTAGAAAGCTCATCGCCGCCTTCTCGAAGTCGCCCTTCATTATTGCAAGGCCTATGTCTGCGTTGTTGGCGCGGTAGCCGAATCTCTGTACCCCGAAATAGTTTGGGAATAGCCCGCCAAGGCTATCTACGATGCCCTTTATCATCCCTTCAGTGGCACCCGATTCCTTTACCGTTACTGTAAACCTGTTGCCTAGCAGTTCCCCCATCTCTACCCCTATGTCGCTCTGCCATGCTCCGTTTATCGTTATGTCCTTGACATGCATTGACAATATCCGGTCTGCTTTTGCGCCGAATACGCTGCACAGCTGCGTGGAAATGGATGCCCTGTCCTTTGTCCCTGCGAAGGCTGTCGACTTTATCCCGCGGCCAGCCCTCTTCGCAATCACCTTCAGGGCCTGTATCGTGTTCCAGTCGCGCTTCTGCATTATGAATACAACGAACTTGCCAGAATCGGACTGCTGCGTTCCGAGATCAGAGGAGCTCACCTTTGTATCCCTCTTCAGCACGAACCCATGCTTTGTTATTTCTTCAACTATGAAATCCTCTGGAGCGCTCTTTAGCTTGCCACTGAACTGCCCTGCAGGCGAGAGGCGTTTCATGGAACCATCATCTTCTGGAACCTTTTTCCCTCTTCTCGAAGTCCTCCTCTACTATGTAGACTGCCCTCTCGAGGACGTAGCGCATGAATAGCATTATCGCTACCCCAACAATGACAACTATTATGCCGACCCAGCCGACCCTATAGAGCAGGAAGGCGAAGGCAATGCCGGCGCCTGGCGGATGCTCCGCATCGAACATTATCAAAAACAGGGCGAGAAGCGGCATGACTACGAATATTGCGACGTATAGCCCTGCAACGGTTATCAGCACGTAGCCGAGGTAGCCCATCAGGGCCCCGATTATGTAGCTCTTCACGAACCTTTTAGGACTGGCGGCCTTCATGTGCGGGGTCATGAAGAGCAGGAATGCGCTTGCAGCGAAGGATGCGAATATGACTGCGGAGGAGCCCAGTCCTGTCTCTATGCCTATGCTGAATATGTGGAGAAGGTATATGAGTATGACCAGGCTTACCGATGTCAGCAACGCAGGTATGACTCGCCGCTGTATGAGCCTATCCTGGTCCAGCCGGTTCCTCTTTCTTCCATCCATGCTGATTAACTCCATCTAAACATATTTAACAAAGCTTAGCGAGAAATCCCACACCTTTTAAGGGTGGGATGAAAGCGAACCGCAGCGATAAACATTC
>CAYMJD010000078.1:0-2466 GCA_964390895.1 Microcaldota archaeon
ATAGAGTAGGAGGCCCCTTTCGGGGCCGACCCCTCAATGAACGGTTCGTGTGGTTTTCCCACAAACCGCTCTACGTCACTTACTCTCGAACCTTCTGAGGCGCTCCTTGGCACGGTCGCAGGCTTTGGCGCGTTTTGTCCAATACTTGGTATCATTGGCCTTGGACCGTTGTATGCGGGTTTTCTGTTTTGCTCTACGCCCTTTAATGACCGACAGGAAATCTTGATCGGTCATCGCTCGGTCGGAGGCTTTGTCGCGAATGACTCGCTCCGTGTAGACCAACCCGGCGCCGACCAGCCGTTCGTGGGTATAAATGATACTGAGCATGTTCGCCTTTCTGTATGTCTTTCTGCCGCCCCGTGAAGGTATGCGACACCGGCGTATTCGTTTCCGAACATATGTGTCCAGCTTGGCTCCCTGCTGCGCAAGGAGTTCAGTTGAGCACCGACACTCGCCCTGTGCTTCTCGGTAAAAGTTTACAGCTTTTGCGGCTTGCGCCCAGTAAGAGCATTTCCCACGAATTTTAGGATTGACCCTTTCGACAAGGGCTGCAAGACTAAGAGTATGGGTCTTGGGGGTTAGCTCTTTGATCGTCTCCTTGAAGCTCTTTACTGCTCCCGGTGCGCATTTCAGGCCAAATCCCCATTTACCATTCCGCTTTCGAAACCACCCTTGGATTGTTACACCCAGGTAGTTAATTTCGGGAATTGTTCTCCCATTCTCTGTCGATTGCTCTACCAGTCGGACCATGCGTGTCTTTTCCGGCGAAAGTTCTAGCTTAAGGCTACCAATAGCAGTCTTGAGTACCTCGCCAGCCTGTAACGCATCCTTACCGCGTTGTGCAAATACAAGAATATCATCGGCATACCGGACAAATTGCACCTGTGCTGCTTCAAGTACCCAATCAACCTCATTGAGGTAGATATTCGCCAGTAATGGTGAAATCGTACCCCCTTGAGGAGTACCGGTATTCGAGAAACTTCGCACACCATCTTCAACTACTCCAGCTTTAAGCCACAAACGAATAAGATTCAGGATCGAGCGATCCGCTATATCCCGCTTCATGATTCGTAGAAGCAGTCCATGGTCGATGTTGTCAAAGTATCCCTTGATGTCGGCATCGTAAACCCAGACATACTTGCGCTCCATTAGATAAATAATCCTCAAGAACGCATTAAATGCACCTTTGTCCGGCCTGTACCCAACGGATGCATCATGAAACTTCGTTTCATACAACGGCTGCAGTATGTCTACCACTACCTGTTGAGCAACCTTGTCGCGCACAGTGGGCAGCCCCAATGGCCGTTTCTTCCCATTTTTCTTGAGAATATAGCGGCGCAATACGGGCTTTGGTACATATGTCTTGGTTTTGAGTTCCCTCAGGAGTTGCTGAAGGTTCTCTTCCAATCTTGTCTCAAAGGTAGACAGGTTAACTTTGTCTACCCCACCGGTTCCCCGATTGGCCTTGACTTTAAGCCACGCCCTGTGTAGCACTTCGTAGCTTAGCAGCCGACCGTATAGGTTATGCCACTTCGTTTCGACCGTCTCCTCGCCGCAGGACCATCTCAGCAGTGTTTCATAGCAGAGGCTTACTGATTAGCATGTCCCACTTTCTGAATCGACTCTTCAGCAACGACGCATCCCCTTCGCTTCATTCCGGGTTATGGTCCCGAAACTACTTCGCTACTATGAAAGCGCTCTGACTTCTTCCGACGCACAGGCAACTTCGGATACCCTTATATGCCTGTACCCAGACTGATGAACTTAGCTCCCCCTACTCCATTTCCGGCCTTTCGATCCGGTGTCTCACTAGGTTCTGCATATCCATCTGCCTTATTGGTAATCGGAAGCTCTCGACGGGTCACCTGTACTGGCTGCAGTGTGCATGTCTAACCCTCCACGTGATGAGTCTCATACCCCGTTATCGTGGTCTACAGGGCTGCCTTACCCTTGCCTTAAGAGTCACTTTCTCCGTTAGCCGCCAGTTTCCCATAATCAGGGTGTCTATCCTGCATTGGGAGTAGCTTTCTCCTTGGCTTGGGTTTTGGGTTCCGCAGAGAGCGTAGCGTCCCCAACTCACCCCGCCGCTTCGGCATTCAGCATTTCGCTTGCAACCTACACACCTCGGATAGGGCCCTCTCGGGTATCCCCCTCTCCACCGCCACACCCCTCACGGGAGTGCCCTAGATGTATCCTTTGCTGCACTACCACTGTGCAGCGTTGGCCTGTCCTGCCTCAACTCAGGCAGGGTGTCCAACATCCAGTACGGGCTGCCGCCCGCACACCGTCCACCGCCTAAAGGCGGTGGGTTTTATTGCGACTGAAAGTCGCATTACAGGCTAAAGCCTGCTGAAATGGCCAGTGGCTAAAGCCATCTGAAGTTTGCGACTAAACTCACTCCTCGACCTTAAAGGCTTCCTCGGGGCCGCGGTCGTCATGCTGGTTCTCCACATACTCTTTTATCAT
>CAYMJD010000079.1:0-2272 GCA_964390895.1 Microcaldota archaeon
ATAGCCACATTCGCGGTAGGGATGCTGCCGAGCGAGCCCCACGCGCTGTCAGTAGCGGGTTTCTTCGTGCTTTTCCCAAGCACGTTCAGCCTTATGGCAGGCATACTCGTAGGCTCTACGGATGAGATGTTCAGGGGAAAGCAGGGATAAAAATCACCAGGGCAGTCAGAGTAAGTGAATCAGCCCCTCACAATCTTTAATCCTATTCCTATCCAAGCTTCTGGTTGAAGGCCAGATCCATTCATCGGCCGAGCGACTCAAGGTATTTCGCATTGCTCAACGGCCTTGCATTATAGTATTGGTACGGCGGGCAAACTCTACTAACTCGTCCTATTAAGAATAAGGTCTGTAATCGCCTTCAGCCTCTCCTTTGCGATGGACTGTGGCAGAACATTGTCCACGCCGCTCCATGCGTGTTACATAATACTCTGGGCGGACGCCCTCACGTACGCGCTTCTTCGGGACGCGCGGAAGGCGTGGCCCGCTTGTCTGCCGTAAGACGGCTTTCACTTTTATTTTCCTTTACTTTTATAACTTTCACTTTTAAGCGAAAGATATAAATATACTAACAGTGATAAAGTGAAAGATGAAAAAAGAGGAACTGGTGTACAGGGAGATCGCCTCCAAATACCTGGACGGAAAAAACAGCTTCACGCAGAAAGGGCTTGCAGAAGAGCTCTCGGTCTCACTCGGCGGTGTCAACAAGACCGTTTCCAAGCTTGTCTCGATAAACGCGGTCAGCGTCTCCAAGATGTCATTCTCCGTGGTAGCATTCGACAGGCTCATGCTGTACTGGGCCACGCACCGCAAGCTGGGCAGGGAGATAGCCTATGAGGGCAGGGGTGATGCCGCCGTAAACGAGATAGAATCGAGCATGCCGGGCGGCGTAGCTTTCACCGCATACACCGCGTATAAGAAGCTATACAAAAACACGCCCGCGGACTACAGCGAGGTGTACGTGTACGCGACCGGAGAGGCGCTCGCAGCGATAAAAGGGAGGTTCAGGGAGGGCAGCAAGTACCCGAACCTTTTCGTGCTCAGGGCAGATGCGATACTCGAGGCAGCAATAAAAGGCCGCAGGCTCACAAGCGGATCCGTGCCCGTGCCGCAGGTTTTCGTGGACTTGTGGAACATAAGGAGCTGGTATGCGAAGGAGTTCTCAGACGCGATGTCGAAGAGGATTTTTGGGCGGTAGCATGGACTTCTGGAACGATGAGGTAACGGAAAGGAGCTGGGTCGAGCTCGTGGCCCTCAACAAAGAGATAGACTTCACGCTCATAGGCGGATGGGCCACCTATCTCTACACAAAGCTCCAGAAATCGAAGGACATAGACATAATAGTCGATTATCCAGAGCTCAGAAAGCTCAGCGCCGGACACGCCGTCGCAAAGGACGACAGGCTCAGGAGATACGAGGTGAAACTCGAAGGGTTCGATGTAGACATATACCTTCCGGGCTACTCCGAGCTAGAGCTGCCGGCACAGGACATAACCGGCAGGCTGCTCGGCTCCAGGGAAGGCTTCAGGGTGCCAAGGCAGGAAGTGCTCCTTCTGCTCAAGCTCGGCGCGTATGCAAGCAGGGCAAAAAGCATAAAGGGCGGCAAGGACGCAATCGACCTGCTGGGTCTTCTGTTCTACTCAGAGCTGAACTTCAAACTGCTCGGCGAACTGGTTGCAAAATATAACAAGAAAGAGCGCATGGGGCTTCTGCTTGAGGCTCTAAACGGCTTTGACAGGAAGCAGCTAGGTTTCCTTAATCTTAACGAAAAAGGCTTCGCGGAAATGAGGAAGGGATTCAGCGGCGAGATACGCAGGCTTCTATAGAAATTCATGCCTGCCCTATCCTGAGGCAAGGTAACCCGCAGATCCCCCGGCGTCCCGTGCCCAAAATCCGCTCTCGGCCGAGGCCGACTCGAAAACGAGAACGAAAAAGCCATCGGGCAGTCAGAGTAAGTGAATCAGCCCTTCACGAGCCTGAAGCCTATCTCCCCTCCCAGCTTCTGGTCGAATGTGAGATCTATATTCAGCATGCCGGGTTCTCTTTCCAAAGACTCTGGTTGCCTTGCCGCTCAACTACCTAAAAATCAATTGCTAAACCGGACTACATGGCGTGCAATCCCAAAACAGTACGATACATTTATATACCTCTTGAGTATTGATTATATAGTGATTATATAGTGATTATATATGGTGTACACAACAATACAGGTAAGCAAGACCACCAGGGAAAAGCTAAACAGGCTGCGACCCTACAAGAGAGCAACTTATGACGA
>CAYMJD010000080.1:0-2218 GCA_964390895.1 Microcaldota archaeon
ATATGACCACGTTAGAGATATGTCCTTTCAGATATATATAGTTTACTACAGTATGTGATATGTGATTACGAGACCGTAATGGCTAGGAACAATTATAAGTTTTCTTGTGACAGTTACCTACGGTGTTTTTGATGGAGAAGGACAACAGTAAAGCACTAGATGGCGGGTCATAGAATTCGCCCTTACTGAATCCAGTGCAGCGCATGTGGACCCCAAACCAGCTGTCTGCGACCACGCACAGATGTTTCCGATAAGGAAAGTAAAGCTTACGCTCGAACACGAGTCTGGAAAGGGCATAGCAGAGGAGATTGCCGTGCTATTGAGAAGAAGATATGTGGACACCATCCGAGGGAGGCTGCTCAGAGCAGAGGTAACGGCAGACTGAGCCCTTATCAAATGCTAAAGCCCCTCAACAGCCGCTTGCCCTTCTCATACATTATTACGTCTCCTTTTGAGATTTCCCGTATTATGTCAAAGGCGGTGGCTATGGGTATCTGGTTTCCATGCCTTTCCCCATGGCTCTTGGGGAAAGAGTTCTTTATGCTGCCTGTCTGCGCTGACACCAGTTTCATATGCTTGTCATGGCCTTTTCCGACAACCGCAAGCTTCTCGCCCAGCAGCTCTGAGCACACCCGGATAAGCTTCTCCCTTTCTATTGTACGCATTGAAACACGCTTGACTATCACTTAGGCATGGGATAAGATTCAGAGGACGCTCTGTTGCAGTGCGCTCGCATCGTCAAGCGCAGAGCCATTCCTCTCGTTGGTGAGCCCTTTTTTCTCCCTGTATGCAATCACGTCATCCAAAAGTTCTGGCGCTATTATGCGCATGACGTCTGCAAACCTTAAGTCTACCTCTTTGAAAAGTTTGGTGTTTGTTTCGAAGCATGTGCACTGCGTGGTCTCCCACTCATTAGATAAGAGGAGGACAAGCTGTTCACGCGTAGCTTGCTTGCCGCCTACCATGTGCGTGTACTCGATGTAGAACCAAGAGAGCCTGCTGTCCCTAAGGATGCCGGCCTCTCCCATACCCTTAAGCATGTTCTCTCTTGTTGCAAGTTTTTCTGCGGGTAAACCTACTTGCCTCTGTTGTTTTTGTTTTAATGGCATATCATCACTTTTAATATCGAACAGCATACATCGGCTCTTTCTGTTATTTTAAGGTTTTGGCGATTTTATTCCTTTCTCCTGAAATCGCGCGCCCAGTTGGTCTGTTCCCCAAGGGCATATCCCCAATACTCGGGATCCATCTTTTTTATCAGTCCCTTCAGGTATTCTGTTATGGCAAAGTTGGTCTGCTTGTTCTTAGTCAAATAGCCAATGGTCTCGACTGTCAGCTCCTTTATTGCGGGCTCTGTGCTGAATCTCACTCTCACGAGGTTACTGAAATTCTTGCCGATGAGCTCGTTGAGCATTGTATCCAAAGCGTTCATTGCTGCTGCCCGTTCGCCAACGGAGAACCAGAGACGATATACAGCTACAGGCGCTACCGTGCCGCTAGGGAAATCGTAGCTTTTCCCTGAAGCATCGAACAGCCTTCTTGTAGCCTTGGCGTTGCCCCTTTTATTGACTGCATTATTCATCCTTGTATCCATCGGTATCCCAATCAATGTTTGTATATGTCATCTATTTGCAGATATAAATAGGTTATTGTGGTGTTGGCTTTGCACCTTTAAACAGTTTTAGAGACTATTAAAAGTGCAAGATGCAAAGTAAAGGTGCAATATGCTTTTTTATCCTTTTTCTTTGTATTCTGCATTATGAATGAAGTGGAATTGGTTATTTTAGAAGAATTTAAAATTGAGTTTAAAAAACTCAAAGCAATGAATTTTATCGACTCTAGACGATTCCACGATACTGGAATCGGTAAAACCGCTGAAGATTTGTTGGGTGTTTTGGAGAATAACCAAACCGCTGCTGATTATCAATCCTGCTTCATCTCTGCAAAATACTTCCACCAGATTACCTTTTTCTCGATTTGATTGTCTAGGGTATACCTGCCCGATCCATACGTTGAATTTAGCACTATCAATAGGAGGAAGGCAATCGCGTATATGACACCTGTTCCTATATCTGTGCTTCCAGGTCCATATGGACCGCCAAAGCCTTCCGGAACAGACCATATTAGCAGGCTGAGTGCGAATCCCCCGAAATAACCGATTTTTCGTGAGTCTTCAAACGTTTAGCAAGATATAACGATGTTTGATGCATGGCTGCTG
>CAYMJD010000081.1:0-2205 GCA_964390895.1 Microcaldota archaeon
TGTAAAGCTGCTTTGCTTTTACAGGCATACGCACTGAAAAGATTAAGAGACCGTATTCCAGATAGTATAGGGGTGTTCTCTGTGCTTTTTGATGGGGGTAACAAAGAGGTCAGGATGGAGGATCTAGAGGGCCTGCTCAACCAAGCCTTCGATGAGAAACTCTCATCGATAAACTCAAAGGCGTCGGGCCTTATCCTAAGCATAGAGCAAGCAAAGTCGATGATGATCGAGGCTTGCGAACGCTTCGAGATGAGCAGCGCTCCGCCTGATAGGGAGAGCATAAGGGCTGGCAGCGAGAGCTACGTCATTGAGCAGAAGTCTGTCTACACGGGCTCGTTGAGGAGGCTGATAAACGCTGATAGGCCGACAGACGACAAGAACCTGTACACCTCGTACCATTCAAAACTTATGTCGGCGAAATCGTTGATGGGGGAGATGCTCAAGGTGAACAACAAGTTCAGGATAGTGCTCGAGGCTTACGCCAACGAGCTGGGCAGGTTCAGGAACGCATACAGCGCGATGGAGAGGGCTGTGAAGGAGCTCGGCATGAGGCTTGAATCCAAGGGCGCGGAGCTGAAGGAGTACAACAGCCTTTTGCAGGAGATAGAGAAGCTCTCTGCATTCAGCAGGGAGCTCGAAGAGCTCAGCACAGCGGGCAGGGAGCTTGACCTGGAGGCAGGTGCGGCTTCTGAGAAGAGCACGGACTCGGCCGCGCCGATGCGCGAGACCCTTTCCGCGAAGCGCACAGAGGTAGCGAACATAGACAGGGCGATATTCGACGCAAGGAACGCTATAACTGCCAGGCTTGCCCCGCTGGAAAAGCCTGCAAGGAAGTACGAGCACGGGACCACATCCAAAATGCACCTTACTTATTATCTTGAAGACCCGGTGGGTTCGCTTTCAGGCAAGGAGGAGAGCATGCGCGAGTTCACGAAGCATGTGATGTCGCTGAAGAAGGAGATACAGGAAAGTAGGATAACTGTGAAAAACACGCAGGAGGTGCTCATGGCAGCGGACTTCGTGCTTAACGAGGACATATCTCAGTTCCTGGACGAGATAGAGATATTGAAGGGAAAGAGGAGGACCGTCCTATATGAGGTCTCGGAGCTCGAGAGATTCATAAGGGACATAGACAGGATAGAGGGCGAGAAGATAAGGAAGGTCACGGCCGCAAGCGAGTTGAAGGGGCACTTAGAGACGATAAGGTCTGCAAGGGATGGGGCGAAGACGAACATAGAACAGCTTTTCAGCAGGTACTACGGCAAGAAGTTTAAGGTTGTAATCTGAGATGCTGCCATGATAATTTGCATAACTGGAATGCCAGGCTCTGGAAAAACAGAGACCGCAAAGATTTTCGCGGAGATGGGCTTCGGCGTGGAGGAGATGGGCGACGAATTGAGAAGGCAGGCAAAAGCCGCGATGGGCGTGGATGACGGGCCAAGTGTGTGGGAGTTCGCAGCAAGACTAAAGGCAGAGAAGGGTATGGGCGTAATCGCAGAGAGCATCGCGCAGCGCCTTCAAACAGACTCCGACACGGTGATATCAGGGTTGAGGAATGCGGAGGAGCTCGGCGTGTTCAAAAAGATATTTGGCAACAGCATTGTGGTGCTGGAGATCTATGCTCCGCCAGAAGTGAGATATTCAAGGCTGGCCAGAGGCAGCAGGAAATACCTGATCAAGGACTATAAGGAATTTCTAGGCAGGGAGCGCAACGAGCTTGAGGGGCTTGGCCAGGCAAGCATCCAGGGAGCCGCAGACAGCAGAATAGAGAACACGGGCTCGATAGAGGACCTGAGGCGCAACGTGCGCACCTTCCTGGATAGCAGAAAGAGCAGATAGCTCAACCGCAGCTGCGTGTGTACTTCTTTATAAGGAAGTTGCATGCTCCGCAGCACAACGCCGCTATGAGCGCCGAAAATCCAAATAAAATCAGAGTAGATTCTGCGCCATCTTTTATAGATTAGTCATGCAAGAATAGAAACGGCTCGTGGAAAGGGACGCCGGTAGGGCGCCGTGGGGAAGGACTTTAAAACGAATTTTACTTCGTATCGAGCCGTACCTTCCTGCATTACAATCAATAAGAGAGTATATACGCATTCGGGTTGCTTAGACAACTGCCTATATAGCGAAGCCTTGAAGAGGAGCAATGCAGGTGGATAACATTTATCATCGGCGCAGATGAGAAAAAGCAACACGGCCCGATAG
>CAYMJD010000082.1:0-2151 GCA_964390895.1 Microcaldota archaeon
CACATCATAAATCTCGCCATCATAACACCTGATGCGCAAAGCGCATGCATATCCCATCTTTCACCTAAATATCATTGGCAGTTGTTTTCATTGCCAAGTCTATTGCACAACGCTGTTCTTTATCTCCTCCAATGTATTGGAGTCGTTCGAAGCGGTATATGGGGCAAGATCCAGGTCTGCAGGACTCCTTGAAAGCTTTTTCGATGAAGTCGCATGCAGCCATTTTTCGACCTCCTTGCTATATTCTCCCCAATCGACCTCCAGAGACTCAATGTACTCTCTCTCTATCTTTGTCGCTATGATGTGCGCGTACTGGTAGGTATAACCCTCTTCTACCATCCACTTTTCTGTCAACTCGTGATGCTTTACTATCGACTCTACTACATCTACGCTTTTGCCGTTTATATCCAGCGCCTTTGGGAAGTCCCTGTCAAGGTAAATGACTTTTCCGTCCATGGAATAGCCGCCAGTGTATTTTATGTCGAACGTAAGGTCTATCTTCACATCCTCGGCGGATTTTCTTTCTATAACTTTTCCCACCTCATTACCTCCGTAAGATACGAGGTCACCGTCTACACTCAGCTTGCTGTCGAAATTAATCTCAGTGTTCGTTTCCGCTTTTATGCAGCTTGGGGCCTTGAAAGACAGAGCAACAACCATGAACCGGCCCTCCCAGTCATTCCTGTTTTTGACTGTATCTGCCAGACCTGCATCAGGACCCGACGCGGAACCGTTCGCCTTGGACGACTTTATTACTTCATAGATTTCAGGCATTTCTTTCACAAAAACTCTTGCGGTTTAACTGTCGCGCTTATAAATATAATATTTTGCGCCAGTTGCTTGAATGCGGATACAACCATACGCAGCAAGATTAAGCCAAATCCTATAATACCTCGGAATGCCAATGAAAGGTATATAAAGCTGGGCAAATAAACAGAACATAGTCGCTATAAACGTGCAATTGAATGATGGAAAAAGAAGATCTCGACTCTGCAATGAACCTTATGAATAGGCGCGGCATCATACTTCCATCTGCCCAAATCTACGGGGAAGTGGGTGGATTCTATGATTACGGACCTGTCGGGCTAAAGATAAAAAGGAGAATAGAGGCCCTTTGGAGGAAGACTTTCGTAGAAGAACCCGGCAATCTGGAGATTGAAACTTCCCTCATAGCACCCAAACAGGTTTTTGAGGCGAGCGGCCATCTAAAGACGTTTGCGGATCCGATATCAATCTGCGGAAAGTGCGGCCACAGCCATAGGCCAGACAAGATGCTTGAGGACTATTACGAGAAGAAGGGGGACAAGGCAATGGCGGAAAAGGCAAGGCATGCTGATGCGAAGGCCATAGAAAAGATGCTGAAAGAGGCGGATCTGAGATGCGAAAGATGCGGCGAGAAACTTGATGGCGTGGAAATGTTCAACCTCATGCTTGCAACCAAGGTGGGCGCGCTAGGGTCTGTGCAGAGCTACCTCAGGCCTGAGACGGCGCAGGGCACATTCATGGATTTCAAGAACATATTCAGATTATACGGGCTCAAGCTGCCAATAGGGCTCGGCCAACTAGGCAAATCCTTCAGAAACGAGATATCCCCAAGGAATATACTTGTCCGCATGAGGGAGTTTTCCCAGATGGAACTCGAATACTTTTTCGATCCGGAAGACAAAGAGCTTCTCATAAACGGCAAGCCTCTGGATGAGGGTATATTCTCAAACGAAATAAATTTCGTATACCCTGGCAAAAACGAAGGGGAAAAAACAAGGATATCGGAACTCATCAAAAACGGCAGCGTGCCCAACAAGCTTTTTGGGCATCTTCTCTACCTGGAATCATTATTCCTCAAATCGTTGGGCTTTGAAGAGGGCGACTTTAGGTTCAGAGAGCTTGGCAAGGACGAACTCCCGCACTATTCACAGGCAAACATCGACATAGAGGCGAGAATCGGTAACAAGTACGAGGAACTCGCAGGCACGGCTTACAGGACAGACTTTGACCTCAAGAACCACGAGTCGCTTTCAAAGGAAGACCTCCACGTTTACAACAACGGGAAGAAAGTCCTGCCCCACGTAGTGGAATTCGCCATGGGGGTGGACAGAACTCTGCTCGCCCTGCTTTCCAACTCCCTTTACAAGGATGATGAGCGCGGCTGGG
>CAYMJD010000083.1:0-2120 GCA_964390895.1 Microcaldota archaeon
GCTATGCTCGGATCCGTGTCTATCTCCACAAGCGGAATGCCTATCCTGTCGGTGTTGTATACAGTCTCCCCTGCCTTCTGCTCCTCTATGCCGGCGGATTCCTCCTCAAGCGAAAGCATGGAGATAGGTATGCTCCTGCCGTTCAGCCTTATGGCTCCGTTGCTTCCGAGAAGGATCGTCCTTTGGAACGCGCTCGGATTGCTCCCATCCACGACCTCCTTCCTCATGGGCTGCAGCTCCTCGACCACCTT
Source organism: Microcaldota archaeon (assembly GCA_964390895.1). Classification (GTDB taxonomy): domain Archaea; phylum Micrarchaeota; class Micrarchaeia; order Micrarchaeales; family Micrarchaeaceae; genus A-MIC-10. Next base: position 252 of record CAYMJD010000083.1, read on the forward strand.
AAGGCCCAGAGAGCGCGATATTGCAAGCGCTATCCCGAGCGCCTCCATGTTCAGGTCGTGCGGAGGCTCCTCGTCTATCTCGACAAGGCAGGTATTGGAGTCGAAGATGTTGTACCTGAATTCCTTCCTCTTCCCTTCCTCGAACTTCGCAGCCCTGTCTATCTCCCCCAGCTCCCCTGCCACTGCCCTCTGGCTCCTTGTTATGCCCCGGGAAGGCTTCTCGCTCTCGTTGAGCGTTGCGCTGCAGGAGCAGAAGAGCTTCTCCCTTGTCGCGAGCCGCTGGTGTATCTCAAGACCGCAGGCGAAGCCAAGGCTTTTGTAGTCTATCTTCTCCTTCATTCTCACACCAGGAATTCGTCCGCCATGCTCCTGGCCTTTATCTCCCCGGCAATGTCCCTGTTGAGCAGAGCGCGCGCTTCCTCCATTTTGTAGTTGCCGAGAAGCCAGCCGAGCTTGACGTAAGCTGTCTCAGGAGTCATGTCCTCGCAATAGACAACCCCGGCATTGCCCAGAAGCCTTAGGTTCCTGTAAACGTTCCTGTTCACCCTGCCGTAAAGGCATTGGGAAGTCATGCCGACAAGCATCCCAGAATCAATCGCCCTTTTTATGCCGGGAAGCCATGACATGCCCCTGCGCTCCGTTGACACGGGGGTATGCCCGAGTCCCGTGCCTTCTATGATAATGCCTTTGTATCCCCTGCCAAGATAGAAGTCTATTATCTCTGGGGTAGAGCCCGGATAGGCCTTGACCAGCGCGACCTTCCTCTCAAACCCTGTAATCGCCTTAGACTCGTTCGACTCGAGGGCGCTTCTGTGCTCCCCCCTGTAGTTTATAGTGCCGTCAGTCCGCGCATACGCCATTACGCTGTCGTTTATCGGGCGGAACGCGTCGCGCCTTGAGGTATGCATCTTCCTCGCCCTGGTCCCGCGTATGAACGAGAAAATGTCATCAGACGGGCTGCTGTGCATGCATATCCCGACTTCCCCAATGTCCGATTTCGATGCGATGACGATTGAGGCTATGAGGTTCGTGAACGCGTCGCTCGAGCCCCTGTCGCTGCTTCTCTGGGAGCCCGTGAGCACGACAGGAGCGCGGAAGTCCTTGAGCATGAAGCTGAGCGCTGCGGCCGTGTAATGCATAGTATCCGTGCCGTGCGTTATGACTGCGCCGCGGGCGCCGCCGTTCAGCGCCTTGGCGACCGAATTCGCTATGGAGACCCATTCCAAAGGCGTCATGTCCTCGCTCGCGATGCTCATCAGATTGACGGGCTCTATGTTCGCCATGCCCGACAATTCAGGAACGTCGTAGAATAGTTCCTCGGGCTTGAGCAGCATGTATACGCCCCCTGTCTTGTAGTCGATCTTGCTGCCTATAGTGCCTCCCGTATAGATGAGGGAGACCTTCGGAAGCAGGGGGTTGCGCCTTAGCTGCAGTTGCGGAAAGGAGCGGAGCTTCTCCCCGGAGCCGATCTTCTCGATCTTCATGCCCTCGAACTTGAGGCCTATGTTGTAGCCGTTCCCGAGCTTTATGACGATCGTTTCCTCGTCTCCCGCCTCGCCCTTCGGCATGAGCTCCCCCTCGTAGGAGAGGTCCTTGGATGACATCTTTATCATGTCCCCGACGCTTATCCCGTTGGACTTCAGGAAATCGTTTACCCTTTTTGAATACATCGCAGCACCGCAGGATTCAAAACCCACAAGGAAGCACAAACAATATAAATATGCGCCAGGTAAGAAATATAACCTTTTTGAATTATGACAACTTACTTCACAGGCTTGGTGTTATCTTGACATATGTGTGCGAAAGATGCAAAAGAGAGACTTACAGGTATGACGTTTGCAATTACTGCGGAAGGAAGATAGACAACAG
>CAYMJD010000084.1:0-2063 GCA_964390895.1 Microcaldota archaeon
CCCCTGAGCTTTACCGTCACTCTTCCTGCCAGTTGCAGCATGTGCGTCTTGAACCCGATTCTCAGAAATTTGTCAAATACATAGAACTCTGTGGGGTCCATGTTGAGCTTGAACTGCGTCGCCTTGAGGAAGGAGTCATTTATGATCTGCAGGTCTGCAAAGTCTTTGTCATCAGACAGGCCCGAGATGTCCTTGCATATTTTGGCAGACCTGAGCAAGTGTTTCTCCACAACCTTGTTGCCTTCCTTATCTTCTTCCATTATTTTCGCATAAAAATCCAGCCCCCTGGTCTTTTTCGCTATCTTGACAAAGGGGTTGATTATCCTGCTGGCGGATATTGCCAGGTTAGAAAACTCGTTCATGTAAGATATATCATACAGTATTTTCTTGGTTTTGTCATCAATGTCCTTGCCCTTAATGATTGCCTGCCCTTTTTTATCCAAAAATATGTTTACCTGTTCCATATCGTGTTTGCAGCCCGGACATGGCTGCGCTTTAGCGGCCGAGGACAGCTCCACCTTCAGAGATTCGATCAATTCTAACAGCTCCCTTTTCTTGTCGTTTTCCTTCATATCCATACACCCAGATTCATTTCTCATAAGGTTGCTTTTAACAGTTTCCATCCCATCAGTGCGCCCCTCTCTTATGCTATGGTACGCTGTCCTGTTCATCTAATCGCTCCTTCGAATTGTAATAATAATTTGCTCCACCTTGCTCTGCAGCAGTTCAGATATATCTGCCTGCAGACTGCGGCATGCGGCATCAAGCTCGGCATGCGACAAGGTTCTTGCGCGGGCATGGTCTTCTTCAGCCCCCTCCTGGCAAAACCTCCGGTTTCTTCTACTTTTTCGGTATCAAGCCTTGTCCTGCCCCTCGGCCTCAGGTGAGACTTCAATGATCCGAGGACTCTCGTTAAGCTGTCTTTTCTTCCGTATAAACTGGTTTCGGGAGGCCGTGCGTTTTCGCCCTTAAACCTGAGGTCCCAGACATGGCCGGGAACCTTCACAACAGCGACAACGTCTTCGTCCAGTTTGGTCATTGTTCCACCTTTTGTCTTATCTCTCTATCTTTGCCTTTCCTAAGGTTGTAGTAGTCGAGCGCAACGCCGTATTTGCTCTTCATGCTTTCCGCGATGTATTTGCCTATGTTGCCGTCTTTGCCGCTGTATTTCGCCTTTACTATGAATCCGTAATCCCCTTCTCTTACATCCGCTTCCTCTATTCCTTCTATGCCAAGCAGTCTCTCAGAGAGGGATCTTGCGTCATTATTCGGAATCGGCTTTATGAAAAAGAATTTGTGCCGCTTGGCACGAACCGCGCCTTTATCGTTTTCATGTCCCTTGCTCATAACACCAACCAACCAATATTATTCCGTATGAGAGGAGCGAACCCGTAACCGCGTTTCATGCAGACGAAAAAGAATTTGCCATTCTTCATGCGCCTGCGCGACAATTTTCCACAATCGGGCATTTCACGGGATTACCTCAATTCCTCTCTATCACTATCTGCACTTTATTCCCTGCTATCTCCAACACCTCCTTTATGTACGCTGAAACATCCCTTTCCTTGCAGTACGCCCTTCCGCGCACAATGCCGTCATCGCTCCAGACCGCTACCTCCCTCTCGCTTCCGAAAATGGATCGCAGGTTCTTCGTCGTATTTCTCATCTTTTCACCCATAATCGCAATGGTGAGGGGTTTGGGATGAAAAAGAGGGGGATATAGGCGACGCGACTTGATGCTACAGGGCGTGGGCACGACCCAGTGCTATTGCTGTGCCGCGAATTGTTGTTTTCACCTCTTCCATGCCCCACCACCTCACCTGCATAATATTATAGTCGAGGTTGTATATAATCACTATTTGGACTTTGGGCTGTAAGAAAGAGGTCAAAAGTAAATCAAGCAGGCAATTATTCCTCCTGCTATAAGCATATATAGCATAATGTCCTCGGCATGTCATACCATTATATTTAAATATTTAATAGTGTATAACATGTATTATGCTAGATGTGCCTGATGCAGTACTCCACACGTACGAACTGAAGCGGGGAGAGTACCCGTTTTA
>CAYMJD010000085.1:0-2051 GCA_964390895.1 Microcaldota archaeon
TAAGGTCACCTTATGAGATTATTAGATGAAAAGGTTTAAGTCTTTAACTATACAGCCCATCTAGCGCCGTGTTTGATGTCTTTTCTCCATTCGTCTTGCTTTTCTTTCTTCTCTTTACAGGACATGTGGCGTATTCTATCTGGAGGTCTTCCAAAACGTTTTGGCACTTTAAATTGTTCGCCTATTGCATCACGTCTCGCACACATGCCCCTGAATGAGGCGTTGGACTTTACTGGTATTCCAGGATATAGACCATGCGTTTTGCAGTATTCAAAATTGGAGTTTGTATCATATGCGCCATCCGCATCCACTTTGTTTGCCATTCTTGATATCGGCTCAAGCAATGGTACAAATTCCCTGCAATCACCGACGTTGTCCTTCGTTACAATTATGTTGAGAGCCTCACCCGTTTCTTCTCCTACTGCGACATGCAGCTTTGCCCACGACTTTATTTTCTTGTAATTCTTTGTTCTATATTCGCCGTCATTTACGAGTTTGATGCCTGTGGAATCCACTGCAATGTCTATCTTTCTTCCAATTGGTATATTGGATCTTATTCCCTGCTTTTCAAGTTGGCATATTCTCCACCAGCGTATCCCCGAAATCGGGTACGACAGCCCGTATCATTGCCTCTAATCAAAAAAGGATCAAAAGTTATTATGGATTTCTTTTTGAGAGCATAGGCTCTGACAAGCATAATTTTGATAGAGCCTGTAAACAGGCCCTATCTAATGTGGGGGTGAAACAATTAGTGTGTTGGTCGCATTGCCAGCATCAAATTTGTAATAAACCTTGTGCCCAAGCTGGTACCGGTGCAGTACACCGCGCTTGAAAAGGTTGTTGAGGCGCGCCGAAGCTGCGTTCCTTCCCCTGTAGTTCATGATCCCCTTTATGTCGTCTGCGCATGCCAGGCCCTTTACCTGTATGAACTGTATTATGGACGCGTCAAGCCCGGATATTGGGAGTTCCTCAATCTTCATGGGCTCTTCCTCGTCTTGTTCGACAACGAATTCGCTCGTAAGCTGCGACATCGTGTCTGACATGCTTTTCAGGAGCATTGTCGTTTTCCTGTTTTCGTCTATCATGAACTTGAGCAGTGAAAGGAGGTTTGCGCTTGTTTCGTCTGCCTTGCTGTTCTTGCTGAGAAGCTCGCTCCCTGCTTCATTTTGCGAAGCCAGCTGGTCGAGCTGCTTCCTTATGTCAAAGAGCTCCTTTTCAAGCGCTTTTCTGGAAGTCATATGCACCACATGAACGATTCATGACCCACACGTAAAACAATCATGATTCAATCATGAATATTACTTGAGAGTATCTATTTAAAGCTTTCGATTTTCCTTATAGCATATAGATTAGCGGAATTCCTGCGCTGCCGCTATTGCGTTTATTGTGTTGCGTCGTCACCGGGGCAACCTTTTTAATTTCTGAGTCGACAATGTAAATGCGTGTTTGCCAATGCAGGAAGTATACATACCATCAGAACGCGCCGACCTTATGAAGAATGATAGGGAGATGCGCCTGAGGATAGGGAGCATCTGCAAGTGCACTCTGGAGTTCAGGGACGACAACTGCGTAGTGGTAGACAGCGGCGGCAACGCATATGGCGAATTCGTCGCAAAGAACATTGTAACCGCATTTGGCAGGGGCTTCGGGGCTGACGCGGCGCTGATGCTCGTCAACAACGACTATTACTTTTCGTACATAGACCTGAGGCAGGCGCTCGGGGAAGCCAAGCGCATCCAAAGGATAAAATCGAGGATCATAGGCGAGGATGGAAGGACGAAGAGGTACATAGAGGGGGTAAGCGGCGCGAAGATGAGCGTATACGGGCACACTGTGGGATTCATAGGAACGATAGAGGGCATACAGGAGGCTGAAACAGCGGTAGGGGCGCTGATAGACGGGAGCACGCACAAGGTTGCGTATTCGCGCATGGAGGCCAGGCACAGGAGGAGCAGACCGGAAAGCATAGAAACCCTTTAAGTGGTTTTCTTTAGATATGATTTCATGGCGGCGCAGAAGGCTGACGAGATGTTCAAGGAGTTCAGGGAGCA
>CAYMJD010000086.1:0-1999 GCA_964390895.1 Microcaldota archaeon
GCAATCTACCCACAAACTGCGGTTTTTCCCATCGGGAAAAAATAGCCATCTTGTTCATGTGCCCCATTACTCCGGGGTCTTTGACGTATATAAGTGCCTTTTCCTCCTTGAAAAGCCTTCCATATGCTATGAACTTGTAACTGTCAGGCATCGCCTCGAAAACTTTGGCGTCTACATACGCCTCGCTAGTACCTGTCGACATATAGCAAAAGGCCGCCCACTCGTTGTCTATTCCGAAATCTTCAGGGTTTTCTATTTTTTCTAGTTTCTGCATGTTCGCCATGGTGTTATTGTCCATGTTTTTGTCGTATCTGTACACCCCTCTTAACCTCGCTATCATGTGATAGAGCAACTTCTTTGGAGTGTAGGGTGCGGAAATGGTGAACGCCTCCCCTCTTATCCAGTCAACCTGGTTTTTGAATTCCCTTAGGGTGTTGTATATACCTTTATCGTACCTTTCCTCCCTCTGCTCGCACACGCGGTTAAATCCGATGATTGCAGGCACAGCCTTGCGTATCCCGTTCCTGATCAAAAAGTTCTCAACCTCGCCCGCATTCAAATCATACCACCCGCCATTCCTCAATGCCCTCTCTCTGTTTACATAGAAGGTTTGCTGATCGACGCCCGTCCATAGACAATCGGTTTCATCATGCATGAGTCCGTGGAAGTTTTTATTGTAAATTACGTCAAAGTCCACATATGCGGTACGCGCCCCTTCCGGGCAGTGTCTTAGAGCATATTCCCTTCCCCTGCCTCTGGTGGATTTTAGCCTGTAAAGCCTTAGATTGTATTCTTTCCGCAATTCCAGCAGCTTCTCGTAGGTACCGTCTTTGGAAAATGAATCCACAATTACCGTATCGTAATCCGGGGAGTACGAGGAGCGCAATGATTCCTCTACAGTGCTTATGCTGTTGTATACTGTACCATATACGGAATACCTCACACCTCCACCTTTACTTCAGAGAGTAATTTATCCTCCTTGAGCCGCCATGTGCGGCATGCTTCCCGGATCGAATTCATTTCTGCCTCGGTCAGCCTTTTCGCGCCCCTGCCCTTTTTGAGTATCCAGATATCTATAGGATAACCTAAGCCATAGGCGTTGACCCCTATCGCCTCGTCTATCGCCCTGTACGCGACCGCAGCAAGCTTCCCCGCATCCAACCCCCTTGAATAGCGTGTCTTTGCCAGGGCATATCCGAACGAATCCGCGCCCCCGCTGCAGATATATCCTATCTCATCGTAGTTCTCATCGTTCCCCTCCTTGCCGATATGCCATAACGTAGGATTCCCATGACTGTCTAAACCTGCCAATATCACGTCCAGGGAAGGCGCCCCGTCCACCGTGTTGTTGTATCTTCTGAAATCCTCAACGGCGCCTCTTGCTATGGGGGTTATCCTCCCGGCGACTTCCGACACCAGATCCCCTTCTATCCCAGAGTCGAACTTGTCCTTGTACTGCCCGATCACATTCATGCTCTTCTGTATCAGGCTTATCGTTCCTGTCGCCCCACATAATACATGCTCCCCTATTCCGAACACCTTTCTGACGTTGTGACGAACAGGCCCGCCGAATGACTGACTTACTGCTAAGCTGTCTGACGCCATTACGATGCTGTCTCTCCCCTCCAACGCTACTACAAGACTCACTTTATCACCTGCTAAACAAAACGGCCCGATAACGGTCTGCTACCGGGCCGCAATGCCCCGTCTAAGCTTCGAGTCTCCTCGTGCTCTCAAGACTTGCTGTGGGGCAACTTGGGTGTGTGCAATCTGGGTGGGTTGCCTCCAACCTGTTTGCAACCTTCAGGCTCCCATTCGCACATCCGGTGTGCTGGCAGCCCACGTGGGGTGCCTCCAACCCCGAAAAGGTTGGGACCTGTCTGTATGTTTGTGTTTTTGTGTTCATTCGATTCACCTCAGCGTAATCAGCCATTGTTATTAATCCCCCTGAGCTTTACCGTCACTCTTCCTGCCAGTTGCAGCATGTGCGTCTTGAACC
>CAYMJD010000087.1:0-1858 GCA_964390895.1 Microcaldota archaeon
TTAATTCTTTCTATATCTCCAAAAATTTTTTACAAATTTTGGCGTGAAATCTTGTCAACAACCGACCATACCAGTCGCCAAAATAACGCAGCTTTGTCGCTTGAAGCATCAACCGTATTTCAGAACAGGGCCTTGGTCGGTTTTCCATGAGAATTTTTAATAGTTCGTCAGCTGCAAATACATTGCGATAAAATGACAGGTACGACTGTGGAGAAAGGCGTACACGAGATAGCGGGTCGTGGAGTGGTCACAGACTATGCAGAGGTTTGCGATGACGCGTGGGTCTACGCCGATGCGCTGGTCGGCGGCCGTGCAGGTATAAATAATTTGCATTTGAAATAACCTCATGTCTTATTCGCTTCAGGGCAGGGGCAGCGCGTTGTTCTTCACATCGCTAGGCCATTTCGCCAACGATGGCGTCTTTCTGCTCTTCACCATGCTTGTCGTCTACTACACAGAAATCGGGATCTGGATAGCCCTGCTCGGCGCGCTAGGCATAGCCTACAACATCATAAGCGGGCTTGTATCCCCAAAGATAGGCGGCTTTGTTGGAAGGAGCGACAGAGCATCGTACATATCCCTGGGAATCGCGCTAGAAGGGCTTGCCATCGTGTTTTTTGCTGCATCGTTCTCGCTGCATTCTTACCTCTATCCGCTATTGCTGCTTGGCGTGATCGCGCTTGGAACCGGTCAAGCCTTCTACCACCCGATAGGCAGCTCTGTGCTCGTACACACGTATGGGAAGAAGGCACCCACTGTCATAGGAGTTAACGGCGCGGTTGGAAGTGTTGGGAGATTCCTCTTTCCGACCTTCATAACGCTGGCTGTTGCCGTGCTAGGCCTGAGTTTAGGCCTTGGAACGATAGCGGTAGCGATGTTCGCCATAGCCGCAGCGCTGTATATAGGACTTAGCGCATTCAGGCAGAGCAACTATAGAAGGGATGCCGCAGCCCCCGTAGAAAAAATAGACTATAAAAGCACGCTGAGGAACTACTCCGGCTTCATAAACGCGCTAACAGCGGTAACCTTTCTTCGAGGAATGCTCCTGATAGGCACGACGACCTTCATAGGCAAGTACGTCTTCGACATCTTCAAATCCAATGCGATTGTGGGCCTTTTCCTTACAGTCACATTCATACCGGCTGTTTTCGGCCAATTCGTTTTTGGAAGGCTTACGGAGAAGAAAGGGGGGCTTTATGCGAACGCACTTACGACAGTGCTCGCTGTTCCGCTCTTCGCGTCGTTCCTGCTTGTCAGGAACCTCTGGGTGCTGATCGGCATTTACGCTTTGTACGCGTTCTTCGCCTATACGGGCTTTCCCACCATTCTGGGCTACATAGGCCAGATCATACCAACGCGCCATGTAACCGCGATAGGCGCAAAGGTATGGGGCGTCGGCATGGTGCTCGGCGGAGCCACGGGAACGGCGGTTGCGACTCTTCTGCTCTATTTTGGAATGGGCGTAGGGGAGATGATGTGGCTCCTGCTAGCTTCAGGAGTGGCCGCGATTGCAATGCTGCCGATGCTGGCAAAACGGAATAAACGATAGCTATTGGAACGTGTGAAAGAGTGAAAAATAGTAAACGGATTTAACCCCGGATATAATCTTGGAAAAGAAAGGGATAAAAGAATTGCGTAGCAAAATGGCTGAATGAGATGGTGGCATGTCGGAGGTAAAACTAAACCCGGAGAGGACTGCATTGGTTGTCATAGACATGCAGAAAGGCATAGCAAGCATGGACAGGCAAACAGCGCCGCACAGCGTTGACGAAGTAAGAGGCAACGTGGCGAAGCTTGTATCCGCTTTCAGGAAGTCCAACGCAAAGGTATTCCTGGTGCATGTAACGGGAAGCGACGG
>CAYMJD010000088.1:0-1834 GCA_964390895.1 Microcaldota archaeon
GCCCCGCTGAAGCGCATAGGCGCCGCCCAGCTCTACAGGACCTATTTCAACATCTACGACTGGAAGAAGCTGCTCCTCTTCTGGGCGGTGAACAGGAAGATTGACAGGGATATAATCTACAGGACATATTACAAAACAGGAGACATATCGCGAATCGAGGACAGGCTGCCTGGAAGCATCGCGTACACCAGCTTCAGCGCATATGTGAAGAACTTCGGCAACGACGCATCGAGCTACAGCGAGGTGTACGCATACGCGCCAGAGCAGGAGCTGAAGGAGATAGCGCAGCGCTTCCCGCCAATGGTGGGGCCGCACGGGTACAGTAATCTTATAATACTGAAGCCAGACTACGTCCTTGAGAAAAGGATCGTGGAGGGCACGCTCGCGCACTCCTCGGTCTCGCTACCGCAGATGTACGTTGACCTGTGGAACAACAATACATGGTATGCTTACGAGTTCATGAAGAAACTGGAACCTAGGATAAGTGATTTGTATGCCAAAGCAATTCTGGACAAACCAAAAGACAGAAGATAGCCTCAAGACCCTCGAGTTCATAAAGGTAAATGTAGACTTTGTGCTGATAGGCGGATGGGCGGTCTATTATCACGGAGGCAAGCAGCGCAGCGAGGACGTCGAAATAGCATTAGGGTACGATGCCCTGAGTTTTTTCAGGAAATACGGCATACTCGATTACGGGGGCATAAACATAAAGTACTCCATCATAGACAAGACTGTCGTCAACCTGTTCATAGAGGAGTACGCAGACCGCGACCTGCCCGTGCCGGTGTCTGCAATAATGAATGACTGCACAACAATGGACGGCATCAAGGTGGTTGGCAAGGAGCTGCTGCTGCTCCTCAAGCTGTGGGGATACCTCAGAGAGGACATGATGAAGGTCAGGAAGGACATTGTGGATGTCGTGTCATTGCTGTTCTACTCTAATGTGGATATGGAAAGGTTCAAGCGCTACGTGGACGAATACAAGATAGAAAGGCATAGAAGCTCAGATGTATTGCTCGAGTACCTTGACAAGGGCGAGCCGCTGTCAGAGTTCATATGCGATGCGGAAGGAGAGTACAAGCCGCTTAAGGACAAGCTGAAAAAGCAGATAAGGAATGTGTTCGGTTACGATTAGCGTATTCAATCTTGGGTGTAATCATGCGGCACCGCATAAAGACGATATACGACAAAAAGGTCTGGAGCGCAGGCATGAGGCACATCTCGAAGAAAGATAAGGTAATCGCAGCGCTGATAAAACGGCTCGGGGCAATAAAGGTGAACTGGGGAGGCGATTCCTATGAATCGCTTATAAGCGCGATAATTTATCAACAGATATCAGGCGCTGCTGGCGATTCGATAGAACGAAGGTTTAAGGCACTATATAATAACAGAATGCCATCGCCGAAAAGATTTCTAGCAACGCCTGAGAAGAAGGTGCGGGCTGCAGGCATCTCGCCGCAGAAGTATTCCTATCTTGTTGACCTATGCACAAGGATAAATGACGGCAGGCTAGAGATGAGCAAGTTCGGCAGGATGGATGATGAAGATATCATAGAGGAGCTGGACGAAGTGAGAGGGATAGGCAGGTGGACTGCAGAGATGTTCCTGATGTTCAGCCTTGGCAGGGTAAATGTCGTTCCAAGGGACGATCTCGGCATAAAGAAGGCGATAAAGAAAGCATACAAGCTCAAGGATTACCCTACAGGGAGCAAGTTCTCAGAGCTTGCTGAGAAATGGGAGCCATACGGGACCATAGCTTCATTGTACCTATGGAGGAGCACGGACACCACACTTCCTGGAAACGTATGAATATCTCGGAGCCAAGCACGCACAC
>CAYMJD010000089.1:0-1826 GCA_964390895.1 Microcaldota archaeon
AGGCATCTTGTAAGCCTTTTTGACGCGTTCGTTCTCAAGGGGCAATACATAATCGCGGATTCTTTCAGCGGCGCTGTCCACGCTCCCCACTATCTTTTGCGCCCCAACAACCCATATCACGTGCATTGCACCGTATGCATAGGCGGGCAACTGGCTTCCCGTGGCAGATACGATAACCACCTTCCCGTCCAGCGTTACCGCATGTACGCTCCCGACCACCCAGTCCGGGGCAGAGCCCAGCCTGTTCATTTCCATCGGTTCCCTGTTCCTGTCCATGGAATTGAGCCTGTTCCTTACCGAGTTGTAATTGCCGGATTGGTTTATCTCCCTTGTAAGCCCTATCGACTCCAAAGTTTCAGATGTTGCCGCGAACACTTCTGCTCCCTTGGGTATGGCTTTCAATGCGGCAGCCTTTGCCTCGCTGCCGTTTTGCGCTATTATGGCATCAATGCCCCTTTTCCTAAGAGCCTCCGCGGTTTTTTGTATCGCCGCATTATTTGCGACTATCGACCAATCCATAAATACACCTTTTTAACAGTAAATAAAAAAAAGAAGGGAAAGCAATTAATTGTTCTTCTCAAGCTGCTTTATCCTCTCTTCCACCCCTTTGGCCTCATTCTCGAGCTCTTTCTTGTAGCCTTTGAGGATATCCAGCTTTTCCTCTTTTGTCAGGAAGCCCCTGACCCCATGTCCAATGTCTTCGCAGCCGCATCCGCACATTTTTCCATCCATTTATACACCATCCCAATATAGGACATCATATATTATGATGGCATGGGTATTTAAATATATAGCATGTCCTATATATACAAGTGAATACAGATGGCTGATTATTACGGATGCGACATGCGCGGGCTGCTCTCATTCCAAATACTATGGCTGCTGTCAAAGAAGGGCATGCACGGTGAGGAAATCGCGCAGGAGATAGGAAAAAGGAGGGGAGAGAAGCCGAAGCCAGGCACATTATACCCTGCCTTAAAGGAATTGAAGGAGAATGGGCTGATAAAAGGCAGCAAAAAAGGCAAAGTCATAACATACTCGCTGACAGAGAGGGGCAAGAGGTCGGTCTCTAAATCAGTCACCTATTTCTGCAAAGCATTCGGGGATATAATCGGGGAGGGTTAAATCAGGTTATAAACCAGCCACCTAACCAAGAATCTATCTTATGCCACCAGAAAGCCATGCCCGTATGTCCTTGACGGTTTTTGCTATCGCATCTTGATAAGTATAAACACCCAAGCCAAGTTCCTTGAGCTTTTCGGTATTCTGAAAAGCATATTCTGACGGATCGCTCTCTTTATCAACGAAGGGCGCGCAGTCAACCTTGAATTCACCTAGAATGTCATTGGCAATTTCGAATCTGGTCTTTTTCTCTTCAGACAATACAAGTATGGTTTCATTCCACATATTTTTGTTGATTGCTTCCTTTATCACTTCAGACAGCTGGCCTATCCATGTAACCTGCATCTTAAACGAGTTTTCGTATTTTGCCTCTACCTGTCCATTGATATTCTTGAGGAGCCTGTTGTGCATTCTGTCGTTATATCTGTTGGTGCTCTGCCCTATTACGAGCTGCGGTCTTAGTATAAGGTAATCGGCCTTGTTCGCCGTTACAATCTCCTCTGCCTCTTTCTTTGTTGTGCTGTAGATCTCTTTTGGGGCGTCCGCCAATCCGGTAGAAATGTAGACAACAGGCGCATTGTTTTGCGAAGCACCCTCAACAACGCTCTTCGTGCCTTCAACATTTACTTGATAAGCGAGCTTTTCATCAAGCAGTGCCTGCTTCGGCGTGGGTATTCCAGCGGCATGCACTATGACATTCGGCC
>CAYMJD010000090.1:0-1784 GCA_964390895.1 Microcaldota archaeon
TCCGATTCCTCGTAATCGATCGCGATTTCCTTGTTCATGTGCCTGTAGTGCACGTACATGCCTTCCGCTTCCTCAGTAGTCCTGACATACGGCCTCATCTCCAGCGTGTTCGCTATCGTGTAGAGTATGCCTATGCTGTCCAGCTTTCTTTCAAGCGAATTCACTATCCACTTAGCTGAGAGGGGGTCTATGTAAAGCTCGCTTACCCTCCTGCCAAGACGCGTGGCACTGTAGCGTTGGCCCTCCTTGATTATGAACTCCCATTTCTCAAGATCGCCAAGGACCTCTTTTGTCACGTCGCTTATATGGCGCATGTTGCCGTACTGGTGGCCGTAAAAGCTCTTCAAGAGGAATTCCCCCATCGACTCGAGGCTGTTGAGGAAATCCTCCGCTATGAAAGCCAGAATGTGCGTCCTTAATACCGGGGCTATGCCAAGGCCTGAATCTATGGGTTCGGGCTTTGCCTCTATGTACCTTTTTATCAGCTCTGACGCGTGCTCCCTGTTCCTTGCGAGGAGCAATCCCCTGCCCTCAGTATCATATCCTGGCCTGCCCGCCCTTCCGAACAATTGAAGGACTTCGTTAACCCCCAGCCTCTCAGATCCGGTTCCGCTGTTGTACCTGCTGGTATCCCTTACCATGACCGTGTGCGCCGGCGTGTTGACACCCAGGGCAAGAGTCGTCGTGGAGCATATGACTTTTATCAGGTTCCTTTTGAACGCGTCCTCGATGTACCACCGCTGCTGGTTCATAAGGCCTGAATGGTGGAAGGCTGCGCCCTTCCTCACAACAGAGGCAAGCTTCCTGCACTGCTCCGTCGGCCTCTGCAGGACGTTAAGTATATTTTCCGCAAGTTCGCCAAGCTTCTTTTTGTCCTCTTCCTTTAGGCTCCCGTATAGGAAGTCCGATATTCTGACCGATCCTGCCTCGGCGTTCCTTTTGGTCGAATAGAAGACCAGCGCCTGTTTGCCCCTCGAGAGCGTGTCGTCTATTATCTTCAGCTCCGGAAGCTTCTCCCCTGACCTTACCCTCTCCTGGGAGTTGCCCGAACCATCGGCATAAAGTATCTGGTTGCCGCTCAGCACCCCCTTCCTCAGCGCGACAGGCCTGTAATCGCTTGTTACCATGCGCGCCGAGAGCCATTCCGCTATCTCATCAGCATTGCCGATCGTGGCGCTTAGAGCTATCATTTGAGCTTCTACAGTGGACTTGAGCTTCGTGGCGAGCAACTCAAGCGTGGGGCCGCGCGAAGGATCGCCCAGCATATGCACCTCGTCCAGCACTATGCATCCTATCTCGTTCAGCCAGTCTATGCCGTGCCTTATCAGGCTGTCGAACTTCTCTGTAGAAAGGAAGACAAGCTCGAACTTGGAGAGCCACGGATCGTTAGAGTCCATCTCCCCTATGGACATTGCGCTCTTTATGTACGGATAAGCCTTTTTGAATTCCTCGAACTTTTCCGTAACAAGCGCGCGCATGGGGGCGATGTAGACCGCTTTCCTGCCCTTCGCGAGTATCGCATTCATGATTCCGATTTCGGCTATGAGCGTCTTCCCGCTCGCGGTGGGAGAAGCCACGACCAGGTTTTTTCCCTCAATCAGCCCGTTCATGATTGCCGATTCCTGCGGCGGAGTAAACGTCATTAAGCCTCGCTGCTGCAGCGACTCTATGATTTCGTTCGGAATCCTGCCTTTAAGGGAAAGAACATCCATAGTTAAAGTTCTGCCGATAAGGTTTTTATATCTGAATTTGCAACTCTGAATAAGTTGATGGGATGCGTGCCC
>CAYMJD010000091.1:0-1776 GCA_964390895.1 Microcaldota archaeon
ACCAAGAAATTAGAAATCTGGCATCTGAGTGGCCAATCGAAATAAAGACTAGGAAATTGAAATACAGGAAAATTGGCAGGGGAAAAGACTTCTTGCCTGGAGAAAAAGGGATAGACGTGTTGCTGGTAATCGACGCGGTAAAAGCTGCATTAAAGGAAGGGGTGGAAAAGATAATCATATTATCTGGCGATGCAGATTTCGTGCCTGCAGTTCGGTTTATAGAAGATGAACTTAAGGTCGAAACTATCAACCTGCACCTCTTTCAAGGTAGCTCTACTGAGCTAAGAAGCGCTTGCAAGAGCCACATACTAATTGATTTCATTGATAGCGACATAATCCTCAAGATGGGTGTCAGGTCATAAACCACTACCCTCTGGCCAGCTCAGAGTTCTGCATGTACAGAATCATGGCGTTCGCACAGGGAGCCATAGACGGTTCAAGCTCTTCAATAAGCGCGCAGAAGGCGGGGATACATATATGAGATTTGTGATCGGGCTTTGCCTTGAAGCTAGACATGGCAAAAAACAGGCACACAAATGGCACAACGCTAACAGTCACTGTGCGCTATCCGTGCAACCTGCCGTCAAGCAGTATTGCACCATATATTTACATTAACGGAGCATGGACCGCGATAACGCCCTTTACTGTTAACTCCAGTGCATGCACTGTGACGTTCAGCGTACCTGGGGATCCTGTTGTAGGTGTGTTCCAGATCCCTGCCGCTAGGACTACTACAGTGCTGCCCACCACGATAGCTACAACCATAGCACCTACCACTATAGTCACACCGCCTGTAACGCCCCCATCTAACGCAACGCTCTATGCAGCCATCGTGATAATAATCGTTATAGTCATAATCATCGCTGTATGGCTCTACCTGAGGACGCGCAGGAAGAGATGATCACGGCAACACTTATCATGCCAGTGACATCGCTATGAGGTCTTTTTCCACTGTTGGGGTCTTCTCCCTGCCTGACTTTATGAACGAGAGCAGCCCGAAATCCACTAGTGCCTTCAGATCCCTGGATACCGATTCTTTTGGCCGTTTCAGGTTTTTTACCAGGATCCCTACAGTCCTGGGCCTTTCCCTTACGATAACCCTCAGTATCTCCATCCTTGCTGGGGTCAATATCTTCTCTATGTTCGTCCTGCCCAGGCTCACCACCAGCACCCTTCTCGGCGCCTTCTCCGGGTGCTTGAGCGCGTAAGAGATCATCTCATTGAACATTTCCTCTGCGTTATTCATTTTTCCGCCTCTTTTTCAGTAACCACGCCCATTCGATGCAGTTCCCTATAGCTTCGTCCTTCTTCTGTATAAAGACGGTATTGAAATCCCCTTCCAGTTTAACCGGATCTTCAGCCCTCCAGAACTTGTGCTCGTGCAGGTGACCGTGCTTGGTGTCTATCCTGTAGACCTCGGAGATTTTGTCCGTTTCCATAAGGCTGATGTTTATTGAGAAGTCCATTATGATCCCATTCAAAGCTTTCCACCTGACGTCGACTCTAACTATGCCTCCACCTTTCGCATCCTCGATTAGGGAGTACTTTTCCTCGTACATCGTTGTCGGCCATAATAGTTGATTTGTAAGATTAAGTATTTATTTGTTTGCTTTTAGATGGCGGATCTCGAAGTTCATGTGCAAGCTGCCGGGACCGTTATAATCTATTTACTGTAGTAAATATCTATATACTTTTGTATAAGAAATAGTGATGTTGCTTTCTACGTCATTGAACCGGCGCTCAGGTTCGTCAGGTCGCGGCAGTGCGGTTATCCTT
>CAYMJD010000092.1:0-1743 GCA_964390895.1 Microcaldota archaeon
AATTGCATTGCGCTTCCTGGATACCACGACCTTTAGGTCGTGGAGGAGGTCATCCATATCGCCACGCTTTACTTGTTCCCTTTCCCAACAGCCTCGCCTATGTTAGAGAAGCCATCCCGTTCAAGCAGTTTTACGAGGTTGCAGTTTATCTCCCCTATGAGTTCTGGCCCTTCATAGATCATCCCAGTTATAAGCTGCACCAGGTCTGCACCCAGTCTAATCTTTCTGTAAGCGTCCTCAGCCGAGAAGATTCCCCCAACACCTATTATCACAAACCTCTTCCCTGTCTGCCTAGCTCTTTTGTAGACGTAGGAGAGGGTATCATTCGCGATTTTTTCGACTGCCTTGCCAGAGAGCCCCCCGCTTGAAAGCCCGTGTTTTTTTGTAAGATTCGTGCAGATGAATCCTGAAAGACCGTATTTTGCAGATGCGGATATTATCTTGTCGATGTTTTTCTTTGTTAGATCAGGAGAAATTTTCACAAATACAGGCTGTCTCAGCTTCAGTTTGCTGATGCGTTCTGCAAGCATCGCAAACAGTTTCGGGTCCGCAAAATCCTGCCCCCCGAACGCGTTCGGGCAGCTTATGTTGAGATCGAGATAGTCTGCAAAGTCGCGGAACGTCTTTACTGTAAACATATAATCTTCCAATCCGACCTTTGGGTCTGTAGTCTCCCTACAGTTCGTCTTTGCCGCGCTTATGCCTATCGGTATTCTGAACCTTTCCCTCTTCAAGCGCTCATGTATCGCTACGGCGCCCTCGCTGTTCAATCCAAGGTGAACCCAAAGGCTCTTCTTTTCAGGCAGCCTCTTCAGCCTGACGCCCGCGTTCCCTCTGTAGGCTTTAGCGGTTATGCTTCCAAGTTCTGCAAAGCCGAAGCCGACATCCTCCATTATGGAAGCAGCCACCCCGTCCTTGTCGAACCCCGCAGACAAGCCTATCGGATTCCTGAATCTCATGCCCATGAGCTTTTGCTCCAATCGTTTGTTCTGGTAACTGAAGAGCAGCGACGTGACAGACTTGGTGAATCTGTTCGATCCAAGAAACGCCCCTGTCTTGATAAAGCGTTTGTGCACCGACTCTGGGTCGGACATGAAGTAGATAGGCCTCAATACCCTTGTATAAAAAAGCTTTATGGCACTGATCCTTATTTCAGCCAGCATCCAGATCAGTAACGTATTATATGGAAAATTATATATGCCGGAGTTCCCCTGACCAAGTGAGCGGATCAATGCATGTGGCCGATGCCATTACCCGCAAATGCTTTAAATATAGATGCAAAATTAAGCATATGGGTGGCAGCACGGAAATTGCCCTAAGAAATTCGGAATCGGACAACTTCAATGGAATGGGATGGATGCTTAGGACCGGCCACGGCTCTGCATACATCAAAACAAAAAATGGGGAAGACATGCGCCGCATACTCCTAAGGGTTGTGCTTGACAAGAGCGTGACAAGCCTCAAGTTCGAACTCGCTGATGAAAGTTCAAGGATAAGACAATTTTACAGGCCAACCAACAACCTAAACGGAAATTCCCGCAGGGAAAGCCCGATTGGGGGGTTGGTCGAGACAGCAGTCGAACTCCCAAGGACCGCATATGTAAGTTCCATATCTATCATAATCGGCAACGTAAAGGTGCGCGAGAATGCCGTGATGATGGGGCTGCGGATATACGAAGGGGGCACCACGATAGATAATCAAGGAGCATATAATGGGGAGCAGTACTGGGATGAGCACTGAAA
>CAYMJD010000093.1:0-1693 GCA_964390895.1 Microcaldota archaeon
CGCTGAGCAGGAAGATAATAGTGGTCGCAAGCTCCGACTTCAACCACTACGAATCTAGGGCTGTCGCGCAGAGGAAGGATAGGCCCCTATTTGAAAGGCTGGAGAATATGGATGTTCATGGCTTCTACAAAAAGAGGGAAGAGCAGAACGAGAGCGCGTGCGGCTATGGGCCAATTGCAGTATCGTTGCTGTATGCGAAGAAAATGTACGATGCAACAAAAGGATTCCTGCTACACAATTCCGATTCCGGAGATGAAACAGGAGACATAGAAAGTGTGGTCGATTACGCTTCGCTGTGCTTCCTCTGACTGCTACCAATCATGTTATCACCGCCCATGCCTGCTCCAAGGCAAAGACCAGGGTTCAAATCCCGGCAATCACATCTACATTTTAAGATGCTTGACTGCATGGAGCGTGACCGGATCAACAATTGCATAATGGGCCTCTTCATCTTTCTCGACGATCCCGAACTTCACGAGGTTCTGCAGCAATGAGTTGAGTATTGTATCGGATATCGCACCGCCTTTTCCTGCAACATCGGACTTTATCTCCCTCCAACTTCCAGACCCTGCTGCTATGGATTTAAGTATGTAGGTGTAGCGTTTTTTGGAGCGTGATATCAGCTCCTCCAACTCCTTCCCCACGATTCTAGACCCTTCACTGAAGACATTGGATGCTGCCTTTTCGCTGTCCATTTTATCAACTGCCCTGTAGTGGCCATAATAGGTAAGCCACCCTACTATACCGCCGATCTTATCAACAGCATGTTCAAGTTCGCCGCCTTCGGATTTCAGCTTGTATTCAGTGAAGCCGGTCTTCAGGAAACCCATGCTCTTGTCTTTGTTGAACCTCTCTAGATATATCTCGCTCCTGAACCTCCCATAGAGCGGCGCCTTAACGTCATCGTACTTGAGAAATCCTTTAAGCACACCAACCTCGCTGCCCGTTAACACTATCGTCAAATTTGCGAGGTTATCTACGGCCCATGCCAAGATACCATCATATCTCACCTTGCCTCCATACCTCAGATACTGCGCCTCATCCAGCGCAAGGACAAAGATCAGTTTCTTCTTCGCACACCATTCATTTATGGATTTCAACAAGCCCGTCAATTCCAGCCGTTCCGCAGCTGGCTGGTCTTCGAAGCCTTCGAGGCCGATCCCCGATCTGTCTGCGAATTTTGCGAATTCACTTAGTATCAGTTCTGTAAGTGCCTTAACAGGCACAGAGCCGTACCTGAAGTACACCTCCTTGATGTCCAGGAAGACGTAGGGGTTATTGCGCTCGTTAAGCGCTGCGCGTATTATACTGGTCTTGCCCACTCTCCTAACGCCATAGACAACAATGAACCTCTCCTTTCGCTTAAACGAAGAGCGGAGCTTCGCGATCTCTTCCTCGCGGTCGT
The DNA here is from genome assembly GCA_964390895.1 of Microcaldota archaeon. GTDB lineage: Archaea > Micrarchaeota > Micrarchaeia > Micrarchaeales > Micrarchaeaceae > A-MIC-10. Next base: position 1,406 of record CAYMJD010000093.1, read on the forward strand.
AGATGTCCTTTATACTATCCTTAGGACTAAGCTCAAATAGCATCAATGCACCTATTAGTACTAATATACCTATTATTTACTAATATAGGCATTAGTAAACTATAAATACCTTTGCTATAAAAGGCAGGAATTGCATACCCTTCAATATACAAATGGCAAATAACTTTTAGGAACAATCCCGGCAATCGCACTTTAGCAAAGAATAGCGGGAAACTCCACACCATTTATGGGTGGGATGAAAGCGAGGCGGAAAAGGATATCAGCAACACGTTCCTGTTTAGCCAGCCA
>CAYMJD010000094.1:0-1597 GCA_964390895.1 Microcaldota archaeon
TTGTATGAGTTATTCCCTCTATCTCTATTTTTTCCTTTACAGTAGTTGACATAGTAAAGGTTTTGCATTAGGAAATATAAATATCTTCTTGTGAAATTTGTCCATTTAAGAATGTGTCCGTGGCTGCGCCGATGAAATCGCTTACCCTCCAAAGAAGTAGTGTCGTTGTTTTCGCCTGCAGTGTCAAAGCAGGCCTGCTTCCGCGAAGCTCTCGGCGACGAGCTTTTTAGCAGTGCTGTAGCTCACAAACCTGTCTTCCGGAAGTAGTCTGCGCAACTCTGCATCCCAGATTTTTCCTATCGCCACTATCCTTCTTTCGAATTGCGCTACTGTGAAAGTGTGTCCATATACTTTCATCTTCTTGTCTATCAGGCTCACCCTAGGACTTATTCCTGTTTTTATGATGAAGTAGAGATCGTAAAGGTCCCTCGCCTTAATATTGCGTCTAAAGAGGAGGGTGACCACCTTCTCTGCAAGAATCTCTTCTTTTCTCATCACAGCGGCAACATAGGGCTTCAAGTCAGGATATGCCGGATTTCTGCGCATGGCTGACGGAGTTTCCAACACCCGTGCATTTCTGTCAATTTCCAGCTTCAGGTGCTGGTATTTATTAGAGGTTTCGAACAGCGGTCCCCTTATGCTAAGCTCGTAGACAAGCATGCTCTTTGAAAGAGCCCTCAACGTCTTTGTTGGGTAAGAATGCGAAACTGAGTCTATTATCTCGCTCATGGTTTCCGCGTCGCGCCCTTCCATTGTAAGTGAAAAGTCAAGGTCGTCGGAAAACCTGTCTGAATTGTAAAACTTCGAAAGAGCCGTTCCCCCCTTGAATACTAATGTTTCTCCGAATCTGCCGTAGATCTCGCTCAGGAACAACTCCTCTATGTAGTCCTTTTCTTTCTGGTATGGTTGTGCATATTCTGGAATGTTGAGGAGAACTTCTCTATCAATCATGTAATTGCCTGCGGATTGCTGCGCCAAGCATCGCAGCCTGTTTTCTCATCCCCTGCTCGAATAGCAACCGTTGCGCTCCTCTGAGCACCTGCGGCTCGCCCGATTTCATAGCATAACTGACCAGCTTCATGGCATCTATCCTTCTTTGTATTTGCAGCACTGACTCGTCTAGGTCGTTGACATCGCCAAAATAGAATATGTCGACAATTGCCTTTTCCGGGTCTGCGATGAAGATGTTTCCATCAGACTCCTTATGGTAGCCAAACATCATCGTTGGCTTGGCCCTCCTGAACATTATTTCATATCCCCAGACATTCCTTATGATGCTGTGCCTCTTGGGTGAGACCACATAGACTACGTGCGGGGACTGCGTGGTAAGTCCATAGTAATATAGTGCGGATATCATACTTACATACGAGGGATAAACAATATGCGACGCCACTTCGTATTCATTTGATCTCGCTTTGACATAGTATACGCCGCGCTCGGCCCTACCTAACGCACCTCTCTCCACACCTCTGTGCAGAAACAGTCTAAGGTAGGCTCCAGATAGGTGGGTTACCTTCTCAGCGTCTTTTATAGTGAATACAGGCATTTCGTTGGCTATTAAGAACCTCACGAACTCTTTCGTCTGCATGCATATAGT
>CAYMJD010000095.1:0-1539 GCA_964390895.1 Microcaldota archaeon
ATAGAACTCGTAAGGTCAAGGAAAAGGGGCATACGGGACTATCCAAGAGAAGGCGTACTATTCAGGGACATAGCCCCGCTCCTGCATGACAGCCAACCATTCGGCACAGCCGTAGACCTCCTTGCAGGCAAGCTTCCAAACGACATAGACATAATAGCAGGGATAGAGGCGCGCGGCTTCATTATAGGCGCCGCGCTGGCATATAAGCTCAGGATGGGGTTCGATTCCCGCAATCCCGAACTCCAGATGAGAAATCTGCTATCGAACATTCTTATTGCTTTTGATATGTTTTGGTTTTTTAGGGATTCCCCCATCTGTAGCACAGGACCCTATTTACGGGCTGCAGCGTCATACCGCAAAATAGACGAAGTTAGACACAAGGTAAATCACAAGCGCAAGCCCCATTGCGAGAAGCGAAAGGTTCCTTGCAAGCTTAAGTGCCTTTCCTTTAGGCGCCTTCCTGGAAAGGTATGCGGCGCACACGTAAAGGAGCATCGCATCAACCACAGCTATTGCCGCGATGTAGAAGAGGTTCATGTGGAACGGTCCCGCTGCATTGGCAAGGAAGAGGTAAAAGCTGAGCGTAATGGCAGCCACATAGAGCCCAAACGCATAGATGCCCGAAGCCCTCGCTCCAACATAATAGGGCAGGCTCTCCACGTTCCTGATTTTTCTATCTCCCTTGTAGTCCCTTATCGTCCCATGTATCTCGCGCGCAATGCCGCCGAGAAGGACAGTCGCAGATATTATCACGATAAGAAGGTTTATCCGCATTGATACAACAAAGTTTCCGAATAAGAATGGTATTGCCATCGCAAGCCCTATATAAGCGTTCCCTACAAGAAGCATTTCCTTTAGCTTGAAGCTGTAGAGGGCAGCAAGGGCGGCAAAGGCGAGCGCTATCGCAAACGCATATGCATTGATGAAGGCGCTGGCCGCAACCCCCACGAAGAAGCAGAAGAATGCAACCCAGAGCGCATGTCTCCTTTTTATCAGCCCTGCGACAATGGGCCTGTCGAATCTCCCGTTCGCCTTGTCAAGCTTGACATCAAAATAGTCGTTTATCGCGAAAGAGCCCATGCTTATGAATATCGGAACGATTGCGCTCAGCAACGAATAATAAAGGCCGGGAAGCCTTCCAAGGACTATGAGTTCTCCAGCAAACACAGCGATCACAAGCATTATGCTGTGCTCTATCCTTGTGAGTTTCAGGAACGCCTTTAGCTTGACCGCAATAGGCATATAAACTTTTTCGTCTTACATGTTTAATAATAGATGAGTGAGGCATATAACCATGTATGAATCGCCTAAAACTGGCAAAAAACTCCAATCTGCAACGGAACTCCTGCAGGTATATTCCTGGGCGTTCATCGTTATCGCGCTCGTCATAGCCCTTGTCTTCATACTCTCATTCTCATCCCCTGTCTCATCATATCTGCAATCGATATGCAGCCTCCAGTCGTCTCTTCCATGCTCAGAGGCGATACTCACAAGCTATTCCGCACAGCACCCTATAACATATGTGATACAGTTCACCAA
>CAYMJD010000096.1:0-1537 GCA_964390895.1 Microcaldota archaeon
TAGATCATTATTCAACATATAGTTTACGTTCTCCCAGCACTTATTGTGTGCGTCCTCCCACGTGTTTCCATAAAATACCCTCCAATTATCTCTAGGGTTTTGGTCTGGTTGCAGCAATCGTGTCTTTGGTATGCTTTCAAAGAAATCAAAAAGTTAGATTGTATATGTATGGGCAGACGTCTGACCGAATCTAATTCATTCTTCCTTCTAGTGAAGAAGCTACCTATTCTCGAATCCACGGCGGGTAAGTGGCCAGTGGGTGTTATCCCGCCCGGCTTTTTTATGTCAGTCATTTAAATCTCTTATGTGGATTTTTCCTTCGTCCTTAATCCATGGCCCCGATTGTGAAAAATCCTTTTTCGCCATCGCCATTTTTACACCACAGCCGTCATCCCCCTTGAGCTGCCTAATTAATCCCTCTAGCTCTGTAAGGGAGAACCTTGATGCCTTCTGATGGATTCTGACGGTTCCTGTAACTCTTATCTCAGGGATGTGCCTCCTAAGCCACGCATGTGTGCTCTGGCTCTCGAGCTGGCTTCTATCGGTTCCTTTTGCCAGCAGTATTCTCACAGCTTCATCTCTCACTGCACGTCTCTGTTTTGCGGTCTGCCTTTCCCGTACGATGCCCAATTGTATCACACCTTTAAGACTATCTTAGAGGTATTGCTTCCGATACGCCAGATACTGACGTTCATCGCTTGAACCTCTTTCTGTATCGAATTTATCTCGTTGTTTTTGTAAACCATGCCGTTGCACTCTGCAAAAATCATTTATTTTGTATCATTCTTGCTGCTGTTGATCCACAATGGTGCACCAGTAAGCACCAACACCCCCACTATAGCGGTTCCCCCCATCAGCAAGGCAACTTTCGGGTCGCTTGTCAGCTGTGCAATAGGTATGTCATGTATGCTTGCATTGATTATCTCTATTACTGTTGCAGAAACGCCAACCCCGAACAGGGCGAAGCCGAGGCCCATGGCAGTGCTTATGGGATTCCCTGTGGCTCGACGAATCAGGTTTGCAATTTTGCCCTTGCTTTTTGGTTTATTGGTACTTATTATTGTTGTCACATTATCGCTTTTACGTTCATTTAGCGCTTTTTAAGGGAAAATTCCGCTTATTTGCACAGCTTCAAAGCTCTCATTTATGGGATTCCTTCTAGTAAGCTCTTTTCTTGCAGCATCCCTTACATAGAAGCTTTGGTCCTCTTTTGCCATGCTTTTCAGGATCTCATCAGATACTGTCCGATTGCCTATAAGATTGTATCTCACCACATAATCCCTATCCTTCCGTATGCACTCAAGCACTTTAGGAAACTCTTCAAGATGTATGTTTGAGGAGGCTAGCACTGACCTAACTACCCCAATAGGATCCTTGCTTAGTGCCATGAGGGTCTCTGGATCTTCTGACAACATCGCAAGCCTGCATTTCCCATTGAAGTCTATACCTTCTATGCATGCTTGCTTTCTTGGTATTGTTACCATATGACCACGTTAGAGATATGTCCTTTCAGATATATATAGTTTACTACAGTATG